>ONMU01000005.1 GCA_900319035.1 uncultured Bacteroidales bacterium
TTTCTTGAGAGCTGCATCGAAATGGAGGTGTTCGGAGTGCGTGAGCCAGATGAGGTTGGACGCGCGGTTGTCGGTGTGGTTGCCGTTCAGATGATGACACTCATGGTTGAAGCGACGGGGACCGATCCAAGCGATAGCGACAAGAAGATGACAATACGGATTGCCGATGAAGCCGCACATCCGAGGATAGTAGGAATGGACGTTGGGTTTGGCTTTGAAGTTCTTGACGTGGTAGCATTTGATCTGGTTCAGCCCTCTAGAAGAGAGGGAGAAGAAGATACCCATCGCGGAACAATAGAGTTTCGCGTGCCCTTGTCTTGGTACTGCGCCTACACAAAGGCGGAGTTCTGTGCCGTCTGGGAGATAGATTTTCTCCGGGGGCGTTAAGCAATTAAATTGGTTTTTAAACATAATGGTGTTTGGGCTGTGTTTTATCTGCAATCAACGCGATTGTCAGTTGGACAGCCTACACCCCTACTAAAAAATGGCTGATTTTTTCGGTATGTTTTTCGGTAGTTTTTTCGGTAAAGGCGGGAAAAAGTTGAGGAATAGGCACAAAAAAAATATCGGAACTCCTTGAAAGATAAGGAATTCCGATAAAAATGATAATTTTTGTATTTTTTTCTTCGGTTGCCGAAAAAGTTACCGAAGAATTAGTCGTTGTTGACCTCTAATTGGAGGATGTCAAGGCACTCTTTGACGATGGGGAAATGCTTCGAACTCTCCTTGCTGCTGTTGAGACCAGAGATGTAAATTCCGTGTTCATCGACGAAATGCGATTCAAGGATAGTTGTGATACTATGGTTGTCGGGCACAACTATTTCGCCCTGATCGACCATCTTTTGGAAGAGGAAGAGCAACATGCCTTTACCTACTGCTCCGGTCCATGTTATTTTGGTACTGTTGGTCTTGCCGGAGAAGAGTTTGTAGAAGTCGTCTGGGAGTGTGTCTTTGGCGATCCAGCCGACTTGGATGAGTTTTTGACGGAGCATGTCGATATGACCGACGGTTATACCACTCATTGTGAAGGTGATATAGGTGCGGTCTTGCTGGGCAGGCTCTTTTGGTCTGCGTTCTGTTTTACCGGCAGCTACATATTGCAAGTGTTTGTTGACCAATTGGAAACCATGAAGGTAGGCAAAGAATTGATGGAGACAAGGGACGGGGAAATCGTGGCGTTGTTCAAATAGATAACGAGCGATTTTTATCTTTGTGGCATCTTTTGAGAGGTCACCAAACTCGTCTACGGTAACAATGATGCGAGCGGATTCTTCTGGATATTCGTCTTTGTGCTCGTTCATAAAGTCTTTCACATCGTAGTTATTACAATGCTCTAACTTCTCATCAAGAATCTTTGAACGAATGAGGTCCTTGATCAGTTCATCTCGATATGCTTTAAGATTATTTTCTTTCTTTTTTTGAGGTAGGTCGCTTTTATGGATATCAGCTATTTTCCCTTCAATTGGATGCCATGCAGGATAACAATTCTGGTCGATAGCATAATAATATCTCAATAGTTGCGTGTCGGAAGGATTTCTTAACAGACGGTCAATATTGCGTAAAGTTGAGCGTAGTTGTTCAATTGCATAATATACCATTTCTCCATAACTCAGCACGCTTTCCTTATCGGAAGTTAACGCTAAGTATGGTTCGAGTACCTCTTGCCAATTACCACTGAACGAACTCTTGAATACGGCTTTTAGGTTCTTGTTAAATCCCTTTTTGACAAACTTTGCAATATCGCCCGCATAATTGCCGTTACCAAGATCTACAGGAATGTTATCTATACAGATGTTTTGCCTTGCGGACGAGATTAAATCAGCCCAAGTCTGGTATCCTGCCCATTCCGCAAAATTTATGTCTTCATCTGCATCTACTCCCCATGGCAAATCTTCTTGCCACTTGGCATAGAGTTGTTCAAAAAGGCATTGAACATTAAGAATCTCCATAACGATAGCCACCCGAAACAGTTTATTGGATGTTCCGAATGACATATCGAAATTTTTCAGCATGAGCTGAAGTTTATCTAGTGCTTCTCTATGTGTTGATATATACGTATCCAAGGTTTATTCCGCCGGTTGTAGTTCCATCAAAAGGTTCATAAAGACATTTGGGTCTTCGAAAAGGTACTTTTCGTTATCGAACTTATCTTGCAGGTATGCCAATCCACGATTAGCATAGCCTTCCATTTCTTTTTGGAATACTCTTAGGAATTGCTCGATTTCTTCATGCTTAGCACCATCTAAGTCCATCCAACTATAACCCATCTCGCTGGTGCGATTAAATAATGTAAGTAGAATAAAGTCTTTTAATGGACCTGGTTTCCACATTCCAATTTGAGCAAAATCTCTACCTTTGTGTTCTGCCAGTTTCTTTTCTCCAATACGAAGACCTAATAGGAAGGCATACATATATGTTTGATAAAAGGCACCAAATGTAGACACGTTACCTTTACCTGTAGAATCTCCCTTCTGTGAAATTTTCTCCATTAAGGGATTATATTGCTCGTCGTACATGGGGCGTAAAGCATTTATACGCTCTCTAAATTGAACAGCATTCATAAGCGATTATTTATATTCAGTGTAGCAACGTTTTTTAGTTTCGATATCAGAAGCGTCTGGTCGATCAGTATCAGTATAATTGACATAGAACATACCTTTGACTTCTCCATTATTCATTCTCTCAACAATCTTATCTCCATCGTGTGTCAAGAGAGTCGGTCGACTCGGGTCACAAAGATCTTTGATCATAATGATGCTCTGTGTGAATACGGTCGGAGCTAATTTGAGGAAATTATTGATAAAGTTGAAACTAAACTCGGAGAATGGTGCATCCGAGATAAAGGGATAGTCGAAATGTCTATTTGCCGATTTAGACGATATGATGGACATGACCAAAGCTAATTGTTTCATTCTTTGGAAACCAGTACCATTACCCGTTAATTCTTCTCCAGAAGCTGCTAATACGCGTACTTTGACAGTGCCATCTTCTAAGCGTTGGAAATCAAGAGTTCCTCCACTCGTTTGATTGCCTTCCGTCAGACGCGCATACATCTCGTTAGCCTCAATTTGAAGGTTATCAACAATCTTATTGAAGATACGTTCTTTTGTCGCTTCAAATAGTTTCTGGATATTCGCTAATCTCTCTGCGAAATCCCTTGCCTTCTCCACCTCTGAGTTATCTTGCTTTTTGGCAATTTCTCGTACGCATTTCTCATATTGCAATGTCCAGATTTCAATGTTGCTTTTGTTGTATCGGATACTACCTTCGAGATCTGTGATTTTTTTATCAGCTTGGGTATATTTGCTAAGTAGAATAGCGTCACTCTCAGCAGAATGTTCTCCCACTCCGTACATCATAAGTTCATTCTTTTTGGCATCTACCAAAGATCTTTGTGCTTCAATCCGGTCATTGAGCTCATCGAGGGCTTCCATAAAATTATTAAAGTCCTCATCTATCATAGCAATAGAACGCACGTAACTACCCGTATTTTTTTGCAAATAGCCAAAGAAATCGGATATAGATGCCTGATCTTCATGTACAGGTTTTTGTGGTCGTTCCAAAATACGTTTGACGTGCGCATAAGCCTCTGGATCGTCTTTCAGAGAACGGCCACATACCTCGCAAACCATTGTTTCCAACATTCTCTTCAAAGAAGGCGCATCCGGGGAACCTTCTGGAAGTAAGATATCCGGATTGTTTCTAATTTCAGCATCCCTTTTAGTGTTGAGGTAGGCAATACGGTTTGCGTCGAATTGGTCAATCTCATCTTTCAGGCCATACAGTACCCACGGACAGTTTTCGTCGAATAGGCGAGATGTTACGGATAGTTCCTTTGCATCTCTTTCTTTCTCCATTCGTTTTAATTTCTCATTCTCATTTTCGTATTCAGTACGCAACTTAGCTCGTTTCGTTGTATTGGAGATTTCTCGACCACATTCTTCCTTTATAGTTTTGGCTTCTGCAAGTTCTTTATACCAGGTCTTAATTTTTTCCTCGGCTTCGTCTATCCACTTCTTATATTTATCTCTTTCTGCTTGCTTATCAGCTAAGTCCGATCCAGCCTTTGTATTCTTGCGTTCAATGTCATTGGCTTCTTTAGCAGCCCGCCCTGCCAATTTGCTTGCCAATTCACACATTTCAATCACATTTCTAATATCAGCCAAATCATTAATAGTTTCTTCTAGTCCATCGTTAGAAGAAAGATTCACCAGACCCTCAATAGACTCGCCTTGAAGGAGAGCGTATTTATTAATTTCACTCGGAATTAACAAGCGGAGTGTTTGTTGTTTCTTTTCCACATCGAGGATAGGCATGTCGCTATTATCAACAAGATGGTATACATCAAGAATAGGAATCGTTTTCCAACTGCCATCTTCTTTTGTAAAATGCACTCTTCTTTCAATGGTGTATTCAACATCATCGTTCACAAAGACAATTCTCACACCCATACTAAACTCATCGTTTTCACGACGTGCTTTTGCAGATGCCATTTTCTCGTAAGAATCTTTGGCCGTGTGGATTGTTCTGTCATCCGAATCGTACACTTGGTCATGTAACACCCATAGGAATCCATTATAGAACTTGGATTTACCCATGTTGTTATCAGCACTGATAATGTTTATGCCTTCTGTAAACCGATACAGGTTGTTCTCGTAACTTCCATAGTAGTTATAGAAGTTTTGAAAGGCCACTGATTTAATGATAGCTCCCATGGTGTTAATCTTTTAATTTCAGAATGTTTTGGTATACACGCGCTTCACCCTTCTTATCTTCAACGCCACGAATGACATCTTTGATTATTTCGATAGTAGGGTTTTCGGATTCCCCAATGTAGGTTTCCGTAGCTACTTCTTCTTTAGGAATGCCGAGGTGAGTTAGCAACTCATCTGATTCCATTAAGTTTCTGAATACTTCTTCTGCTTTCATATTTGCGGGTTATTTATTCTTCTCGTCTTCAATAAGGACTAGTCCATCTAAGTCGATTTCGTAAAAGCCGATTAACTCTTGAAGTTGGTTAATAGCACCAGTGTAGTAATTGTCGGCAAGACATGCAAAGTTGGCTACACGTCTCATTTCTCCCATGACCAAACTCTTCTCCATAGCCCACCATTTTCGGTCATATTGCGGAGAACGGAAGTTGGGTGCTACAATCATATCATATATATAGGCGTATCGTTTAGCGGGATGTGTACGAAGTAGACGTCCACGCCGTTGCACGAATTGTCTTGGGTTGCCAGAACTGGATGTAAAAATTCCATATTCTGCACGCGGTACATCTACTCCTTCGTCCAAGCAGTTCTTAGCAAATAGTACATCGATCTGACCAGCGGCAAAAGCATCGAGTTTCTGCTTGCGTAATTCCTTAGAATCGTTGCTGGTATAAGAGTTACAACGAACAGATGGGAATATCTGCTTGGTTATTGCAAGCATTTGTTTGAGAATCTCCAAGTCATATTGTTCATTCTCATCTTTTGCTTGATCGTAACGTTTTCCAGATGCCGAATAAACGAAACAATACTTTAGTTTATCTTCTCCTATCTCACGAATGATATCTACAAAGGCATTCATCTTGTTACGAGCCTTGTGCAGGATATTCTTACGGAGCATAAGTAATTGTTGCGCTTGATCTGGGTCGGAGAAAGAACCAGTTGATTCGTTATACATTTGCAGCAGTTGCTTGGTATAGCGAGCGTATTTTGTCATTTCATCTTCATCAAGATATACCACACGAGGATGATAGAAATAATGCATCAAACGACCTATCTTAATAGCCTTGCTCATCGAGAAGCTGTAGGTATATGGGAATGAGTCGTTGAAGAAGGTCTCTATTTCCTTGGTGCCTTCCTCGTCATATACGCGTTGAAGTGTAGCGGACAGTGCTATTCTTCTGTCAATGGTTAATCTACGGAATGCCTCACGCACGAGGTTCGCTCCGATATTGTGCGCTTCATCTGCTATCAATATTGCATTTTCAGAGATAGAAGGAAGGATTTGTTGGAAATCCCTCATAGCAAACGAAGTGTAGGTGGAAATAACTACGTAGTTGGCACTCTTTCCTCTTGCAATTTTACCTTTTAGTGCCAATAGTTTTGCTCGCCATTGGCTATTAGTAGAGGACACCTTAATGATATTTCGGAAATTGAAGTTGGATGCCTCTTCTTCCCATTGCTCTACCAAAGCGATTGAAGGAACTAAGACAATGAGCCGATAGAAACCATCGTTGTAGTATTCCTCTAAAGCACAATTGAGAGAGGTTATTGTCTTACCAGTACCGGTCGCCATCGCGAACACGCCACGTTTCCCTCTGTCACACCATGCCTGATATGCATCTTTCTGATATTGGAATGCCCCAGGGAACTTAGATGGGAAATGCGGTTCTTCGATTACCTGTTGAGCCGCTGCGGTTTCCAATTCCTTAATTGCCTCGTATTCGTCTTCTACAATCTCGTCAATCGTCTCCGTGTTATAACGAGTGACTATCTTTTTACAGAATTGCTTTGCGTCATAGATAATCACATCGCTGTTGGAACCATCCCAAACGGTTTCGAAATCATGATGATAGGTAGCAATGCGTTGCTTATTTTCTTCGTTATGCCACGAGCAGATGCAATCAATGGATTCTATATTGCGTGTCAGCCCAGAAGCGGTCATGTTCATGGAACCATTGAATACAACTTCGTCACCCTTAGTGTCGGTGAATATGCCAAATTTCTCATGTGCAATACCACCTTCTTTGAGTACTGCGATACGAATTTCTATGCGTTCCTGCTGGATGAGATATGCCAAGCAGCGGAAGAATAATTCGTCACGCTTGGATAGGATATTGAATAACTCGTCGTACGATTCAAGCAATCGCTGTTCAAAATCTTCGGGACGGTTTGCTTTAAGGAGCGCGTAATCATCTTCTGTCAGGTTCGGATTGATATACATGCGCATGTTTCCTCCATTCTTGATAAAATGGGAGAAACCACAAGCCAACACGTTGAATGATGCACTACTGAAATAGCCAAGTCCTAAATCAAGGTGGGAACTATTAGATAGTGCTTTCGTGAAGAAATCTGCCGGTTGGTGGTCACGTTTCGTAGAATATCGTAGTTCGTACGTTTGTGATTGCAAATCTGTTGGAACAATAGGATATGAACGAATGATGGCTTCCGGATATGTTATACTATTTAGTCCAAAACGGTCACCAGGAAAACGACAGATGTTGGCGTCGCTATTTAGAGATGTACGTAGACTATTATCAGTCGCGATTGGCCTTGATCTGCGAGCGTTGACATAGTCTCGAATCGCTTCCAAAGCCATCGGAGCGTACGATTTCTCTAAGCATTCTTTATACAAGAACCGAATCGGAATATCCGTTTCTTTCGGCCTTGTCTTTTCAATTGGCGGGAATAGTACATAGTTTTCAGGATCCATACACACTTCATAACGCTGGAAAATCTCCATGTTCAGAATGGCAATGATATCCGGAATATATGTCGGTTGAAAATCGCCCCACAAATCCAAATCTTCCGCAATGAACTTACGCAGATTGATACACACTTCCTTTTTAGAAGACGTACAAAGCCTTCTAATCTTCTCATGGAATAAATCGAATTTGAATATTCCGTTATATGTATCTCTGCTTAGTTCGGGCATATTTCTACTAATCCTTCGTTTATTCTATCAAACAAATAGTCGAAACCAACTAAGTTGGGGTTGTTTTTAACGTCGTTGGCAATGCGTTCAAGACCATCGTCCAAGTGCATTTTGAAGTAACGCGCCATGTCCTTGTCGTTCTCAGAGATGCCGTAGTACGTACACATTAAGGCAGTATAGAGGAAATCGTTTCCTCCGAAAAGTACGGCACGTGAGTATTCTTTTCCTCCAGAATCTTTTGCGTCCATTGGGTTGAACTTCACACCGGACTTTAGGGAATAAGCGATTGCGATACGAGCAATCACGTTCTCTGCTCCAAGATTAAACTTGCGAGTCAAGTCAACTACTATTTCGCGATTCTTTGCGCTTGTCTTAATTTGTGAAAACATATCTCGTTCGTTTAATCGTTCATTAACTTATCCACAGGTACTTGTTTGAAGTACGAGTGATCCACTTCATTCTTAATCAGGTATGCGCTCTGAACCAGCGGCATCATGATTCCAAGTTCATCTTCTGTCAACTCTTTGTGCAGCAGAGGGAATAGTACCACCTGCTTCGAGATAGAAGGATAGAACTCTGTGATGATTTTACTGGAATGGCTTTTATCGAACTTCTGCAACGGGCTGTCGATGAATACCGGGAACTCAATGCCGGATTCTTCAACGAGTGCTTTGAGGAGCGAAGTCGCGTACAATTGTTGCTCACCCTTGGAGAGTGTTTCCTTGCGGATAACTTTGCCGGTGGGTGTATAGAGCACGATATCGAGACCGTCTTCCTGTACGTCCACTGCTACATTGCCAATGAAGTCCTCTTTGTGCATGAGGGCATTCATGATACCTTTGAGACGACGCTCCAGCGATATCTTCTTCTCTGTTTTGAGATTGCGCAGGAAGGAGTCAAGGCTGCCAATAAGTTCATTGGCAAGTGCATCTTTCTTGACATCGCTATCATCAAGACTCACTTTCTTGCTTAACTCGGAAATCTGTTTCTTGCAGATGTTGAGGTCTTGCGAGATAGAGCCGTGACGAACGTACAAACCGCGAATCTCTTCTTCGAGTTTCTTGATCTGCATTTCTATGCCGGACTTCTCTGCACGTATCTGCTTAATGATTTCGTCGGATTCGTTGGCTTGCATGGACGCAAGTTTCTGCTGAACTCGACTCATCGTTTGTTTGTTCTTCTTGTTGTCGTCTGCCAAGTGCTCAAACTCCACACGATAAGTGGTCGTGAGGTTGGAGAAGATGGATTGGCTTTCGTTGTACTCGTCACGATTGACGCTAAGCAATGGTTCGTGCGTTATCTCTTCTTCTTTGAAGCTGTCGAGCACTCTGTGAACGGCTGCTTGCATCTTTGTGCCGTTTGTACCGGCAAGCGGGACGAGTTCTCCGACCAACTTGTCGTAGATCTCTTTCAGTAAACCATTCTGGTTGGCTATGTTTTGCGCGGCTTTGGCTGCGTTATAGTCCTTTCTGATTTCCTCCATCGTTTGCGTCAAGAGGTCACCGGCGATAGCAAACGGAGCAAACTCAATGAATCCACGGAGTTTCTCTTTGATGATGGCATCGTTCTCGCGTGTCTTTTGCAACACTGCCTTCTGACGCTCGTACTCATCCATTGTCATTCCCTGACCTTCTCGAAGCAGTTTCTCTTGATACTCTTTGTCTTTCTGACGGAGAGCGGACAGGGTTTCATCTTTGCTTGCTATAGTGTCTTCAACCGCTTGCAAATCGGCTTGGAGTTTCTCGCTCTTATCGAGAAGTGCATTCAGTTTGTTTCGGCTCTCGATATCGGATGTACGCTTACGGAACTTAAGACGGAGGGCTTCCAGATTGTGCTTCAAGTCCTCGTATTTCTTCACACCAAGCACCTCGTTGTATGCAGAAGCCAATCGGCGTCTATCTTCTGCAGTGTTGGTCTCCGCAAGTGCAACTATGCGCTCTGAGTCAAAGAAGAAGAAACGTGCGATGTCTTTGTTGAGAATGAAATCGTTAATGAAGACATCGTTGCCGATTGATTGCGCCAACTCGTTCTTCTGATTATCAATGAGCACTTCGATATTGTCGCTTTGCTTAATGAAATCGAACGAGCGAATGATGGTAATCTTCTGACACGGAATAGACGGAATCGATATGTCTGTAAAAGTTATTGCAATGGAATAGACCGCGTTGGCTTGGATGTCCTCGTCTTCCGGAGTGTAGCCGGAGCGTTTGATGCGCGTAAGCGTGTCTGCTCCAATGGATTCGACGTACTGCTTGGCGTTGTTATTGAGGTTGCTGATAAGGAATGGTCCGTAGCCACCGCAATTGCTAATTTCCTTGCGTGCAGTATCGTCTATCTCAGCCATTAAGCGTCCATACAAGCACCACAAAAGCGAATGCAAGAATGTGGTCTTGCCGAAGCCGTTTTCTCCGGAGATCAAATAGATGTTCCGACCCTCAGCATCCTGCGGGAAGGAAATCTTATTGACGCCTCGGTATAGACGGAAATTAGTCAGTGTTATATCTTGTATGCGCATGTTATTGCTCTTTTATGAAGGCATCAATACGAGCCTCTAAGTCATTTTGTAAACCTTGCTTTTTCATCAGCAGTACTTTGTTCTTTTGGAGTGCAAGGAGCTCTTGAATCAGTTTATAATGATCTTGCTTTTCTCCGCAGGCTTTCTCCAATAAAATACGTTCTTGCAGGCTGATATTATCGTTTGGTATATCGTAGCCGTAAACTTCATTATAGATGTCGTTTACTGTTGTTTCGAAATTACCATCACGATACCAAATGATTTGGATAGCGATGAGTTCCTGACTGGAGATAAGGTTGATGCTGGAACGATATTGTTGTGTGTCACGTTGAATCTGGAGTAATTCTCGGAGCATTTGAATACGATACTCCATGGTATAGTTGCCCAAGTTGTGTCCGTTCTCATCAACAGCCGCTTGACCATTGCGACGAGTAGCGCAGCGAAGTTCTGACACATTGCGATTATCCGACAAACGATTACGGAACTCCAACAGCGGTTTCATCCATTCAATGCCATTCTTAATGAGTGAAGTCATGGATTTATCTTCCTTAACAACAGTGCAAATCCAACAACCGAAACGGCTCTGCCCACATGAGCGGTGCGAATCGTCTGTGACAACTGTCGGGCACTCATAGTCATCTGCGGAAGCGTCCGCATAGATTTTGAAAAGGATTTGATTATCGAATCCCCATGGAGAAGGAATGGCATTAATAATCCACCAAACTTCTTCCAGCATCAGCGACTTGATAGGCGCGTAGGTGAAAGTGTTGGCGTTTAGCGGGTGCTTGGAAAGACGGTGACCTTTGATCTCGTGGCGTTTGATAGAAAGCGAACGGCGTTGGCTCTCATCGTAACGAGTTCCCACCAACACAATAGCTTCTCCGTCGGCAGCAACTTGTGAAGTGATAAATGCCGAAGTCGGTTTTATCTTCATTTTCTCCGTACAGAAACGGAAGGAGTTGTTAGGAACCGGATAGCCCTTACCGATTACGCACGACCAGAACGTATCTTCCAATGCCGGAGTGGTTACTTTGACGGTTACCGGCAGACCTTGCTCCTTTGCTGCATTGGAGATCATGTCTAGAACACCAGTAACGTATTCCTCAATAACAGGATTCTCCACCAAAGTATCGTTGTTCACAACGTACACTTGGCGAGTCAATGGCGTTCCTTTCTCTTTAAGCCGTTGCAAAGCAAGCCATGTCAGAGTAAGAAGGACGGTAGAATCTTTACCGCCACTGAAACCAATAATCCAAGGACGATTGTAACGGTCATCCTCCATATATTGATCCATCAACTCCTCAATGATTTCTTCTATATTTTGTGGTATTTTCATTCTATTAAATATGGTACTTTGTCTTCGTGTACGCGTCGCGCACAAAAAACGGGTGCAAAGATACTAAAATTTTCTGAGATATGCAAATAATTCCTAAAATATTGCAAAAATAATTGAGAATGGACGCTGACTAATAGTCAGCACAAAAGAAGAATCTATTGATAGATGGGACTCTGACTAATAGTCAAAGTAATGGAAGAATCTTTTTGGGGATGGAACTTTGACTGATAGTCAAAGCAAAAGAAGAATCTATTGAAGGGATGAAACTCAGACTAATAGTCAGAGCAATGGAAGAATCTATTAAGGGAGGGTTGGAAGAAGCTATTGGGCGCAGATATCTTCGGCCACGGCGTTGAGGGCGATGCAGTCGGCACGGGAGACGTGCTTGTGAGATGGGTCATAGGGCCACGGAGAGAGGATGAGAAGGCGATCGTTGGCAACGGCATCGAAGAGGAGCGCGGAGGGTTTATAGTAGTCCTTAAAGCCATTTTCAGCGAGGTAGATGATCGGGCGTTTCTCTTGGAGGAGGGTACGGAGGATATCTTTCTCCCATGATGAGATGAAGGGCGAGACCATGACGGAGCCTTGGCGGGCAGCATCGTAGCATGAGGCGATATAGTCATTGAGGGGTTGTGGGTTGCCAAGGCGGGCTGCTTCGGTCATGGTGTGGCGCACATGGACAGGGGTGCGTTGGGCGATGTGCAAGAGGCGCGAAGAGCCAATAGCTGCATAGACGCGGCCGTTGATCTCGACACGGGGCTGGACGCGGAAGAAGCCGGGCTTAAGGCGCTTGGTAGCGAGGCGCTGGGGGTTCATGTCGAGGTAGTCGATAGTAGCAGGGAGTTGAGAGTTATGCCCCATGGGTTGGATATGCGGCATTTGAGTGAAGATGGGATCGAGGGCATAATAAGCATCGTTGCCAATTTGATCGCAGAGAGATTCTTGATAGTTATGCCGACTACTAGTCGGTACAAAAGAAGAATCATCATAAGAATATGCGCGACCGAGCTTCTTGGCACCCACCCAAAAGCCAGAGACAACCTCCCGGATACTCCGCGTAAGCGGGCGCTTCACGTACCAGATAAAATGAAGATGATCCGGCATCAGCGCGTAATGAAGCATCTGGATATCAGGCTGATACTTGGATATATCCCATAGGAGATTGGTGAGCGTACGACCGAAAGGGGAGACATCTACGCGAGCCTGAGCGGGGTCGTTATTAGGGATGACAAGGGTGCCGAGGAGAGGCTGGCGGGATGTGACCGTCAACGTGATATGATATAGACCGACGCCACGCCAAGCTGTGCCAGGCTCTTGCCATTGCCATTTGTTATGATCCATAGTCTGAAATTTTGCGTGCAAAGGTACTAAAATTTTCTGATATATGCAAGTTTATTCCTTATTCTCTTTCTCTTGTTGTTTGATGTATTGCCGACCTGCTTATTATTTATCAGTCTGCCCCTGTTGTTCGTTTGTTATTGGATATTCAGTGATTGTGGATCGGTAATGTAGTCCGGTGTTTTCAGTAACGATTGGCTCAATTCCGTCAGTTGATAAGTTTGAGTAGGACTGCTAAGAGACTCTGCCATCGCGGGAGCAATAAATCCTTCCCTAATAAGCGGAGTAACAATATTTTTACGAACTCGACTTCTGTTACTATCGCCCACGAGTTTCATAAGAGCTTGCATAGACATAGCTCCATCTGCGAGAGCCAAAATCATAGTTAGCGCTTTACCTTGGTAGGTGTCAGTCATCGTCGGTATAGCCAAAGATAATCGTAGTGAAATTCGAGATAAATCGGGTAATTTACCTGGGACATTACCTGGGACATTACCTGGGACATTACTTGGGACATTACCTGGGACATTCAGCTCATTTGACACCATCTTTACATGGAATTGTCCCATCATCATGGACAATGTTGTTTCTTCCGGATGAACGGATTCTTGTATAGTGGGTTGTTCCCATCCATAGGACATCCAGCCCTTAACAATGATGTCCGCTCCACTGCCGGCATGTTCGCCATATCCCAACAAAGCAAACATATTCTGGATCAACGGATTTCGGCACGTGCTGTGGCTCCCGGCGTAGAAATCTTCCACAGAGACAAGCATTCGTCCCGGGTTCCTCATGATGAAACCGTTGCTGATTCGCTTAATAAGTATATTGCCTTGAATAGCATAATTACAATGTACCAAAGTATTAACCAAAGCTTCACGCAGAGCCACATGTGCAGAGGTGTCATCAATGCGCTCTATTCCCTTGAGTGCGAACTTTGTAGGAAGCGATTGGGCTGCTTGCGTATATACGCGATGGAAGAACTGATACAAATTCGGCTCCCATGTGCTATCTGGATATATGCGATCTGTCCATCTTTGCGAAGCGCCATCTCCGAGCCATTCTTGATAATCAGGGAAATACCATGGTGCACAATAACGGTCTGTGATACTTGCATATTTACCGAACATCAGTATTCCTGCACGTGTGAAACCTTCTTCTTTAGTGTTCCGGTCGCTACAATACGCTTTTATCTTCATCAAGAAAGCCATGTCATCAATTTCGTTCCAAGGATGAGTCGGTTTGCGAAGTGAGAATCGTTGGCGATACGCTCGTACAGAAGCGATATCAATATCATTCATTGTGAAGTTCGGCAAAATGTCGGCGTCGTGCGGGTGTTGCAATGCTTGCGCGTCGGCAAACATAATGCGCACCTCTTCGTCAGAACAAAGGTAGTCTCCCTCATTGTTCCGGATATATGTGTTGCCGAAGGGATTGTGATTCAAAAAAACAGGGCGATCTGTAAATTGAGCACGTGGAACGTTAATAATGAGGATGGGCGAGCCTTGCCAATGCTCGATAGTAACATCGTTTTCGGTGACGAGGGTTGCGCTGACTTTGGCACGATTATGGACAATATCCCAGAAGTTCTTCTTATAGGCGAGTAGTTGGTCTTCGGTAAGGTTATCGGAGGTCAGGTGACCATTCTTCTCCTTGATTCCGAGCACGATAATACCACCGTTCGAGTTGGCGAAGGATGAGTAGGTTTCCCATAGGCTTGCAGGTAGTCCGCCTTTGGCAGACTTGTACTCAATGACTGCATTTTCCGGCAATCCGATAAGTTGTTTGATATTGTCCATTGTCGTTTCTGTTATCGCGTGACACACAAAAAGTGTGCAAAGATACTAAAAATTTTTGAGATATGCAAGAAAAATCAAAGATTTTTGGTTCGGATGGCGATTTTTATGGGTAAATTTTTGCGTTTTGTGGAGAAAATCGTCTGTTTTTTGCACAAAAAAGACGAGCCGGAGCCCGTCTGGAGGGAACTATCCGGAAATACCAGATGGTTGCAGTCTCTCGGTCATCTCTCGGTGGTGAGGCGGTCAAGAGGGTGGTTAGGTAGTTACGATTCTTGGTACTTCCAGCAATTCCTTTATATCCAGCATCTTGTACCACACACCATCTCTTTCGCTGTGCCACGAGTTATGAAAATGCCCATAGTACCACCGCTCCAACGGATGCCCGTCTCGCTTCAGATGTGCCAAGATAGCATCCATGGTATGCCGCTCTGCGTCACATTCTTCGAGCAAAGTCGGGTCGTTCTGCGCCCAAGAGGAGAGTCCGCTTTTCGTTTGAAACTCACAGAACGAAGGAGCGGTGTGCGTCACTACAATGTCTATCTTTAGACCTGCATCACGGATGGCGTCCAAAGAGGAAGCATCGTATTTAGGTGCTTCGTCCGGCCAGTAATAGACCTTACCCGGATGGCGAGCCATCTCTTGTTGGCGGATCTGCCGATCCACGCTGATAGCCCCTCCGACGCAGAGCACCGTTCGTCCGCAGGATTGGATCACGGCATAATCCGGCACGGTGCGCCAGCGTTTGTGCTCAATCGCGGTATGTCCGGCGGTGTCCGTTGCGAAATACGCAGGGTCGTCATGATTGCCCCGCACCATCGCTATCCAGCAGTTGTTCTGCGCCAGACGTTTCTCAATACGCCGAAACACTTGGTCATACGCACCCGGTTTCTCAAACCCGAATCCGCAATCTCCGGCAACAATAACCAGCGTATCCCGCATCCCGTAGCGGACACACATTTCGTACACCAGCGGCACAAAATCACCATGTATATCCCCGCAGATAACCAGCGACTTCGCTTCCGGATATGTCACCACAAACGGCTTCATTGTAAATATGCTCTCTTCACTACATCCAGCAATCCTTCAACGCGTTGCGCACCAAGTCCAGCTGCACGCAGAAAATTCTCATTCGGCAGTTCATCTGCTACTCGCGTTACAAACTCCTGCATATCAGCCTCCATCTCTTCCGGCAACGCATAACGCGTTCCTTCTGTCAACATCGGTGCCAATCGGAAGACATCTTTCTTATGCTTCTCTATATCATCCGAGTCCACATCGTCCCCTTGCTCTTTGCGTGCGCACAAATCGTTATACGCTTTCGCCTTTAGACAAATCAGAGCTTCTGTATTTGCCAAATGCAGTCCAGCCTCCAACCTACTATGCTCAATCGTGTAGTGATAATAACTGTCATTCATAAGTATAGCCGACAAACTCGACAATTCATCCCCCAATGGTATAGGTTCCAAATGGGCATCATCCGGAATATCTATCACGCCTATATCACGTGCAAATAACTCAATTTGCTTTGGATATCGCTTGTCTTTGGGCTTTAGGAACCTAAAACACTCATGCTTGTCTGCTCCTCGCTGACGTTGTTCATATTCTCCGTCACGAACAAAGTTCCAAAATTCGCGACCAAACTCAGGGGCTAATACCTCTACTACCAAAATAATGTCAAGATCCTTTGTGGCACGAGGAACCTGAGCATTTATATCTTCATAAATATAGCAGGCAGCACCACCTATCAAGACATAGTTGCTTGTAAACTTAGCGAACCGCTCCTTAAACAAGTCCAATCCCGTCACCATTGTTTATCTTTCATTAATTGATTTATTTCTTTATGTACGCGTTCATCACTCGTATCGCGTAATGACAAATATAGGGATAGTACATCTACTATGTTATTGTTCCCTAGCAATTTCGGATCATATCGCCAAACCTCCACCACATGCTCGCCAAACTCCTTATCCAAATCCCTTCCCAAGTGCTGCGCTTCCTGTTTCGAGATCGCCCAATGTCGTTCTTGCGGTTCAGCTAACATCGTCCATTCAGCCAATGCCTCTTCTCCAGATATCGGGGCATCCAGTATTCTGTCCGTTCGCATTACGCGCTCTATCGGGTTCTGCAGCACCGGCAACGCTTGCTCCCATAGTTCCTTGCCTTCACGGATGAACCTCATCCGTTTCTCATGCCCCGGAGTCAATTCCACGAAATGATTGTCCGCCAACCATTTCACAGCACGGTTGATGTTCGGATACGAAACGCCCATCAACTCCGCAATAGGCTGAGCCGACATCCCGTTCAGATTCTGTTTCTGCAGATGGCAAAGCAACACCACTTGTGCCATCACCGGCATCGGCTTGCCATGCATGTCCACCGGATTACGTTGTACGCGCAAATCCATCAGCAGCGAAGGCATGAACAACTGACGTCCAGGAACAATCGTGTTCACTCGTGCTTCCACCAACCGCTTCATGTTGTACGGCTTCACTTCCGGCAACACCACAGCAGCATGCATCTCCAACGCCCTTTCCACAATCGCGCAATGTTTCTTCAACTGCATCGGTGTCGCATCCGCATCCTTGCAAACCATCAGACACACCTCGGCGCCCAGCAACTGACATTGCAGCAACTGATAGGCATTCGTAATAAGAATCGGTAGTGCTTGTTTTTTTGCCTTATCCAATGGATAGATCTGCACTTCAGCACCCACCATCTTCTCGATGTATTCGCTGATATTTTGCACGTTAACATTCATTTTGCTATTTATCATACATTAATTATAAATTGCAAATCCGCTGCAAAGATATACAAAAAATCTGAATCCTGCAAATATTTTTATGAAATTTTTCAGATTTTCTGATTTTCAAGTATTATTCGGCCTATTTTGTACCACTCAAGATACCATTTTCTTTATCTTCGTTGTTGATTCGCTTGCCGGAATCGCGGCGTTGGGTACCGAAATCGAGGTTGCAATGGAAGTTGAGAATGAGCATCTGGCGGAAGTCGCGCATCTCTGCGTGCTGCGTGTTCGGCGCAAGGGCAGAGAGGTCTTTGGTCTCGATGCTGTAGCCCTTGACGGAGAAGGGGTTCATCAGCATCGCACGGAAGCCCCATTTGTCGGCATTGTAACCGACACCGATATGGTGGTAGAACTCGCCGTACTCCAGCGTCTCACCCCAGAGGTTATTGTAGCGCGTGGTCACCTCGCCGAAGAACTGCCAACCGTTGTACACACCCATGAAACTGGCGCGGACACCAGGGTTGAAATGCTTGTGCGTGTAGGAATTGCCAAGCGAGACGTAATAATTGGCGAACGGCGCAACCGTGAAGATCAGTTTGTTTTGCAGCAAGCGCACCTGCACACTCGGAGCCACTTGTAGACGATGGAAGCCGCGGTGGTTGGCGTAGGTGCGTATCGCGTACGATTGACCATCAATCAGTTGCTCGTACGTCTCGTCCATAATCGGTTTGTGGTCGTACGAGTAGTTCGCCCATATATTCAGATTGACATGCTTGGACTGCCACGACAGCTGCATCTCATTGGCGACAAACATAACCGGCTTCAAGTCCGGATTACCTTGCCGGATCTGGTATTTGTCAATCTGTTGCGCCACGTCCGACATCGCCGAAAGAGACGGTTGGTAACCGGACACGTAGCCTTTGTATTTCCAGAACACACCTTTTCCGAAGTCATAACTCAGCGTCAGTTGCGGACGGGCAATCCAATTCGACTGTTTCTGTCCTGCTTGCTCGATATACGTGTGCATGGCTCCGATACCCACGGCGTAGGAGAACTGCTTGACGCGTTGCTGCACTTCCGCAAAAGCGTAGGTCTCGGCGGTGGTCATATTAACGGTTGCACTGGCACTGCCGAGATAGGTATTCTCCATCCATTGCTGGTTGTGGCGTACGCCGACCGTCAGGGCGATGTTCTCCCAATCCTTTTCATAGATAGCTTCGCCGATGAGTGAGTACTTATTACCGCGCACGCGAGAGGTCACATCCGTTCGTCGGAGGCGACGATCAACGATTAAGTTGCTTTGCAACAAATGTGGTTGTCGTGCCTCCTCCTCTCCCCAAAAATTAAAATTTTCGGGGACCCCATTTAGTGAGTCCGTTTCGCCCAGTGGTGTTTGCTCAAAACGGCGGTCGTTGCTACTGTTGATATACGTACCTACCACGTCAAAATACAAGTGGTTGTCGTCCGGCAGATTGTGTTCGTAGTAAATGTCCAACGAGGGTGAAATGGACTTGCTGCTTTCGTGGTCGTGGATGGCAAAACTGTCCGTGCCCTGGTATAGATACGTGTCTCGATTGCTTTGTGCGTACGGGGTAAAGTTCATATTATCACGCAGCGAGATCTGCAACATGTTTTTCTCGCCGTTCGTCCAGTTGTAAGTCAAAGCGATGTTCATCGGATTCATCTTGAAACGTGTCGGTTCACCCACTTCACGGTTCTCTATCGTGCCCGTTGAAAAATTGTACGTCTCTGCGTTCGTGCGCGTCCAATAGATGTCACGCGGCGAATAATGCGTCATGAGGCTGAACGACGATTTGCCAAAGTTGACCTTACCCGACAGATGGTACTCGCCCCAACCGGGCATGGTCACGCCGTTGGAAGCGTTGAGCATCAGATTGCCGCCCGTGTCGCGGTGCTTGACGATGTAGTTGATGACCGCCGCCGCGCCGTTATAGCGCACACCCGGCTGGTCGTGGTACTCGATGCGGATGACATCTTTCGGGTTGATTGCCATGACCTCAGAATTGCTTGCTTCGATGCCGTTGATACGCAACTGCACCTCTTGGTTCGCGAGGGTCTTGACGGTGTTGTCCGCAGGGTTCACCACGATACGCGGAATCTGCAAGTTCTGGAGCAGCGACATACCATCCGAAGAAGCGCCCAACTGCTCTTTGTTTGGCAGAAGAATCTGGCGATCCACTTTCTGAATCACCGCGTCACCTTCCACCACCACTTCGCTCAGTTCCGTCGAAGCCTCGTTCATTTCAATCGTGCCGAGGTGGATGTTACCGCTTACCGCTAAACTCATGCCGATAGCCTCGTAGCCGATGTATGAACACTCCAACACGAACTCGCCCGTTTCGGCTTCCAAACTGAACTTACCGTGCGCGTCTGTGACCGTGCCGGAAACTTGTTGGTCGCCCTGTTTCAAACTGACATTGACACCGACGAGCGCACTTTTGTCCGCTGCGTCCTTGATTACTCCGCTAACTTTGTTGTTAGCTGCCATTGACACGGCGCAAATCATCGCCGCTGCCAATACGAAAATTCTTGCTTGCATATTATTATATATTATAAGGTGTTACACTATCGTTCGCCGCCGAAGACACCATGCGGAAAGATATCCCGCAGCATCATCAGATCATTGTCATTGACCCATTCCGCTTTGCCGTCGTAACTGCAGTCAACGATGCTGTCGCAATGTTCGGTCATCAGCAGATGAATGAGACGTTGGTCCAGATTGCCATTCGCTTTGCGGAAAGTGTACTTAACCGCCACATATTTACACATTTGCCCTTGCCATTCACGCAAGCACTTGCGCTGAATACCATTGACAAAAATCAGTTTCTCACCTTCTTGCAGTCCACCGCCTTTGATGTAACAATGTGCCGCAATGTGGATGTTCCACTTCTCACTTCCGGGCATACACCCGCTCATCGAAAGTACTGCTGCGAGTACCAGTCCGATAATAAAAATTTTCTTTGTCATAATAGTGTTTTTTGAGTTGTTAAACGTTTCAAATTTTGCTGCAAAGTTACTACAAAAACCCATTTATATCCAAATTTTGTGATTTATATTTGCCCTGCGTAAGTTGCTGATATATAGCATTTTAGTAAAACAAAAATTTATATATGGCCTTTATGGGTTTATATCAACTTGCGTATGTCAGGAATTTTTTGTAATTTTGCACCGTTTTTTGAAAAAAGAGGTAAAAATGGCAGCCAACGAAACAAGAACAAAATGGATAGCTATAGCATCATTTTATGTCATATCAGTTGCAACGCGTGCATTAGCATTAAAATATGAGGACCTTGACGCTAGTCCAATCGTTGTTTGGCTATGGAATTGGGCAAGAGGTATCGGACCATGTTTGGGCGCACTTGTTGCTGTTCTTACTTTCAAACGGGAATTCCATTGCACTATCACAGGCACATCTATTTGGAAATCAGTCTTGACCGTTGCAATACCGTTCTTTGTTTGTTTCTTTTTTGACCGCGGATTGAGTTTTACGCTATTAGGTTTTATCTTCTATTCCTTCCTCGAAGAAGTTGGCTGGCGAGGCTATCTGCAAGGCGAACTGAAAGAAATGAAGACCATTTGGCGTGTGCTTGTTGTCGGACTGATGTGGTTCTTCTGGCATATAACTATCGGCTTTAATCTCGGAAGTTTGATATTTTTGGCTATATTGTTGCTCGGCACATGGGGAATCGGCTGTATTGCCCGAGACACGAAAAGTCTTATTGCTTGTGCATGCTTTCATACTTTATGGAATTTCTCTAGTCAAGGAGGAATCACCTTTACCCACAAAGTCATTGCTCTTTACGTAATAATCATAGCCAGTTGGTTTGTTATATGGTATGTGCCGTGGGAAAGACTTCTTGCGCGAAAGAAATAGTTTATAGATTATGACAATTAAAATAGGTACAGCGAAATTTGGATGGTTCGGCATCCTTGGAATGGCTCTTTGCCTCATGGTGAGCTGCAGTGTGCGGAGGGATAGGGAACGGATTGATACTGCGGAAGAGTTATTATATAGCAGCAGGGATACCGCAGAGTTGCTGATACGACAAGTCGAGCGTCTTGAACGGTTGGACGATGAGCATTTGGCTAAGTATTGGTTCGTTATTTGCGACCTACATGCCAATTCCATGCAATCGCTATCCGAAGACTCCATGATATGTTGGGCAGCGGAGTATTATCGCAAGCAATGGGAAGAAGAGCACGGAGATGCACGCCATATGATATTGTCCGGTTTGGACGAGGCTATGTATTACTGGTGGAACGGTGACAAAGCGCGGACACAGGAAGTGCTGCAACGGCAAAAAAACTATGCCGACGAGGTCGCAGAACTGACGGGAGAACATCTATGGCAAGTGATTATATTGCGTGTGTCGGCGGAGATAGCCATGCGCGATTATGACTACGAGCGTGTGCGCGAATATACGGAGACGCTCATCGGTCTCGATGACGGCAAGGCGATTCACTTGGACGAGGTGGAGCGTGTGTACAACGCGCTGGCGATCGTCTATTTCTCGCTTGGCGATTATGACAAAATGGAAGCGTGCTTTGAGAAAGCGATTGCGCAGGCTGCGGACTCCGCGTTTATTGTCAATGTGGTTCGTCGTAATTACGCAGACTTGTTAGGCGAGATCGGACAGACCGACCGTGCTATCCAAATGCTCGAAGAACTGACAGCACAATACCGCGAGGCGGGCAACTGGCTGCAGGTGGAGAGCCTTTATTCGCTCTCGCGTCTGTGGTTGAACAAAGGTGACAAACAGCGTGCCGAGCGGTATATGCGCGAGGCGGATGAGTTATTTGCCGGTTACAAGGAGTCTTCGGAGTTCGACCCTGCTACAGAGGCATCGTTGTTGGCGCATAGGCAAGTGTTAGAATATGCCGAGAACGGGAAATACCATATCATGGACTTGGTGCAGTTCCATAATCGCTGGTCGGAGACGGACTATGTGCGTTACCGCGTAGCGGAAGCCAAAGAGCGTTCTATCCGTGACTTGCGTGAACGTAATCTGTACCTGACCATCAGCCGCCAACGGCAGATGATTGTGATAATTATGCTGTTCTTTGTAACTTTGGGCGGAATCCTACTGTTCGTCTACCTGTACCGCCGTCGTCAACGGATGCTGTTGGAGAAAGAAGAAGAGATTGAGACCCTGCGAAACATGTTGGCTTCTGCGGATAAATCGGACGATAAGGAGAGTGTGCGCAAACTGATGTTGCAGCAATTGGGTGTCATCAAAACGATTGCAGGGACCCCCACCGAAGCTAACCAACAGCTGCTTGCACGCCTCATGGCATTGAATGAGACTACAGCTAATGCCCTTATAGATTGGCCAAGCATTTACCAAACCATTGATTTGGTTTATGATGGCTTCTACACCCGTCTTAGGAACAAATACAAAGATGTGCTGAACGAAAAGGAGTTGCAACTCTGTTGTTTGCTCAAAGCCGATTTCTCCACCAAGGAGATCAACATGCTCACTCGTCAAAGTCTCCAAACCATCTACCAGCGCAAGACCCAAGTCCGTCAGAAACTTTCCCTTGCCGAAGCCGAAGACATCACAATGGCTATATTATAAGAAGAACAACGCCCTTTGTGAGCGTTGTTCTTGTATATCTCTTTCACCCCGCACTCCCTACTGTAAAAGTTACAATAATTCGTCTTAGCCACGAGGGCACGATTGTTGCGAGATATGCTAATAAAATTTTG
Source organism: uncultured Bacteroidales bacterium (assembly GCA_900319035.1). Lineage (GTDB taxonomy): Bacteria > Bacteroidota > Bacteroidia > Bacteroidales > Paludibacteraceae > Colicola. The sequence goes on from ONMU01000005.1 coordinate 23,104, forward strand.
ATTTTGATAGGGAATATGTTGCTATTTGCGTTCTTACACAATTGTTACTTTTCTCCATAATCCCGTTTATTGGCCTTACCTTAAAATGTCTTGGAATTCGTCCGTACGGGTGAGGAAGGCTTGGGCGTAGGAGCAGAGAGGGATGATTTGGCGGTTGTTGGAGCGGGCAAAATCCACTGCGGCAAGAACCATCTGACGGGCAATGCCGCGACCTTCAAAGCCTTCAAAGACACGGGTGTGGTCAATGACCATCCGTTGTGGAGTGGGGCGCTGGTACGTCATTTCTCCCACTTGCACGGGGTCGGTACATGCTCCTTCTTCGGTGGATTGCATCCACGCCTCGAAAATACCGCTTTTCTCGGTCTCTTGGTGTTGAATTGTTATCATAGTTGCTCTAATTTGGCGAATAGTTTGTTCATTGTTTATTGTACTTCGATGCCGGTGAGGGTGAAGGTCTTGTTGCCACGGAGGATGAGGAGCTGACCGTTGCGGAGGAGCTTAGAAGCCTCACCCCAGCCCTCCCCTGAAGGGAAGGGAGTGTTTTGGAGGTCTTGCGGAGCGGCAAGGACGGCGTCTAACATGGAACGGATGGCGTCACATTGGGTTTGGTCTGTGTTGGACGAGAAACTGACGGAATGGTTTTGCGCCGGCAGGATGAATTTCTTTACGTTCGAACCATTGATGAACTCATCTTTTACTGCTGCTCCGGTCCAAGTGTCATCTTCTCCGTAGATGAGGATGATCGGTTTGGTGGCATTCTGCGTAGCCGCCATCGCGCGGTCGTAGAGGCTGCGGTTGAAGGTAAGGGCTGCACTCCATGGATTCTCGAACTCGCGCAGACAGCCTACGTATTTCTTATAGGTGGCATTCCATGCCGGGGCTGCCTGTTCACCTACAATCAGGTCGTACCGCAGGTCATAATAGCCCAGTTCGCATTTGGATTGATACGAATAGGCATGGCAAGAGACAATCTTTCCGTTCTCACGCACCCACCATTCATTCTCAGTGATACCGAAAGGCTCATATGTCTTCCGTGCTACTTTTCTGCGGGGCATCTGGTCGGCGTCCGGATAGGCGCGGAGGGTGTCTATCCAGCGACCAAAACTATCCAAGGAGAAAGAGCATTTCTCGAACATATAGGCGTAGATGGTGTCGCAATACCCGTTAAAGCCGTATTGCTGCATGATTTGCGTGTTCTTGTAGAGCTGTTTGCGGAGCGAAGCGGTGTCCGAATAGGTATGTTCATCATAGCCGAAGAGGGCTACATTGACCAAGTAACCGGCATAGAGAGAGTCGGCATGTTCCTTGGACGTATTGGCTCCACAGTTCATTTTATAGAAGATAGAGTAGATATTATCCATTTGTTCGGAGACGCCTGTCTGACGAATGCCCATGAACATATCGAGGTACTCCTGATTCCAACCGTTTTGATACCAGTAGTTCTGCATCGTTGTGTCGCGGTCAGAGTCAAAGAAAGGTGCCGAATATGGGACATAGACATCCATGTCTTCGGGGTGGAAGGTGTGTTGCAGCAAGGTGGTGATACCGCCTTTGCTGACACCGCTCATGACCCATTTGCCTTTGAGCACTTTCTTGAGCGCAACCACGAGGTCATGGAAATCCTCTGCCGCTTCTTCTGCACGCAGGTCATCGAGGTTGGTCCAACATTGAGAGGGCGCAGAGTAATCAAAATAGCGATGCTCGACAGAGATATAGTTGGCGTGATAACGGTTGGCGATCTCTTCGACACAGGAGTTGGTTTCGTTCTTGAAGGTGAGATCCGGATTATTGACAAAGGTCTGATAGAGCGCATATCCGGTGCAATAGACATGATTGACGGCGGTAGTGGGATCCATCCGGTTATCGACCGTGATCAGCGCGCGCATCGGGAAGGAAGGACCATCGGGCACAGCGTGTTTCATCGGTTGGTGGAAATAGATGACGTACGTGCGTGTGTTCGGCGCCTCGGGATCCTGCGGATAATACAAGACAGAATCGATAAAACCTTGGTTTTGGCTTTGTAGATCCAGCAGCCACTGAGGAACGGTCTCGTTTTGTGCTACTCCGTGCATCGCCATTAACAGGGTTATGGCAAGAAACTTGATTTTAATGAATAATGAATAATGATTCATGAATATCTTCATTGTTATCTAGTTTTTAATGTTACGCCAATTAGCGTGCAAAATTACTGCTTTTTTCTGACATGTGCAAGTTTTTCAGGCATTTTTATAAGAAATAATACACCGCTGCTACGGCTAATACGAGGTGGAGAAAGAGGATGAGAGGAAGACCGTAACGAAATTTGGGGTGTTGTGTTTTGTGACGCCACGTTTTCATGCCCAGATAAGCTCCGAGACTGCCACCAAGAAGGGAGATGGTGATCAGACGAGCTTCGGTAACCCGCCATTTATCGTGGCGGGCTTTCCATTTATCAATGCCGTAGAGAAAGAAGGCAATGATGTTGATTGCCACGAGATAGAGCAAAAGGGCAAGGATTATTTTAGTCATTGAGGATGGTGATGTTTCGTTGTTAATCAAGAAAAGCGTACAAAATTACTGCTTTTTTTTGAATTATGCAATTTTTTGATAAAAAAGACTTATTTTTCTTGAATATTTTGCATATATGAGATTTTTTTTGTAATTTTGCGGCGATTTATCGGAGGCTGCTTATGATCACTGTTGAATTGGATATGCTTCAGACAGCCGGAATAGGAGCTTTAGCTCTCATGGTCGGCATGTATCTAACGCGCAAAATCTCCATTTTGCAGAAATGCTGTGTCCCCTCACCGGTAAGCGGCGGTATCATCTTCTCCTTGCTTGCTTTAGCGTTGTACGGTTGGTTCGATGTGGAGGTGTCTTTTGACGATACGTTAATGAAGATCTTCATGTTGGCTTTCTTTACGTGTGTGGGTTTTCAGTGTGATCTGAGAGTGATCAAGCAGGGCGGTAAACCCTTGCTGATTATGTTGGTTTTGCTGGTAATGATGATCGTTATGCAAAATCTGATGCCGTTGGGAATCACGAAACTGATGGGTGTGGATCCGTTGTTGGGCATCACAGCCGGCAGTGTGTCCATGACCGGAGGACACGGCACAGCAGGTGGTTTTGCGGATATATTAATAGAGAAGGGGTTAGATGGCGCCGATTCGATAGGCATGGCTGCGGCTACATTTGGTCTGATAACGGGTTCGATGCTTGGTGGACCTTTAGCCGATTTGATTATCCGTAAGAGGCTCAAAGATGAGCAGAGACAGCCGCAAGACGAGGCGATTGACCCTGCTATGGCGGGTATTGAGAGCGATGAGGCGTCTCCGGAAGGTCGTGAGAAACACGTGAGTACGAACGAGCAGGAGTTCCAGCAATATGCGAAAGCGAGTTATTGGATTTTGCTGGTCATGGGCGGCGGCACGGTGTTGCGATGGCTGTTGGCTAAAACCGGTGTGGCGTTTCCTCAATATTTCGGGGCGTTGATCTTAGCTGCTATCGTGCGGAATGTGATGGGTGTGTTTCGTTATCGGAAAGACGGTCAATGGGTGAAAGCGGAAGGATTACTCGATATGGAGCGTATTATCAGTGTGGGCAACATCTGTTTGTCTCTGTTCCTCGGTATGGCGATGATCTCCCTAAAGTTATGGGAGTTGCAGAGTCTGGCTCTTCCGCTGATCATCATTTTAGTGGCTCAAGTGTTATTGATGGGGTTGTTTGCCTATTTCGTGACCTTCCCGATGTTGGGTAGCAACTACGATGCAGCGGTATTGTGTGCAGGTCTGTGCGGTTTTGGATTAGGCGCTACGCCCAATGCCATGGCAAACATGAGTGCTATCTGCTATAAATACCACTATTCCGCCAAACCGTTTATCATCGTACCGATTATCGGTTCGATGTTTACAGACCTGATCAATACGGGAATTATTACTTTTTTCCTGAGTCTATTTTAGGGTTTCGTAAACGTGAGCAGATCACGCCAATTGGCTCTGAACGACCTGTGCAACCATCTTGCCATCTGCATTGGGAAGAGCTGCTTTGATAGCTTTGACAAAGAGTCCCATGTTTTTCTTTTCAGCGGTCCAACCGTTCGCTTCTTTGGCTTGGTTGAAGGCACGAACGATGTCCTCTTCCGAAGCCGCTTTGGGCAGGAAGGTCTCCAAAACGTTGATCTGTGCCTGTTCGGCGTCGGCTAACTCCTGACGACCAGCAGCAAGGTATTGCTCAACCGACTCCTGACGCTGTTTGACCATCTTTTTGATGACTTGGATCTCATCGGCTTCGGTCAGTTCTTTACCTGCATTCTCCTTACTGGTTTGCCAGTTGAGGAATGCACTTTTGATGGCACGCAGGGTCTCTGTGCGCACGGAATCATGGTTTTTCATTGCCTCCATGATCAAGGCATTTAACTCATTTTTCATATCGTATTATTTTGTTATTCGTTCTTATTGAGGATGATAAGGGCACCGATGACCCCCGGAATCCAACCGAAGAGGGTCAAGATGAAGACAATAGTCACGGATCCGCAACCGCGGTCAAGAACCGCTAAAGGCGGAAAAATGATGGCTAATAAGACTTGTAAACAGGACATTGTATGGGTACTTTAAAGGGGTGTTATTTTGGGTTCATCTATCCTTGTCGTGTTCAGAATAGGCTGCAAAATTACTGCTTTTTTTTGAATTATGCAATTTTTTGACAAAAAAGACGTATTTTTCTTGAATATTTTGCATATATGGGATTTTTTTTGTAATTTTGCACGCAAAATCGAATACGAACAAAAGACAAACGCAATATGGCAAAAGGATTTATTGTGACGATAGGCCGTGAGTTCGGAACCGGCGGTCGTAAGATAGCCACCGAGTTGGCAGAGATGTTGGGCGTGAAGTTGTATGACCGCCAAGTGTTGGAACCTATCCGTGAGGAGCGTAACCTGACTCAGGAAGAGGTGGATCATATCAAATCGGTGAAGCCCAGTTGGTGGTACGAGAATGTGTCGCAGGAGTTGTATGACGAGGAGGAGAAACTGGTTCTTGAGTTGGCTCAAAAAGAGTCGTGCGTGATACTCGGTCGCACGGGTTTTCATATTTTCCGTGAGGACGAGCGTGCGTTTAAGGTCTTTTTGATGGCAGACAAACCTTTCCGTCGTGAGAAAGTAGCTCGTCGATTGAATATCAACGAAGGTAGTGCCGATCTGCTGATTGACGAGGTGGACAATGCGCGTGAGAACTTCACGAAGACCTTCAGCGGCAAGAGTCGTTACGATGCACGCAACTATGATTTAGTGCTGAACGTAACGGGTTTGGAGCCCAAAGAGGTAGCGCGGTTTATCGCGGAGTGTGTGCAACGCGCCAAGATGTAAGAGGATCGTTTGATCACCGAAAATAGAAGCAGGACACGGTTGTTCTGCGGCATTTATATCTGCCAAAATGGCAGAGAGGGAGTCTGTGGCACGGGATTTGACCATGCCAAGATGTAAAACTATGCAGTTATGAAAAAAGAAGAAAAGATAGACATTGAAAAAGAAACCCCGCTTCAAGAGGCGGAAGAAATGAACAGCTCGCAAAGCGAGGGTAATGAAGAATCATCGGCTCTGAATGACGAGCAAGAGAATCCGAATGAAGAGGCTGACGAGACGGAGGCGCTCAAGGAACGTATTGCTGAGTTGGAGGACAAGAACCTGCGAATGATGGCAGAGTTTGATAACTACCGCCGTCGTACCAACAAGGAGAAATTGGAACTGATGGCGACAGCCGGAGAGCGTATCTTCACGGAGATGTTGCCGTTGGTGGATGATTTTGAGCGTGCCGTAGCCGTCATGGACAAGACGAATGATATTGATGCTGTGCGTGAGGGTATTCACCTCATTCAGCAGAAGTTCATTGCCTTCCTTGACAAACAGGACGTACACGCCATCGAGACCGAAGGCGTGGATTTCAACACGGACGAGCACGAGGCAGTGACGACTTTTGCAGCAGGCGAGGACCAGAAAGGCAAAGTGATCGATTGCACGCAAAAGGGATATAAGTTAGGCGAGAAAGTGATCCGGTTTGCTAAAGTGGTGGTCGGCGAATGAATAATTAACAATGAACAATGAACAATGAATATCTCGTAGCGACAGCCCTTGCCCAAAAAAATTCATTATTCATTAATCATTAATCATTGAATAGTATGGCAGATAAAAGAGATTATTATGAGGTGTTGGAGGTCTCAAAGACCGCTACCCCCGAGGAAATAAAAAAAGCTTACCGCAAGAAAGCTATCCAATATCATCCGGACAAGAACCCGGGGGACAAGGAAGCCGAGGAGAAATTCAAAGAGGCGGCTGAGGCTTATGAAGTGCTGTCTGATCCGCAGAAGAGACAGCGTTATGACCAATACGGCTTTGCCGGTATGGGCGGCGCAAGCGGATTCAGCGGCGGTGGTATGTCTATGGAGGATATCTTCACCCATTTCGGTGATATCTTCCAAGGCGCAGGTTTCGACATCGGTGACATCGGTGAGATGTTTATGGGCGGCGGTCGCAGTCGCGGTCCGCGTGTCCGCCGAGGGAGTGACATGCGTGTCAAAGTGCGTCTGACGCTGGAGGAGATAGCGAAAGGCTGCGAGAAGAAGATCAAAGTGCGTAAGTTAGTGCAATGCAAGGACTGTAACGGTTCGGGTAGTGCGGACGGTCGCACGGAGACCTGTCCGACCTGTAAGGGTTCAGGACGCGTCATTCGTCAGCAGCGCGGTATCTTCGGAATGATGCAGGTTCAATCGGAGTGTGAAACCTGCGGCGGCGAAGGAACGGTAGTTAAGAACAAATGTCCGAAATGCGGTGGTCAGGGTGTTATCCGTGACGAAGAGGTGATCACGATCACGATACCGGCAGGAGTCATGGGCGGTATGCAACTGACTGTGCCCGGCAAGGGAAATGCAGCGCCTCGCGGCGGTGTGAACGGCGACCTGCTGGTACTCATCGAAGAAGAGGAACACAAGGATTTTATCCGTCAGGACAGCGATCTGGTGTATAACTTACTGTTGGATATGCCGACGGCGGTATTGGGCGGACAAGTGCAGATCCCGACCCTCACTGGCGATGTGAAGATCACGATCACCCCGGGTACACAACCGGGTAAGGTGTTGCGAATGAGAGGCAAAGGTCTGCCGCGTATTGACCAATACGGACGTAACTATGGTGTGGGCGACTTGCTGATCAATGTGGGAGTTTATATCCCCGAGCACCTCGACAAAGACGAGCGTAAGTTGATCGAACAGCTGCAGGACAGTAAGAATATCGCACCGGGTTCGGCGGACAAGAAGAATTTCTTTAGAAACCTATTTGGAATATAGACCGCTCACTATGTTCGTTAAAAGACAAAAGACCGCGGCTACGCCGCTAAAAGACAATAGACTAAACACTATTGTTCGATACATTTTTATCCTTTGTCTATTGTCCATTGTCCATCGTCCTTTATTAGCGGAAGTGCCGATAGAGAAAGCGGATTTGAGTGAGCCGACGGGTATAGCGCCGGCTTACTTTGGTCCTAACGCCTTGCCTATTATCGACATGTTAGACGGCGAGACGCAACGCGATCTGCGTGTCGAATTGGCAGGAGAAGGGTATATCGGCTACGGACATCATAATAACACGGCGGATCTTTTTGCGCGCGTGTGCGTGCCCCTGTTCGCGCGCTGGGCGAACCTGACGGTTTGGATGCCGGTTTTCGGGTGGTATGACCAGTATGACGGTAAGGGTTCCGGCGCCGGAGATGCCTATGTGTCGGCAGACATACAGGTGTTGCATAATGAGTGGTTCAAGACCGAGAAAGCGAGATATATTCCGCAGATGACCGTTCGTGCGGGTATCAAATCGGCGAGCGGTGAGCAGTTTGAGCGTCGCCGTCATTTCGATTGCCCGGGATATTTCTTCGACCTCTCGATCGGTCAATCCATACCGATTAAACAAGTGACGTTGCGTTTAGCCGGAAGTGCCGGTTTCCTTTGCTGGCAGACCGATAACGCACGGCAGAACGATGCAATCATGTACGGTTTGCAGGCTCAGTTACGGCATGAGTATTTCTCCTTGCAGGCTACATGGGGCGGTTATGTCGGCTGGGAAAAACATGGCGATGCCCCGATGAGTATCAAAGCTCGTGCGGCAGGGCACGTCAAGGGATTTGAGCCGTACGTACAATACCAATACGGTATCAAAGACTACCCGTATCACCAGATACGCGTTGGTTTGGTCTATAATATCTCGATTTTAGACCGCTTTGCTAAAAGACAAAAGACCGCTACGCTAAACGAATAAAGATGAAAATGAACCGTATCATACAAATATGTCTATTGTCCATTGTCCTATGTCCATGGTCTTTGCAGGCTTTGGAAGTGAGCCACACAGCGATGGACGGTAGTGACAGCGTACCTGCGGAGTATTTCCGCAAGTGGTATCACCGAACCGACCTCATCTATTATCTGGAGGCGCTCAATGATCATGTGATCGTGGAGAACACGACTATCGGTCAATGGTGGCATCCTGATCGTCTGAACCTCGCGGTGGCAGGTCTGCCGTGTACGACTACCGGCTATATGATTGACGGTATGCGTGTAGATGACCGTTTTGATCCGGGTAACACGTTCTTTGTGCCGAACATGCAGCAGTACAACCTGTTGATCAATACCCATACCGGTCTGTTGGAGTTTACGTACGACACCTTAGCGCGTGATTATGTCCGTGCGCAGTACAACGTGGGGCAAGTGGGCAACGGCGAACCTGCGCCCGGTACAGCTGCTATCGTGAATATCACCCATCGTACGGCGCAGCAGAGTGCGGAGTTTTTCAAACATGTATCCGCCCGTCGTCACCTGCGTGGAGCAGGGAATATCGATGCAGCTTATACCTTCCGTGACAAAGAAGGCAACCCCTATCGTCAGCATCTCTATGCCGAATACGGTCAGCGGCTTATCACCCGTGAGAACCAGCAGGGATTGATTGACGATGATCCCTATTATACAGCGGGCTACTACAAAGTGCAGGCAGATGGTCTACTGCCCATGAAACCGAACCGCTTCTTCAACCGGCTTGGTTACCGCCTCAATTTCTCCGGTAAGGAAGACGGCGGTAGTGAGTACCTCTATAACTACAACGAGGTGTTTGACCATAAGAACTACACCGCGCAGCTCTATGTCCAACGGCAATATCTGACCACCGGTTTGACTTGGTCTACGAATACGATTCACCATTCCGACCAAGAGTTCAGCCGCAATATACTCGATATAGACGGTGAGAGTTTCTCTCCTTGGGTAGCGGACGGAAAGACGCACGAGTTGAGTTGGGCGGTGAACTACGAGCAACCGGTGTTGTCTTGGCTTTCCGTACATGTGAAATCACTTAACTCGGTGGTGTTCTTCCGTCCTGAGAAAACCCATTTCCACAACGATATCTATTTTCAGTCTCCGATAGCTACCGTGGACACAGCGCTCTACCGCTACGAATGGACGAGCCGCGCGTTCACCGGCGGACTGTTGGAGAACACCTTCGGTCTCAATGCCGATTATACGATCTGCCGTCAGTTGGATATGCATGCCCATCTGGATTTCACGCTGGACGGTATGTTGTTAGGCGGCGGTAAAAGCAAGGTATCGCCTAACTGGCAGGCAGGTATCAGTTTTGACCTGCATCCCTGCAAGTGGTTTGAGATGGGACTGAGTATTGCCCATGAGCGGCTACCGTATAACATGGATTATCTGCGTTATTTCTCGGATGATTACATGAATGCCGATATCTATTTAGCGAACAGCAACACGCTCTTTGCTACCACCGGCGGTAAGTATCATCATTACAAGAAGAACCTGCAGCAGACCTCCTATCTCGAACTGCATCTTCCGATTCGTTTTGTCTTCCGCGACAAGCAAGGAGGCAAGCATGAGATTGTCCTGCAAAACGCGTACCGTAAGTTCTTCAATGTGTGGCATACCTATTACGAAGGAGGAGAAGCGGCAAATGGTTATTGGCAGGACTTCAACGGTTATCCGGTCTATATGACGAACCTTGGCGAGAAGCAGTACGAGGTGGGTACGACACCCGGGTTTGGCGGAAATATTCTCATGAACAGCCCGTATTATTTCTCGCAGTTGTCGCGTTATACCTATACGGGTAAGAAAGTGACGGTCGGACTCAGTTGGCAGTCAATGCAGGCTGCGGGATATACCGGTCTGGGTAACGGCGCCAACAGCAACACGATGGGTGTGCTCTCTGAGACGACTGCGAATCCGAATACCCTTCGTGCGGTCTGCAATCCCGAAGGACCTCACCAAGGCGTGGGACGAATGGATCTGGACAAAGGATTTGTGGCACGGCTCTATTTAGGGTATAACATCTGCAAATGGGTGCAAGCCGGTCTGACGCTCAAGTGGACAGACGGTAAGCCGGTCAACTCCTATCGTTATTACTATGACGCGGCATCCAAACAGATGGCGTTGGTTCCGTGGACTTCGCGAGGCACGAATCCGACAGACGGGCATTTCGGTCGTCGGCACGGGGCGATCTATAATGTGGATCTGCATGTGCAGGGTAACTGGACCGTGAAGGGCGTGCCGATGCACCTCAATGTGGAGTGCTTTAACCTCTGGGATTTCTGTCATGACTTGGCAGAGCTCTCCTTCGAACAAAATACCCCTCAAGCCGTTCGGTCGTCTATTATCATGACCGTGCCGACGGGATTGTTAATCACTTATGGCGTAGATTTATAATGAAGGCTTTTATTAAATATTACCTCTTTTGGATCGTTTTCTTCTTAGTCCAGAAACCGCTCTTTATGTTGTTTAACCTGCCTCTGATGACGGGTGTGACTTGGCAGGAGTGGTTGCTGGTTCCGGTACATTCTTTTCCGCTCGATCTGAGTGTAGCTTCGTATGTGACGGCGGTTTTCGGACTACTGACTGCGATCTATCCCTTATGGCCTTCGCGTGTCTTGGGACGCATAGCAGATGGTTTTACGGCGCTTATCCTGTTCATCGGATTAGTTGTTTTTATCGGTGACTGCGGCGTGTTCCCGTCTTGGGGTTTTCACTTGGATAAGTCGGTGCTCTTCTATCTCAGTTCACCCAAAGAGGTCTTGGCTTGTGCCGAATGGTGGGTCTGGTTGCTCGGTTTGGTGGCTTTGGTTATCAGTTGGACGGTCTGCTGGATCGCTTACCGCCGTTGGATGAGAAATTGGGAAGAGGCTCCGGTGCCTCAGAAATGGTCACAGAGAGGCGCTTATGCCTTCGGTATGTTGCTCCTGACGGGTTTGCTGTTCCTGCCTATTCGTGGCAGTGTGACTACCTCTACGATGAATACCGGAAGGGTCTATTTCTCGGATAAACAGATCCTCAACCTCTCTGCTATCAATCCGGTGTTTAACATCGTGGAGTCGCTTAGCGAGAATACCTTCGATGCCCGCCGATACACGTATATGTCTGCCGAGGAAGCACAGCGTTTGGTAGCGGATCTGTTGCCTCAAACGCCCTCAGCTGCTTCGCAGCAACTATTGAAGACCAAGCGCCCGAATATCATTCTCTTCATCTTGGAGAGTTTCTCGCTCAATGCTTGGGAGGCAATGCCTCGGTTGAGAGGTTTGGCGGAAGAGGGCGTGTTCTTTTCCCGTATTGCCGCTTCCAGTTTTCGTACCGACCGAGGGGTCGTAGCCGTCATGAGCGGTTTTCCCGGACAGCCCACTTCCTCGTTGATGGTACAACCTGCCAAATCGCAACACTTACCGCAGTTGGGCAAAGACCTCTCTGCAGCGGGTTATCGGTTGAAGTTCTGGTATGGTGGAGACGAAGATTTCACGAATATGCGTTCGTACCTCATTAGTGGTGGTTTCCTCGATCGCGTGAACGATCACTCGTTCCCCGTCAAGGAGCGTTTGTCCAAATGGGGGGTACATGATCATCTCCTCTTTGACCGTGCCTGCAAGGAGATAACTTCCCGCACAGACACCACACCGACTTTGGATGTTATCCTGAGTCTCAGTAGTCACGAACCCTTCGAAGTGCCGGCTCTTCGTCGGTACGAAGATATATACCTCAATTCGATCGCTTATACAGACAGTTGTATCGGAGCTTTCACGGACTCAATACGGACTCAAGACGCATGGGATCGTACCCTGTTGGTCTTTGTGGCGGATCATGGTTACCCTCATCCGGCAGGAGTGCAGAATCATGAACCGAGGCGGTATGCTATTCCGATCGTTTGGGCAGGAGGAGCTATCCAAACGCCTTCTGAGATCCACACCTTGGGTTCGCAGATTGACCTTGTGCCGACGCTTCTCTCGCAGATGGGACTTGATCACTCGTCTTATCTCTTTGGCAAGGATATACTCGATACTACCCGTACACCTTTTGCTTTCTATAGTTTCAGCGACGGCTTTGCCTTGCTCACTGAGCAAGACACAGTGGTTATTGATGCAAAAGCGAACCGACCTGTCATCGGACAAGAAGGCGAAACGGAGCAGCGTGCGCGAGCTTTTGTACAACGAATCATGGAGGAGATTGAACAATTATGAGAAGGAATATACTCACATCTTTTCTGCGTGCAGCAGGCTACGTCATAGCGATTCATCTGCTTTGCCTGCTGGCATTGACACTGTGCCGGATCGTATTGTTTGTAGCGAACATGCCCGAGGAGGGCGTCAACTGGTCGTTGCTGCCAACAGCGCTGCTCATCGGCGTTAAGTTTGATAATCTCATTGCGTGTTATGTCTCCGCCTTGCCTGCGGTGGTGGTACCGGTATATGCCCTTTGTACGATGCATCGTCCCGACTACAGCCGTTGGATGAAAAACCTGACCTGCGGCGTAGTGTGGTACTACAGTGTGCTCTATACATTGCTGCTCATGGTTCATGTGGCAAACGCACGGTATTTTCATTTCTTTGAAAACCACCTGAATATAGGTGTTACGGCGTGGTTCGGTTTTGTGGGCGACACCGCGGGCTTGATCTTCGGCGATGCTACGAACTGGTGGTTCGTGCTGATAGCCCTTGTGCTTAGTGTACTATATATATGGGCTTTGGTGGCACTCAACAAGTGTTTTGCTCCCTCTTGGCAGACCGCAGACCCTTCGCCTTGGAAGCAGTACTTCGTTTCGGGTGTGCTGACCCTGTTGTTATGGGGAGCCGCGTTCTGCGGTATGCGCGGTAGTTTTCAGCGCTATCCGCTACGCGTCAGTTTCGCCTATTTCAGCAACGATCCGTTCTATAACAAATTAGGCGTCAATCCCGTTTTCAATATTATCAAGAGTGCCGAGTACGGCAAGGTGCAGATCCCCAAGGAGATAGCGGCTCTCGACGAGCAGGAAGCCGTCGCTTACGTGCAGCACGAGCTGTCCATCGTACCTTCCGACACCCTTCGGCCTATCGTGCGTCACGGCTCGGTGCAACGCTCCATAGAGGGTACGCCTAACGTGGTGTTGATCTTCATGGAGTCCATGACTTCCGAGAACTTGGAACGCAAAGAGAACGGGCAATACCTCACTCCCTATCTGCGTAGTTTGCGGGATAAGTCGCTCTATTGGGCGAACTGCTATTCCACCGGTATTCATACCAACAACGGCATCGTGGGTGTTCATTACGGTTTTGTGCCTAATTTTGCCAAACCGATCATGGACGTCAATGCGGATCTGTACACGGGTCTGCCGTATTATCTGTTCAAGAGCGGCTATCAGACCATGTGTTTCATTACCGGTAACCCGCAGTACGATAACATGAACTCTTTCTGGCGCGATAATCATATATCGGATATCTATTCCCTCTACGACTACGATGCTTCGGCGGTGGTGAATAACTTCGGTGTGTCGGATAGTTATATGTTCGATTTCGGTCTTCGCAAACTGGAGGAACGTGCGGCGGAAGACAAGCCTTTCTTCGCTTCGTTCCTCACGGTCAGCAATCATGGTCCATTCATCGTTCCGGAAGCCTATCGTAACAGAGCGGCGAACCCGCAGGAACAGATCATCGCTTATGCTGACGATGCCTTGCGGCAGTTCATCGAATCGGCGCAGCAGACAAAATGGGGTCAGAACACCCTCTTCGTCTTAGTGGCGGATCATGGTACGAACCTGCCTTGCCCCTATGAGATGGTGTTGTCCTATAATCGTATTCCGGTCTTTATGTTCGGCGCAGGACTTGCACCTCAGACCATCGACCGTCCTGCTTCTCAGATAGATATCTGGCCCACCGTGCTCAGTATATTAGGTATCGATTATGACAATAATAGTTTGGGTATCGACCTCCTCAACGAGCAACGCCGGTATGCGTTCTTCGTGAGCGATGACCATCTGGGCGTCTCGGACGGAGAGTATTTCTGGTGTTATGGTCTGCACACACAGCGTGAGTGTCTCTACCGCATCGGCAGCGGAGACGATCTGCGTACCCTCGAACCCGAACGGGCTGCCGACATGCGCGCCTTCGGTATGAACATGCAGCGCGTTAACCTCATGGCAATTGATAAGAAATGGACAGAACCTTGCGAATAGCTTTAGATGCCAAACGGGCGTACCATAACCATCGTGGTTTGGGTAACTACAGCCGGGATATGATTCGGCTGTTGACTACCTTTGCGCCGGAACATGAGTACCTGCTCTTTGCCAAACCCACCGACCGCTACTCTTTCCCGCACACCCTAACGGTAGCTCCGAAAGGGCTGTGGGCATTGCTGCCTTCTCTTTGGCGCAGTTATGGTTGCCTAAAGGACTTGAACGGTGTGGATATCTACTGGGGTCTCTCGGGCGAACTGCCTTTCGGTATTCATCGTAAACCGCTTAAGAAAGTGGTTACTATCCACGATGCTATCTTCCTGCGTTACCCGGAGCTGTACAGTGCTTCTTACCGACGTCTGTTCACCCGCAAGGTGCAGTACGCTTGTGATCATGCCGATCTGATCATTGCTATCTCCGAGCAAACCAAACGCGACATCATCGATTTCTTCCATGCCGACGAGCGCAAGATACAGGTGGTCTATCAGGGCTGTAACAACCGTTTCCGCGAACCTGTCACTTCCGACCAAATGGCACAAGTAAAAGCGCAGTATAACCTGCCTCAACGCTATATCCTGACCGTCGGAGCGATCGAGCCGCGTAAGAACCTCTCCCGCCTCATTGAGGCAATGAGCCTTGCGCATATCGACCTGCCGCTGGTGGCGATCGGCGGTCAGAGTGCCTATGCGCTCCAGATGGCACAATGGGCGCAGGAGAAAGGCGTCCACCTGCAGATGATTCACAACCTGCCCTTCGATGCCCTGCCTGCGGTGTACAAGGCAGCGGAGGTGTTCTGCTATCCTTCTATCTTCGAGGGTTTCGGGATCCCGATCTTGGAAGCCATGTGTATCGGCACACCCGTCCTCACCTCAACCGGTAGTTGTTTTGCGGAGACAGGCGGAGACGCAGCGCTCTATGCCGATCCCTATCAACCGGCTGAGATAGGCGAGCAGTTAAAGCACATCCTTTCCGACACGGCGTTGCAGGAGACGATGCGATCCAAGGGCTTTGCGCAAGCTCAGAAATTCACCGATGAACAAGTAGCGAAAAACCTGATAAATGTATTGATATAACTTACAAATGCATACAAAAATAATGAAAAGTATCTTCAGTGGGATTCAGTGGCGAGAATTGGTAGCGTGGCTGCCGGTACTCGGTCTGCTCATGGTACTTAGTGCCTTGCCCTTCGGCTGGTCAGATTACCAACGTATCGGTATATACGTCTTGGGAATCGGATATGTGGCGGATTATAGTTGTAACCAACGCTGGAAACAGTTCTCTTGGTCCCGCGGCAAGTGGATCTATGTGGTCATGTTGATGATAGTGGCTATGTTCTTCATCCGAGAGTGGTTTGATCCGACTGCGCTAACCGACTATGCCTACTCGCAGTTCCACCTCCATGATTGGTTCCTCTATATTGGCATCGCAGGACTGCTGGGCTTCTCCGATAAGTTGCAGCTACGTCATGT
The DNA here is from genome assembly GCA_900319035.1 of uncultured Bacteroidales bacterium. Classification (GTDB taxonomy): domain Bacteria; phylum Bacteroidota; class Bacteroidia; order Bacteroidales; family Paludibacteraceae; genus Colicola. Next base: position 39,055 of record ONMU01000005.1, read on the forward strand.
GACCTATGTTATGCTCGCCACCTCGGTGGTAATGATGCTGGTGGCATTGGGCTATTATTTCTTCACGGACGAGTGGTCCACGATGCCTCCCTTTTATCGTTTTAACAAGCTCCGTGCACTGCATGTGAACTCGCATATGGTGGTAAACCTCTATATCAATACCGCCATCATCCTCTGTTTTAGTATCCTTCGTTGCGAATCTCGTTGGCGCAGAGGTGTACTCATTGCGGTAATGTTGTTCCTTTGGGGCATGATCATGATCTCAGACGGGCGTATAGGTCAGGCTACTTCGCTGCTTATTATGCTGGGATGCACTATACATGCCTTGCCGCGTAAACACTGGTATATCGGCTTCATCGTAAGCGCACTCTTTGCTGTATCCGCTGCTTGGTTCATCTCCCATAACCCGCGTGCTTCCCTCGAAAAGGCTACTAACGACCCTCGTTTTGCTGTTTATGACTATTCATGGCGAATGATAGAGCAAAAACCGATCGAAGGCTACGGCTTGTCCACACTCAGTGTCCAGTTTGTGGAGGGTGCTTATCAGGACTCTGTGATGTACAACGGCTTTGTGGTACGTATCATGGAGATGGATGTTTTTGCACAGCTTGGTAAAACGATGAGAACCCACCATGCGCATAATGCCTTCCTGCATTATTGGTTAGCTTTTGGCATCGCCGGACCGCTTTTGTTATTGGCGCTTTTCGGTACCGCTGCCTCCTTGCCTGTTGACAAACACTATCGGTTCTATCTCTGGCTCTTCCTGCTGGCGGTTTTCATACAATGTATAACCGAACCGGTCGGGCAACATATCAAACCTCAGTTTATTTCTATCTTGCTTCTGATTTGGCAGTGTGCTGCGCTGCCGAATAAGAGCCTTAAATCCGAATGACTATGCGAATCCTAATTGACCTTTCTATTCTCAAGAATGTCCACTGCGGCTTAGGGCAGGTGGCGCTTAACTACGGGTATTTCTTTCGGGATCATTATACACCCCTTCCTGACGAGCAGATTTATCTGCTGGTTCCCAAAGCGTTTGTAGGGGCGTTTGGAAACAAAGTGAACTATATCCCTGCTCGTAAGATTTATCGCTTGTTCCCATGGCTCATTGGAATGCGCTTCGACGTCTGGCACGCTATACACCAGCTTTCTCGCTATCAACCGTTCGCACGCCATTATGTGCTGACGATACATGATTTCAATTTTATGTATGAGAAGACCGGACCGAAGACGCAGAAATACCTCCGCATGGTACAAAGCAAGGTCGATAGGGCAGAGCGTATATTGGCGATTTCGCAGTTCGCAAAAGCTGAAACGGAGCGTTTTATGCACTTGGGCGATCGAAAAGTAGAGGTCATCTATAATGGCATCGAGCGCATTGACCTCAAGCCTGAAGAAGCCCTGTCTCAAGTGCAGCAGCCTTACCTTTTCTCTATCGGGGAAATCAAGGAAAAGAAGAATTTCCATGTACTCTTGGATATGATGAGCCGCCTTCCGAACCTGCAACTGTACATCGCCGGTAAGAATGATACTCCTTATGCCGACCGTATTCGTTCGGAGATTGCTTCACGCGGATTAACGAACGTCCATTTGTTAGGGTTGGTGAGCGAAGCGCAGAAGACTTGGCTCTACCGTCATTGCCGGACTTTTGTCTTCCCTTCGCTCTTTGAGGGCTTCGGACTGCCGGTGGTGGAGGCGATGCTCTTTGGCAAACCTGTGGTCTGCAGTAATGAGACCAGCCTCACCGAGATAGGCGGCGACCATGTTACCTTCTTTCCAAAAGGTTACCCTGCTGAAGAATCAGCACAACTCATCGCTGCTTCGGCATTGACTCCCGAGCAGGCAGAGAGGAACCAAGAATATGCACGCTCTTTCACATGGGAACGGCATATGAACTCGTACCTCGCTATTTATCGTGAGTTAGGCGCTTGAGCGCTTCTGAATAAGGGCGGTACTTTGCCCCTGTTAGTTGCTCTTTTAGAGCATGGAAAGCCGCGTTGCAGAAAATACGTACGCGGCGTTGAGGCATAAATCGCCACGAGATAAGTACACGGTTGCGGATAAAAACCGCTTTTACCTCATCTTTGGTATAATGACTTCCGATGGTTGCCGAGTGTTGGTGGATCGCTCTCGTGGCAGAGGTGTACCAACTAATCCAGCCTTTCTCCGCCGCGCGAAGACTCAGATCCATATCCTCGTAGTAGAAAGGTGCGTATCGGCAGTCATAGCCGCCTAATGACAGGAGTTTCTCGCGATCCATAAGCGCCAAACCACCGCATAAATACATGGTCTCGCCTTCCGCATCATTGCTCAGCTCATCGCTATAACCGATCTTACTGCTGCGTATCAGCGGCTTCTTCAATCCCTCTTGTATATGACCGTCATGAGGATCGCAGATAGCGCAACTGATACCAAAGAATCCGTCCTTCAAATGGGCTATCAGCACGCCGATCGTGTCTTCCATCAGCTCCATATCCGTATTAAGCATCAGCACCGTCTCCATCTTGGCGCGGAAGATACCACGGTTAGCCGTGGGGGCAAAGCCCATGTTCTTAGGACTCTCCACCACAATGACTTCCGGATAATTCTTTTGAAGAAATGCCACAGAGTCGTCCGAAGAAGCATCATCGGATACGATGATCTCACTCGCACTCACCGATGGATGATGCAGCGCTTTCTGTACGGACGGTAAAAAACGCTCCAACAACGCCCGTCCGTTGTAATTAGGGATGACTACACTGACACTTTTCATTTCCTGAATCTCCAAAAACGTTTCCAGTATTTGATGGTAAGACGCGTGCATTCGGCTTCGTCAAAACCGCGCGCCTTCGCGTATTCCTTTGCTAATAAACGGAAGAAATCTTCCTTTCCCCACAACCGGCAGAAATTACGACAAGCCCTCTCTAATCCTACCGGCTTGTCAAACACCATTCGGTTGATATCCACTATCTCAAAATGTACTTGCCCCTTTTTATCTACGTCAAACAAGATGTTCCCGGGTGAATAATCACGATGAAGAATCCCCTCTTCGTGCATATGTGCCGTAAACTGCGCAAAAGCTTGCACGATCGGCTCGTATCCCTCTAACGGATGATGCCGGAACTCGTACATGTTCCTCTTCAATCCGCTTTTCAGACTGATGAGGTACGACTCCCGCAAACGACCGCCCTCTTCTTCTAAGATATACGCTACCGGCTCAGGGGTCGAGATACCTGCCTCGCAGAGCCGAACCGCGTTCTCATATGCCCGTACCGCCTTAGGTGTGCGCCAAAACTTATAAATCCATCCGTTCAAACCTCTCGGTGCATGGAATCGTTTGACGCACAACTCTTTGCCGTCAGGAGCCGTGATAAGTCGGATCTGATTGCGGGCATCGTAAATCACTTCGCCTTGCTCAGCGAAGATACGAGGCACGGATTCAACCCACACCCTCAACGATTCATATGCAGGATTAAGCACGGTCATCATAAGCTTTCAAAATCGTTTCTGCTACCTCTTCCGGTGCAATATCCATACATCGGTAGTCGCCGAACTTGCAAGGTTTGTTACCATAGATAGAGCAGGGACGGCATTCCAAATCCCTTTGGATACAATCACTCTCCTTCTGTCCGTAGCCCAAGAACCCCGCAAAAGGATGCGTAGCACCCCAGATCGAGATTACCCGTGTACCCACGAGCGAAGCTAAATGCATGTTACCCGAATCCATCGTCACCATCAACTTCAATCCACGGATCCGTTCTAACTCCTGAGCCATTCGGTACTTACCGGCTACAGACTCCACACCCTTGTAACGTCCTGCCCACGAGCCTAATAGCTCCATCTCGTTCTTACCGCCTCCGAAAAGGGTAACCGGCACACCTCTCTCGCTCAGCATCGCTACCACGCGCTCCATCTTCTCAATCGGATAAATCTTCCCTTGGTGTGCCGCAAAAGGAGCAATACCGACCCCCGTTTTTGGCAATTTTTCCTCGAGACAAACGGGTCGTTCTCGGTCCAACATCGGTCCATTATCGGTCCATTCTCGGTCCGATATCGGAAGATAAAGGGTTTTGAACACCTCCGCGTAGCGTTCGGTGGTGTGTTTGAGAGGGCTATGAATCTTACCGCTCGTCAACTTGCGTTTGTCGCTGCGGCCTTTGTCAATCGAAGCCACGCGAGCTCCTTTCAGCAGCATTGCCGAACGGATATAGAACGATCTCAGCACGCTGTGCATGTCGGCTACGGCATCGAACTTGCCTAAACCCTTCACGATCTCGTGCAACGACTGTTTCTTGAGGTCCACACCGTGGAAGGTCACGTTCTCCGGCATATCCCCAAACAGGTCAGCAAACCTCTGCTGACTCAGCATCGTAAATGCCACATCGGGATACTGCTCCGCTGCCTTACGAACAATCGGGGCAAGCATCGCTACATCCCCCAACGCCGAAAACCGTATAACCAAAACCCTCTTCACCTCTCAACTCTAAACTCTCAACGCCCCTTCCCGTACAATACCGGATTGAGGTTCGGGTCATTGTACATCTTCATCTGACGATATACCTTCATGATACGAACTCCTGCCTCGTAGTCTGCCAAAAGCTGACTGATAGACGTCGTCATATCCGCCAACTGCTCTTTGAGAACCGCCATCTTCGCTACGCATTTCTCGTGCTGCTCAGCGCTCACGTCCGCACGGTCCACCTGTTCCTGCATATGCCATAATTTGACATGCAAGATACTCAGACGGTCAATAGCCCAGGCCGGACTCTCCGTGTTGATACGAGCATCGGCTTGCGGCTTCACGTTATGGAACTGCTCCCAGAAATAGCTGTCAATACGCTCTACCAAGTCCGTACGATCCTGATTGCTGTGGTCAATACGGCGCTTGAGAGCTAACGCCTCCAACGGATCGATATTCGGATCACGGATAATATCCTCCAAGTGCCACTGAACGGTGTCGATCCAGTTCTTCAGGTACAAATCGTGCTCTATCGTTCCCGCCTTATACGGGTTGTTGATCGGAGCATCTACATCGTCCGTACGATGATAATCTTTCACAGCCTGCGCAAAAATGCGGTTGCTTTCTTCTACAAAATTCATATGTTTACCAATTATTAATTATTCCTTGTTTACGAACGGTAATCATTCCTCCGAACTGATTGCCGTATTGTGTTCCGAAATCGCCGGCCAAGGCGATGCCGAATTCCAAGCCCCATGCCTGAGGTACGATCTTCGTTACTTCTAACAGCGCTGCAGTGTTGTGGCTGCGGACGGGATGACGATACGTTCCGTAGTTGTCCGCATAAGTGACCATCGCGCGGTAACGGAAACCGTAAATATCTCCTTTCACACCCCCGTGGTATGCCCACACGCGGCTGTTGTCAGGCCTCATCAACGCATTGCCTATCGTGCGACCAAAATACGTCCAGCCCTGCCCGTAAATGCTATTCCAATAGTAGGTGTCATTTCCTCCAAAGACCATGCCGTCCCGATCATGCCATGGACCGCTCTGATCCGTCGTTTGCAGTACCTCGAACGTTACACCGCTGATAAACGGCCATCTGTTCTGCTCCGCACTCACTCCCCAAAGACCGTCTTTCTTGTTCTGACCTGTTCCGATGAACCGTACCGGACCGTCTTCATTGATATTTTGCCAATATGCATCTACATGCCAGCTTTCGCCTTTGACGGTGAGGCATAGTGTTTGGCTGAACAGATGATTGCCTTGCGCGTTCTGCATCTCATTACGCGTGTTGCCTCCGCCTTGACCCAACGCTACGCGCCATAAAGTACGTAGGTCATTCCCTAAATTGCCATAAGCGTCCGAATAACCGCCCCATTGCGCCGCGTGGTGGAACTCATAACTGATGTTCACCGGCAACTTACCGCCCACACGACCGCCTATGTACTTATGATGCAGCTTCGTCTTCCTCACATATCCGTTCTTGTCGCCTAACCAGCCCTGACTCAAACCGCCTTTGACCTCCAAATAACCGAACAAACCCGGAAAAGCCGTCCAGCGGTCTATACCGATGCTGATCTGCGGAATAGGGTGAGCGTTGTTCGAGAACAACAGTCCGCCGCTACTCAGTTCCGGATCACCGGGACCGAACGTCTTCGGCTGAATACCCACACTTATATCTAAAATGTACAGGCGCACGTGCGCGTATAGCGCGCTAAAGAACCCCGCACCTTCTATCTCTTTCGGATCACCGGACTGCCCCCCTGCTACTCGTCCGCTCAGTACCACAGCTCCGTCATAATCGAACCATCGGTTCGGACGAGTAGCGGGTTTGATGATGCCGATCCGCATGTTTCCGCTGTGGGGCAACGAGGAGATCTCGCCGTTTCTATTCGCCTGTAGCCAAGTAGGAGCATTCTTGCCGCTCGAACTTAGCGCACGTATCTCGCCTATATAAAGCAAGGTGTCGCGACAAGTGTCCGGCTCTGCCATCGGTAACGGCCACCAGTTCCATGCTTCTGCGCTCAGCGTAAACGCAAGCAGTAATCCTGTCCAAACAATCTTATTCTTCAATGCAGTATAGTTTATTGATGGTCCGTCCTTCTTCGTCTTCGCCTAAACCGAAATACACTTTGTTGCCGATCGCAAAAGCAATCTGGTTCTCTGCTTTGCCGCAAGGCATCGCTCCGCCGCGTGACCATTCGTCATCGCTCGGATCGTATCGCCATATATCGCCAAAAACCTCGCCTCCGGTCATCTCTCCTGCGAAATAACGACCTCCGAAAACGTACATATACGCATCGTTGGCGCAACCGGCGCTGCACGTCCTGCCTTTGCTCGGCAGGCTCTTACATTTCGTCCAATCATCTTTTTCTAAATCTACCCGCCACCATTGACTGAGATTTGTACTATTATACCCTAAACCGTAATAGTACCTGTCTTGCACTTGTGCGCCGACGCCCTTGAAAGCCGAAAGCGCCCGATAGTGGCTGTCTTCCTCCCGTTGCCATGTGTTCGTAGCTACTTCGTACCAAGTCATATGCCGTGTGAAGCAATCGGCTGCACCGTAGATAGCATAAATACGCCCGTCTGTTGCATAAGGAATAGGACAAATCGTCGTGTTATCAGGGTACGGAGCCAACGAATCCCATTGATGACTCGTCTCGTTCCATCGCCACCAATCGCGTAGATGCGTCTCTTCTTCATATGCACCGCCTTTCGCAAAACCCAAACCGGCATACAAACAACCCTTGTAAGCAATGATAATCGCATTCACACGTCCCTTACCCGGCACACTTCCCATGGCTGTCCAACTGTCCGTCGTCGGGTCGTACTGCCACAAATCATTCAAATACGTACCTTTCTCATCCCTTCCGCCGAACACGTACCCTTTGCCGTTCATGCTACAGGCACAAGCGGACGCTCTGCCGCCCACAGGCAACGCTGCGCACTCTCTTGCACGCACCTCCACCTCCGGCACGTGGTGACAACCCATCATCGCCACCACCATCAGAATCAAGATGACCTTTTCCCCTTTCATTGTTTGTCTATCGACTAACGACTAATCCCCTTCCGTCGGTCTCGATTTGCGTTTCAACTCAAAGTCGCGTCCTAAGTAGTTCTGTCGTACAATCGGGTTCGCCGCTAACTCCTCCGGCGTGCCGTGGAATAGGATCTTACCCTCGAACAGCAGGTACGCGCGGTCGGTGATCATCAGCGTCTCATCCACGTTGTGGTCGGTGATCAGGATGCCGATATTCCTGTCCTTCAGCTTCCAAACAACATCTTGGATCTCTTGCACCGCAATCGGATCCACGCCGGCGAACGGCTCGTCCAGCATCACAAACTTCGGCTCGATAGCCAAACAGCGGGCGATCTCCGTACGACGACGCTCACCACCGCTCAAACGGTCACCTAAGTTCTTACGCACGTGCGCTAAGTTGAACTCCTTGATCAGTTGCTCTAATTTCTCTGCCTGATATTCCTTGCTGAAATTCGTCAACTCCAATACCGAACGGATGTTGTCCTCTACGGTCATCTTACGGAACACGCTCGCTTCCTGCGGCAGGTAACCGATGCCCAACTTCGCACGTTTGTACATAGGGTAGTTGGTAATGTCCTTGTCGTTCAAGAAAATCTTACCGTTGTTGGCAGTCACCAAACCCGTCGTCATATAGAACGTCGTCGTCTTTCCGGCACCGTTAGGACCGAGCAAACCGACAATCTCGCCTTGCTCCAACTGGATCGACACGTCATTAACAACGGTTCTCTTTCCGTATTTCTTAATCAGATGTTCTGTTCTCAGTTTATCCATAAAATGTCAAATGTCAAATGTCAAATGTCAAATCGTCAATTAAGTTCTACCATCACCGGACAGTGATCACTATGTACCGCGTCCGTTAATATCTTCGCATCTTTCAGTCTTTCTCTCAAACTCTCGCTTACCCAATGATAATCTATTCTCCAGCCTACATTACGTGCGCGAGCACCGGCTCTCCAGCTCCACCAGCTATACCGCTCCGCACTCTGGTCGAACACGCGGAACGAGTCCACCATGCCGCTCGCTTCCCATCGATCCATCCATTCTCGCTCTTCCGGCAAGAAACCCGATACACCGATCTGACGCTCAGGATGATTGATGTCGATAGGTTTATGACAGATGTTATAATCTCCGCAAACGATGACGTTCGGCCGCTCTTTGCGCAGCTCCTTCACCCACGGCAACAGATCCTCCAAGAATGCCATCTTGAAATCCTGTCTCTCGCCGCCGGTCGTGCCGCTCGGGATATAAGCATCCACCACGGTAATGTCTCCGAAATCGGCACGCAGCACGCGCCCCTCTCGGTCATACTCGGGGATTCCCATACCTACTACCACCTTCTCCGGCTCTTGTTTCGAGAAGATACACACACCCGAGTAGCCTTTCTTCTCCGCCGAATGAATATAACTATGGTAACCCAACTCCTGAAAAGCGATCACATCGATCTGTTCGGGCTGCGCTTTGCTCTCTTGTATGCAAAACACATCCGGATTCTCGACCCGTAACCAATCCAAGAGTCCCTTGTTTATCGCCGAACGTATTCCGTTCAAATTATAACTGATGATCTTCATATCTATTATTTTTGGACTATCGACTAACGACTATCGACCAACGCCCCTTCCCATCGCATCGTACATGGTTCCTTTGTGCAGGATATAGAGTTTTCCGTCTTTCAGCACTTTCTGGCAGCTGTCATCGGATGTCTGAACACTTTCTACGTCCAGCCTGATAGGATCTCCTCCTCCATTGACGTCAAAGACGATGATCTTATTGCTCATCTGGATATTCGTCACTTGGAACTTGGCTACATCGGTGAACTCTGTTGCCCCTTTTGGGTACAGGTCGGTATTCCTGTCGTAATATCTGGAGGTGTTCTTTTTCGCCTCGATGATATCCACACCCATACTCGTGGATGTGTTATTGACGGAATTGTTAATCCATTTGTTCTCATTCCATTGTATTTTGGTCACCATCATTCCGCTTCCCGCAATGTACTTATCCCAGCCTGCCTGCTGACGGTTCTCGATCAGATAGAAAGTGCTCGGACTTGGTTTCAAAATATTACTGATGGAGGTGCCATTAGCGGTAATCAGACAAGCCGCTTTGGTGTCCTGCAATGCCGGCAACTCGATCCGGCATGCCTTATGAATAAGGGTCGGTTCAATCCAACCCATGAACCAACGCTCATATGCAGAGTAGTTGGGAGGAGTATTGCCTCCGTTGTTGTATGGCCCATAGTCCATAATGTCCCAGCTACCCAAAGTACGGTGCGTTGCACCTTCTGTGGTCGCATAGAAATCCGGCAAACCCATCACGTGGCTGAACTCATGGCAGAAAGTGCCGATGCCGCAACGATCATTGCTCTGACCATCAATCTCATTCAGACAGCAGTAGTGGTTCACCCATTTACCGTCTAACATAAAACTCATGCCCGTATAACTCAGATCATACTGATGCGGCCAAATGGTGTTTTCAGCCCCGCCATCCGCCTCGCCCTTACCGGCATAGAGGATAACAACCCAATCTACCTCGCCGTCGTTGTTGCTGTCGTATTGGCTGAAATCCGCTCCGCATTGGTCATGCGCCAATTTACACGCTTCTTTCACCAACTCATCTGGATGCTGGTCATTATCCCAAAAATCGTTTGAACCGTAGTACGAGGCGTTCTTGCTGACCGTCACAGGACCATACACGTCTATCTGCATATCGTATTGTCCCCAACTCTGGTCGTAAAAATACTGATGAATCGAACCCGTAGCACCGTTATAGGTGTAGTCTTCGCCCATCGCCCAATCGGTCATATCTTCATTGGTTTGCTGGAATGCCTCATTTTTATAGCTCACCAAGATAACCGCTCCGCGTGGAGCCAAGAGACGATCCGAACCGGTCTGCGCTTTCGCTCTGCGCCTGTTCTCTTTCGCCTTCATCCTTTCGCCTCTAACCTTTAGCCTTTCGCCTTTCACCTCTTCACTCATCGGCATCAAGGTCGTCTCGTCTAACCAATTACCTTCCTCATCGGTCAAGTAATGGAAAGTTTCATCACCGTTTAGGAACACGATCTTCTCTGTTCCGTCTTCCGCTGTCCGGAGCGTACCTTCACGGCGTGCCGGAACCGCCGTCGCACTCACTGCGACTGCGCATACAAATAATATACAAATAATCTTTTTCATCATAAATAAATTTCAATCATCCTTACATTTTTCATCTTTCGCGCATATTTGCGTGAACTCAACTGTCAATCGTCAATAATTTACAATCGTCAATCAATCGTACCTCGTCAATCGTCCAATCGTCAATTCCTCTTCACTCCTTTCTTCTCCAACCATTTCTTCTCGCATTTGCTTCGTTTCTCGGCATTATGCGCTTTTCTGCAACTGGTTACAACTTCTCCTTTGCGGTTCTTCTTGGCATATTTGTACCATCCGCGTTTACTCTCTTTGATCTGCCATCCGTCCTCGGTCATCATCCAGTGCTTATGCTCGTCCCCGCGCAGGTACGTACGCAGTGTATCTCCGTTCGGCTGTACACGCTCAATCAATCCCTTGTAAGCCGGTACTTTCGCCGGACCCTGAGCCCATACTCCAATACTCATCAAACCCATTAGGGCTACTACTAAAATCTTCTTCATATTGTTTAAATTTTCTATTTTGTCTTTCAGTCCGTAGGACGGTCTTACAGCGCAGCGGTCTTTATTTTCTTAAACAACTCACTCGCGAACACAAAATCGTTCAACGCCTCATTATCGCTCGTCATAATATCAAACCGGCTGCCTTGCCATTCTTTCTGACCGCCTTTGAGGAAGATGATGTTATCGCCGATCTCCATGATCGAGTTCATATCATGGCTGTTCACGATCGTGCAGATGTTATACTCCCTTGTAATATCCTGTATCAGCGTGTCGATGACAATACTGGTCTTCGGATCCAGACCCGAGTTCGGCTCGTCGCAGAACAAGTACTTCGGCTCCAACACGATCGCACGAGCGATAGCTACACGTTTCTGCTGACCACCGGAGATCTCGCTCGGCATCAGGTTCCATACGCGCTCGGGCATCTCCACGCGCCTAAGACAAAACTCCGCACGTGCTTTCATCTCCGCCCTGCTCTTGGTACTGAACATCTCCATCGGAAACAGCACGTTCTCCATCACCGTCATCGAGTCAAACAGTGCCGATCCTTGGAACAGCATTCCTACTTGACGATGCAGCATTCGGATGTCTTTACCTCTCATCACAGCAATATCCGTGCCATCATATAAGATCTGTCCGCTGTCTATAGGATGAAGACCGATCAGGCTCTTCATCAGTACGGTCTTACCCGAACCCGACTGACCGATGATCATATTCACCTCTCCGTCCCGCAACTCGGTACTCACATGGTTCAACACCACGTTCCCGTCAAAACTCTTTACTATATCTTTTACTTCTATCATTTTCTTCTTCTATCGACCAATCTTGGGCGATTATAGTAATAGTTTACTCAATATTAAATCTAAAAACAATATCATGATGTTCGAGTTGACTACGGCATTGGTCGAAGCCCGTCCAACGTCCAGCGCACCGCCGCGCGCATAGTAACCATAATAACTCGCCATACTCGTGATCACAAACGCAAACACTAACGCCTTAATAATAGCGTACCAAACGAAATACGGGTTAAACGAATACTGCACGCCCAACAGGTAATCATGGATCGTAATGATGTCCGTAAAGAAACCGACACCCCATCCGCCTAACAAACCTGCTGCTGTGGAGATAATAAACAAGAACGGCATCATGCTCATGAAAGCGATGATCTTCGGAAGAATCAGATAATTGGCGCTGTTCACACCCATGATCTCCATCGCATCAATCTGCTCCGTGATGCGCATTGTGCCTATCTCCGAAGCGATATTACTACCTACTTTACCTGCTAAGATAAGACACAAGATCGTACTGGAGAACTCCAACAGCAATGTGTCACGGGTCAGCAGACCCACGGTATAAGTCGGCAACAACGGGTTCTCGGTGTTCGTCTTTGCCTGAATGGTCAGAATAGCACCGATAAACACAGAAATAATCAGCACAATCGGCAAACTCTGCAAACCCTGCTTCTCTAACTCTCGGCTGTACTGACGCCAAAACATCCGCTGCCTGTCCGGCAAACGAAGCACCTTGCCCATCAACAGCGTGTACTCTCCTATATGTTGGATAATATTCATGTGATTTTTATAAATCTTTATAAAAAAGTCTGCAAAGGTACAACAAATTTTGCACATATGCAAGCGTTCGGGCATTTTTCGTCCAATAAAATGAAATTTTTGGATTAAAATGCCCGCCTTTGCCTTTATGTTCCGCAAAATGCGAACGTACTTTCGAAGGGGTCCCCATTTATGGGGGAGGAGGTCGAAGTACTACAAAAATACCAAAACAAGAAAAAAACGCCAAATGACGCTTTTTTCTCTCAAAATCACTTTGTTATAAAGTGCTTAACGGGGGCAATACGTGATCGGAACCTATGCGGAACGGAGGTAACACGTATGTGTTTACTTATTTTACAATAGTACCTTGTGCATCGTAGAGCACGCCGTTCTTCTCGATGAACAGCTTGCCGTCACGGATCACTTTCACTGCCTTTACAGCAGCGTCAGCATTGTCAATACCGGTAGCCCAGGATGCCTCAAGTTGCATCTTCGTGAAACCTGCATCACCGCTGTTCTTATCGCTCTCAATGACGAGGAAGTTGTCTTTCGAACCATCCAACGGAATCTGAATACTTTCGTTCTTGGCAGCTGTCTTCGTGATGCTCGATACGATAGAACCGTTTACCCATACCTTAACAGGGCGACTAGCTCCGGAGCCACTGGTCAAAGAGATCGAAAGTGCTCTCGGCAGAGCCATGCAGATACGATCTTTTCCTTCGGAAATACGATGGTTAGAAGCCTCTTCTACGTCTTTCGAGAACTTAATACCCTTTTCAGCATCCCATCCGTAAACGGAGTAGATGTACTGACCGATCTCGTTGCCGTCGAAGGTGATCTCCTCGTAGATCGGCTCCATCGGGGTAACAGGAATATAGGTGATGGTATATGTGTCGCTCTGACCGTCAATACCGGTAACAACGAGGTTGCCCTCTACTACGGCTGCGGTCGGCTCACCGTCTGCATTCCAGAATGTAGCGCTCTCAAATACAGGCTCAGCTTCGCCCTCGAGGTACGGTACGTTGATGTTGCCGTTAGCGATATAGCCGTGTACATTGTTGCTGAAACGAACCTCCAACAGGTCTTTCTTAGCAGCTGCTTCTACGATAGTGATGGTGTAGTACTTGTGGGTAGAACCATCTTCAGCCGTTACGTCAATGCTGAATCCATTCTCAATTTGAGTGATATATGCGTGTGCATTTGCATCATTCGGAGTAGCGCTAACAGCAGAGAGTTCCGGATCAGCAGCGCCATAAGCCTTGGTGATAGTGTATGCATAAACCTCTGCTGCAAAAGCCGGATCAAGCGTATAACCGTCAACGCTTAATGCGCTTAATGTAGCATCGTGGCTCAGTTCAGAGCTCTTTGCTACAGAAACGGTATAGGTAGCTTGAGTTCCATCCTCTGCGGTAACAGTGATTACCTGGGTGTTAGCGGGATCACCAGCGTTCGGAACGTCAACGGTGAAACCGCTTGCAGGAGTAGCCGAAGCCTTCGGGTGAGCAAGGGTATAATTAACGGTAACAGCTGCCAGTTCTACGCTTGCACCTACGGTGTAGCTATATACGTTTTCAACTGCCTCGATAGCTTCACCATTGATGGTCAAGCTCTTGATGCTATTGTTGCTGCTTGCTTCGCAAGAACGGTTCACCGTAATCGATTCGATATTCGGGTTGCAAGCCGAGGATGTACGATATACATAGATCCATTCGGCGCTCTCTTCCAGTGTATAAACAGCAGTCAGGCTCTCTGTGTCAAAATCAGCAGAACCGAGCAAGTTGTTACCCTTGTCGGAATAGATAGTAGCGACGTTACCGCCGTTGAGAACGGAAGCTACGATAGTTACAACGTCACCTGCCATAAAGTTGCCGGTAGCCAGCTTTACGCCAAAATAGTGATCGTTCGAACCGAGTTTACCGTTATCCTGCGTGTTCTTGTCAGCGGTACCGCCGAGAACACCGGTAACGGTAGCCGTATTTTTGTTTACGTGGGTAGCAATGATCAAATCGCCACAAGCGCTGGCGGGATCAACTACGGTTACAACGAATGCCTCTGCAACTACCGGCGAGAGGTTGTATTCGTTCGAAGCCGCACAAGTGAAGCTATATTCGCCTGCTGCAGTCGGAGTGAAAGTATATTTCTTAGCGGTAGCGCCTTCGATCTCTGCACCGTTCATACTCCATTGATATACAGTAGCTTTCGGAGCGTTGCAAGTCAGCTCTACAGAACTGCCTACTGCGCAAGCATTTTCACCGCTGATCACTGCTGATTCAACAGGATCCTCCGAAGGAGTAACGCCCTCTCGGTCAACGGCGATAGAACCGAATTTGATATCGCTATCGTTACGCTTTACGGTAATTGTTGTTTGACCGGCAATGGCATCGCCTTCTTGTACAGTGTAGGTGATGGTATTAGCAGTGTTGGCGGGGAAATCGCCGGTAACAACGATGTCGTTCAATTTAACGCCTTTTCCGCTTTTGGCGGAGCTTGCGTTACAAGCAGCAGTAATGGAAATTACGTCACCTACAGCAAATGTACCTTCGTCAGCAAGTGTAAACTCCCATGCGGAACTGGAATTGAATTTGTAGAAAGTCTGAGTACCGATGGTGATTTCGTTAGAACCGGAAGAAGCCATGGCGGTTGTACACTTTGCAGTACCTCCGACTGCCTCATATGTGCCGGCAGCAGGGTTCACAACAGTGTACGAAAAAATTACCTCAGCGCTCATTGCCAAACTTGCCATCACGGCAGCTGCTAATGTGAAAATCTTTTTCATGTTTTTTTGTGTTTTTAAGTTAAACGAAAAAATTGGTTTTTTATTGTGTTTTGCTAAGTTCATTTTGCAAAATCGAATGCAAAGGTACAACTTTTCACGCATATACGCAAATAAATTAAGGAAAAAGACGTTTTTTCTACAATTTGCGTCAATTTGTGCACCCGTGGCATAGTCCTTGTTACTTGTTCGTAATACAACACAGAGTGTCCTAAATGGCTGCAAAATGCAACATATTTGCTTTTTTCTTTGAAAAAATTTGGACACATCAAAAAAAAGCAGTACCTTTGCGCACTTTTTCCTCTCTCGGAAAAATAGCAGATGAATATATAGAGTATTGAATCTAACAAAAAACACATGATGAAAAAAGTTGTAACAATGATGCTGCTCTGCGGCTTATCTCTCGCCGCTTATGCAGTTCCCGCTAAACGCGGATGGCAAACACGTACACAAGCTGATGGCACTACGATTGAAGTGCAGCAGTTTGGCGATGAGTTCTACCACTACATGCTGAACCGTGACGGCAAGCAGGTACGTGAAGTGAACGGAATGTACGTAGAAGTAGGCGACGCTCCTTCCCAAGAAGTAGCTCGTGCGCGCAGAGCTAAAGGTGTAGCTCGCCGTCAACGCAAAGATGTCGGCACAGAGCCGAACCTTGCTCCCAAAGGAGTGGTGATCTTGGCGAATTTCTCCAACAAATCCATGCAATCCGGTCATACGCAGGCTACTTTTGATGAGCTTTGCAACTCGCTCAACTGTACCGTTAACGACGGGTATCCTTCGGCAGGTCAGTATTTCGCGGATCAGTCCAATGGTACTTATCGTCCGCAGTTTGATGTCTTCGGACCGGTGAACCTTAGCCGCAATGTGGCATATTATGGTACCGATAAACCCGGTCAAGATGAAGGTGATGACCAGCACGCTACTGACGCTGTCGTAGAGGCTTGTATCCTCGCCAACGAGCAGTTCACCATCAACTGGGCGGACTATGACTCTGATTCCGATGGCTATGTCGATTTCGTCTATGTCATCTATGCCGGTAAGGGACAGGCAGATGGCGGAACCTCTGAGACCATCTGGCCGCACAACTGGTCGGTGGAGTCGGCACGTCAGTCTGGTTACTGTACCTATACGGCTACTCAGTGCAAAGTAGGCGGTAAGAAACTCGATAACTATGCTATGTCGGGTGAGATATCCGGTAGTTCGCTCGGTGGTATCGGAACCCTCTGCCATGAGTTTGGACACGTAATGGGTCTGCCCGATCTGTACGATACCGACTATGGTACCAACTACGAAAACAATCTCACTCCTAATGATTGGAATATCATGGACGGTGGTAGCTACAACGGCGACGGACACTGCCCGCCTAACTACGACCCGTGGGAGAAAGATTTCTTCGGCTGGTTAACCCCGATTAACTTGGGAAACACCGGTCAGAACGTAACGCTCTATGCGAACGGCACAGAGAACCAACAGACTTATCAGATCAATGCTTCCGGCTCGTATGTCGGCCCGACCACTTCCGGTCTGCGCTATTATATCGAGAACCGTCAGGCAGTGGGCTGGGATGCACCGCTTACAGGTCACGGTCTGCTCATCTGGAAGGTGAACTTCAATGCATCGGCTTGGGAAAATAACGCGCCGAATAATTCAAATACCAGTGGGGCTCCGCTCTATACCGTTGTTTCCGCTACAGGAACTAAGATCGGATGGGACGGCTCTACGGATAACTGTCCGAAGAACACCTTCCCCGGATCCGGCAAAAAGACTTCGTGGACAGGCGTTTCCGGCAAACCGCTCTTGAATATCACGGAGAGCAACCAAATCGTGACCCTCACCTATATCGAGGAACCCGCTCCGGTGGTAGATCCGTTCACGCTCACCTTCATGGCTAACGGTCGCGAGTTTGCTACAAAGACCTCTACCGGTACAGTCGTTCTTCCGGATACCAATCCTTTGGATTGTCCGTGCGGTAAGGTCTTCCTCGGTTGGACCAAGACCGCAGGTTACGAGAGCGAGACTACCGCTCCGACTTTTGTCAAAGCAGGTGAAGCGATCACAGAGGCTACTACCCTCTATGCCGTTTATGCAGAGCAGTCCGGCGAAGGTGGAGAACCGCAAAGTACTACGTACACCTTTACCTCTAAAGCGTGGGCGGATGCTACAAATAGTTGGACCAGCAATCAGGACGGTAATTCCTATGACACCTCAAAAGAAGGAGTTCAAATAACGGCAAATACCTCCGGAGCTAAGGCTACAACGAAAGAAGCATTGAACGATGTGAGCAAGGTTGTAGTTACCTATTGTACGAATGCGTCAAAGGGTGCCGGTTCAATAGAGATCTCTGTCGGCAGCTCGAAAGTGTCGAAAGAGATTACAAAAACAGGAGGCGCTGCTTTGCGTGATTTGGAATATACATTCAGCAATGCTTCCGGAAACGTGGCAATAGAGGTGACTTGTACTACCAATTCGATCTACGTGAACTCGATTGCTATTACTGCCGGTAGTGGCGCTTCGTATAGCGGTTATAGTACCGCTTGCGGATGCTGGTATACCGGTGTAGAGCAGGCTGAGGAGGCATCTTCCGCTACACGTAAGATCGTTGAGAACGGACAAGTACTCATCCTCCGTGACGGCGTTAAATATACGCTCTTCGGACAGCCGGTTAAGTAAGGCGCTCTAAATGAAATATCTCTTACGGATAGTGTTACTTACAATGCTTCTCAGTCCTGCGATCGGCAGGGCTGAGAAACCGCCTGTAACACACGATTTTAATTTAGACGCAGCTTATCCTACAAAACTGAGGTTCTCCAATTCTAACTATACAGGTACAACGCCCCTCTTGACCTATACCTGTACAGGCGGAGCTATTTTCGGTATGGATCTGATCAACCCGAGTGCCTCTAAGGAAATTGCTATCAACTTACCCTCTTCCGGCAGTATGGTTACCACTACAGCAGCGGATAGTATTGCGGTCATCGATATCTATCATTTTCCCACATCGAAATGTAAGAATATCAAGATACAACTCTCCCGAGACAGCGTTCATTGGACGGGTTATATGGATGCGGAATACGGGGACGGCCAGATTTGGTTGCGTACCATCCCCGGGAAGTATCATATACGGATCACCAATACCACCTCAACCAAGGTCTCTATCCGTAAGATCAGTTATTCGTTCGATGGTTGTGATTGTTTCCTGTATATACCCGAAGACTAAGAGAACGAATGAAGATAGCGAATGATATATTGATTCCGGAGATTGAGCGTTTGCTCAAGGACGGCAAAGAGGTGCGTTTCACGCCTTCTGGCGTCAGTATGCGCCCCTTCATCGAAGGCGATCAGGATAGTGTGATTCTGGCAGCGGTGACTGCTTCGCCGCGAATAGGAGATGTCCTTTTGGCAAGTGTCCAAACACAGGTCGGAACACAGACGTATGTGCTTCATCGGCTTGTGCGGATAGAGAAGGGGACGCAAGGTGAAGCGGTTTATGTGCTGCAAGGCGATGGAAATATATCGGGCGAAGAGCGATGCGTTTATGCGGATATTATCGGACGAGTGATCCGTATAGAAGGACCTTCCGGTCGTCGCAAACCGCTGGTGAGAGGGCGATTTTGGTACGCTGTTCGGAGATGGAGACCGTTCTTGCTAAAGGTCTATCGTCACTCGATCCTTAAATGGTATTATTAAATCGTACATAATTACATCGTACATAAATCGTACATCGTACATCTTTAAATCGTACATATATTTTATGAACACAATTTCAGGTTTTAAGTTGCGCAAATTAGGCAACGAGTATATTCTGGTGGGTGAGTCCATGGAACTGATCAATTTCAACAAGATGATCACCCTTAACGAGACAGCAGCTTTTCTGTGGGAGAAGGCCGCAGAGCTAACGGCTGATCGTGGTTCGTTTGATGTACAGACTCTCTGCAAAGCCCTTTGCGCCGAGTACGAAGTCGCGCCCGAACAAGCGATGACCGATGTGACCGCTACCGTGCAGTCTTGGCTCGATGCAGGAGTTGTGGAAGGTTGAAAGGCGAAAGACTTTACTAAGACTTTACAAAGAGTTTTCAAAGACTTTTTAAGGACTTTTTTGAGTGAAATGAAAAGGTAGAAAGGAAATTCCTTCACCTTATTTATAACCGCGCACGTACGTGTGCGATTATTTTTATGCTGTTTCTTAATGTAACTGTATAATAATGTATGTTATATAGCATAAAAAGAGGTTAAATTTTAAGAAACAACTATATTCTATTATTATTCGCACGCGCGAAAGGGTAAAAATTTGCGTATGTCAATTGAAAATATTAATTTTGCACCCGATTTTGGTAACTGTGGCTCAGAAAATACGCATTAAATCTTAAAAATCGTATATTTTGCAAAACACACTTAGCAAAACGGCCCAAATGGACAAATGGACAAAATGGACATGCAAAATATAATAACGACACAACGACATAGAAAAATATAAACAATAGATATTTTCGTATAGCAAATGACCAAGAAAAGTGAAATAGCAAATACAGAACTTGTGATAGTGAACTCTGCGCAAGTACAGCAGATGATTCATGTTATTCGCGGAGAGCGTGTTATTTTGGATCGTGACTTGGCACGGTTATATGGAGTAGAGGTTGCTCAGCTGAATAGGCAAGTGAGACGAAACATAGATAGATTCCCTGAAGATTTTATGTTTTGGCTTACAAATCAAGAACTTACAAACTTGAAATGCCAAAATGGCACATCGAGTTGGGGCGGAGATAGACATCTGCCACATGCATTTACGGAGGAGGGTGTTGCTATGCTTTCGGGTTTGTTGCGAAGTCCAGTTGCTATACAGATAAATATACAAATCATGCGTGCTTTTGTGTATATGAAAAATACACTTTCAGCAATCGCAGAAACTACTATTCGCCAAGATCATTTGGAATTAGAAGTAGAAAAACTGAAGAATTATGTAGAAGATGTCTTGCGCGACCAAAATGATACGAATGAGATAGTAGGTGCACAGATGGCGGCCATTAATGAATCGCTTGCTGAATTGGCAGTGAAGGTAGATTCATTAACTCAAAAGAAACGAGAACCTCTTCCGGCTGTAGGTTTTGCAGCAACGGCGGCAAGGTACGAAGAAGAGGCGAAAAAGAAAGCAAATAAGTAATTTGAAATAGCAAAAATACAAACAAACAATAGATATTTACGCTACCGGCGGTTGTTCGGACGCAAAAAATCGAAAATTTAAGGAGAAAAAGATATGAAAAAGATGATAAACTATCAACGTTATTTTTTGATTTGCATGCTTATGCTATGTTGCGGCGTAAGTGTGTATGGTAGCAGTTCGGATCATTTTAGTAAAGGCCAGGCTGTAGCCGTTCCTGCTGGAAAAGGATCGGTCTATGTTCATTATGGATCTACAGCGTCTACGAGTGATGCTGCATCGGCAACAAAGAAAGAAAATACCAAGGATAGCGATGGTGCCCCTACTCATAGGTATTACTTTTTGGCTGGTGCCGACCCAACAGGTTATACTTGGAAAGGTTGGTACGATACAAATTCTAATGCTAATACGGGCGGCTCTAATGGTAGGAAATCTACTGATAAGTCGTATGATACTACTATAAAAGCAGAATCGACAACAGAGAGCAGTCCTTCAACTCTTACTCTTTATGCTCGTTGGATGCCGAATACGTATTATGTGGTATTTAACGGCAACGAAAATACCGGTGGAAGTATGGATAAGCAGACGTTTACCTATGATGAAGGAAAAAAGGCGCTTACATCAAATGGTTTTAATCGTGCATATACTGTAACCTATGATGCAAATGAAGGAACGACTGCAACAACTACAGACGAGAACACAAAAGTTACGTACAATTTTGCTGGTTGGAATACGCAGAGTAATGGTAGTGGAACCTCTTATACAGATGGCCAAAAGGTTAGTAATCTTTCTTCTACTCAGGGGGCAGAATTTAATTTGCATGCACAATGGACTACTTCCAGAAATTATGTGACACTTCCTTCTGCTTCAAAAGATAAGAAGGTTTTTTCCGGTTGGTATTTGGGGGCCAAAAAGATAGGAGATGCAGGAAAAACATATGAACTGACTTCGAGCGTGACATTAACTGCTCTTTGGACTGATAAGAACACTCCGGAGTTTAAGTTGTATATCAATGGTGTGGAGACCGACGCTACGAGTGCGAACTTGAAGGTAGGAGAAACGGTGGAGATTCATTACAAGAATGCGCCTCACTTAGGAGTTGCAGGTGGAACGCCGACGACCTTTACACATACGGAAGATACTGAGAATAAAATTGTGACCGTAACAGCTACCGGCGAATGTACGAATGGTGAATTGACGGTATCTGAGAGCGGTGGTGGTGCCTATGAGGCAGGATCACAAGTTTTCACCTTCAATATTACCAAGAACGAGACCAGTTTGTCCAGTTTGCTGGATGTGGATAATATTTACGTTGGGAATAGTGTTTATGCCGCTACCACATATAATTTTGTGAACGGCACAGCATATAACACTAATAATACGGACGAAACGGTAAAATTCTCTTCAACAAATGAGAATGCGATTAAGTTAGTGGACGGTCAGATTAAAGCGTTAGCAGCGGGAACAGCGACAATTCGCATTGAGCAGGAGGCAACCAACAAATGGACCGGTGCTTCTGTCGAGCAGACGATTACGGTGAAGAAGCATGAGGCAACGTTTGATTGGAAGGTAGGTACTAACTATACCTGGAATCAGTCGATCTCGAATCCGTTCACGACGGACAACAATGATACGGAGATTACCTGTGTATCGGATGATACGAATGTAGCAGACTACGTAGATGGTAAGGTCATTATCTATAACGTGACCGGCACTGCACATTTTACGCTGACACAAGCAGAGAATGATGTGTGGGCAAAGACGTCAAAGGAGTATACGGTAAATGTGACGAAAGTAAATAAGCACGTGCCGTTTACAATCGACGAGACCTTGTACAATGCACTTAAAGATGACAGTAAATCGTCAGGAGAGCGTGCTTGGGACGGAGGTATCCGCGTAGGTAAAGCCAGTGATGGATTCGACTGGGATGATAAATATGTTGTAATTGGTCCGTTTGAGGGTGTTCCCTATCAAATTTCTTGTACTTATACATGCTCTGATGCTGCAACCGGAAGAACTTGGAAGATATACCAAAGTGCGGATGGTGATAGTTGGGGATCAAACGTTGTTTTGGATGTAGACAGTAAAGGTACATTAACTAGTAAGGAATTACAACCTTCTACCCGTTACTTGAAATTCCTTTGGAGTGGTAACTGTGCCGGTTATTTCAAAAATATCTCTATAACGGAGCGTCGTGAGGTTAAACCCCACGAGTCGGCAGATGTGGATTGTGGAACGGCTAACCATGGATCAGATCCGACGGAGGTAAAAGCAATCTTAGAATGGTACAATGTGAAACCGTTGACATGTTCAATTACTTCGGAGCATCCGGAGGCATTTGAGTTGGTAACAACGAGCATCGATTCTAAACTGGATACGTACAAGAAGAACCAGGAGATTACTATTCGCGGTAAACACGATGTAACTGCAGGAAAGTATACGGGTACATTGCATGTGACGAATGGAACAGAATCAACTACATTTAACTTGACGACCACGACGACTAAGAAGACTCCGGTTATCACGTGGAAGAATGACTTGTCGCCGCTCTCTGTAGGTGATATTGTGTCGGATGCAGCGAGTGCTGGTAGTGCAACAATTAAATATACGGTAGATGGCACATATTTGACACTGGATGAGAATGGTGCTGTTGTGGCGGAAAATGCAACGGGCGAAGAAGGTGTAGATTTGATTGCTTATGTAGAAGAGGACGAAACATGGAAAGCTGCTTCGGAGACAATTAAAGTAGTAGTTACTAATCTGCAGAAACAAACCATCACATGGACTGATAAGTTGTCCTTTAAGTTCACGGGAACGAAAGTGATTGATTTGACAGCAACCTCTTCCAGCGGAGTAGAGATTACGTACGAGTTGAGCGGAACGGGTAATTATGCTACTTTGGATAATGCGAATAAAAAACTGACGGTCACCGGTATTGGTAGTACATTATACTTGACTGCGAAGACGGTAGATAACGCCGAGTATTATCCTGCTGCCCGTACGAAGACTATCAATAGTCGTGATCCGAATGCAAGTTGTGCGTCGCATGTTTTGTATGAAGATAAAGAAGAGAAGACTTTGCATACTATCGACTGGGAAGAGATTTCATGGGATTTAGAAGAGGGAGCACCAGGTGTCATTTCTTTCCGTATCAAGCGTATGATTGCTGCTGCAGGAAATATGGCATTAGAAGAGTGGTATGATAACGATTGGCATCGTGTAGAGACATATAGTGTTTCCACTACTTATGCTACGAAGACCGAGACGCTTAGTCGTAAAGCAACGAAAGCACGTATTGGTGCTCCATTGGGTGCAACATTACAGCATTATGTGGATGATATAGTATTGTATCAAGCTAAGTATTGTGAGTTATCAAAAACGGAACTTGATTTTGGAACAGTAACCATGGGTACTGCGCCTACGATGAGTTTTACGGTTCATTATTCGAACTTAGAGAAATCACTGGATATAGAGTTGGAGAATGAGAATACGCAGTTTGGTGTGGACAAGACATATATCGGAGATGATTGCGGTGAGCATGGAACAGTAACCGTGACGGTGACATATAATGCTGCTAATTATGTAGAGAGTGAGAGTACTAACTTAGTTATCTCTAATACAGAATATAACAAAACAGTAAGTCTGAAGGCTCTGATTAAGAAAGCATCGCAGGCAATTACTTGGAATCCTGCATCGTTGGATTTGAAGACGACGGATGATGTGACATTTGATGCTGTAACGACGGATGCTGCTGCGGCTACAGGCATCGTGGTAACATATGCTGTTAAGGGAACGAGCGATGTGGCTACTGTAACAAGTGATGGTCACTTGACTATTTTGAAAGACGGTTCAGTAACGATTGTTGCATCTGCAGAGGGTAATAGTCAATACGAAGACGCTACACCGGTTGAGAAGATCTTTACGATCTCGAAGGTAACTCCGACGATTACCAATAATCCGACGATTAATTCGATTACTTTGCCCGCAACCTTAGCGGATGTGACGATAGGCACGGATGGTACAGCAAAAGATGATAAGAATACGGTTGTTACTGGTACGTTCGCATGGCAAACATCCGGTACTAAAGTTTTGTCTGGAGCAAATGACTATACGATTGTCTTCACTCCGGATCAACCGGCCGGTAAGGATTGGTATAATACGAAGACTTATAACATCTCCGTAACCGGTATTAAGGATAGTCAAGAGATTACATGGACGCGTGCTGATGAAACGACTCAACCGTGTTCTACGCCTACGACGTTTGATGCTTCTTCTAACAGAGGTCTGACGATTAGTTACTCCAGTAGTGATGAGTCTGTCGCTCGTGTAGAAAAAGTTGGAGAGGAGTATCGTTTGGTAGTACTTACCAGTGGAACGGTAGATATTACAGCATCGCAAAGTGGTAATGGTGACTATGAGGCTGCTACGCCCAAGACGAAACGTATCACCCTAACCAAGGAACAACCGGAAATCGTTACTCCTCCAACGGCTGAAGCGATATTTACAGATAACCATTTGTACGATGCCGGTTTAAGTGGCGGCGAAGGACAAGTGAATGGTGTTCACGCAGAGGGTATCTTCTCTTGGAAGAACGGAGATATTCAACCGGAGGCAGGCATACATACGTATACGGCTATCTTTACTCCTTCGCCGGCTGCGTGGTATTATCCGGCTGAATGTCAAGTATCCGTAACGGTTAGCAAGCATCCGCAAACGGTAAATTGGGCATATGCCGGAGGTACGATTTATGTGAATGAAGATGACTTGTATTTCTCTGGTGCAACGTCGACAGCCGAGATTGAAGTATACTATACTACGTCTAATACGTCCATTGCGGAAGTGGATGCTGAAAACGGTAACAAGTTGATTATTCATAGTAAAGGCGATATAGATATTATTGCCCGCACGGTAGAGCACGCGCATTATGTAACGGCAGAGAAACGTGTGGCATTGAAGATCTTACCGCTTGAGACAACTGTAGTGAATGACCCGACAGCGGAAGGTATTGCATATGGTCAGGCATTGAGTACATCAGCCTTGTCCGGTGGTCTTGTAAAGGGCTCTGATGATGCGGTTTTGGAAGGAACTTGGACTTGGAACGATGATGCGGAAATATTGAATGCCGATGAGAATGCACAAAGCCGCGAGGTAACCTTTACTCCGAACGATTCACATTGGTACGCAAGTGCTACAACGAATGCGTCTGTGGTTGTTGCAAAAGCAGAGCCGACCACCGTATCGGCTACCACTACGATTATTTATGGTCAGCTTTTGTCGGAAGCAACGTTGGTGAATACGACAACAGGTGTGTTCGGTGAAGCTGTGAGCGGTAATGTCGTTTGGGCAACCAGCGTGGATCAGAGTGAGGCTCTTGAAATAGGAACTCATAATGTGGCTATTCATTTTACCTCTGCGTCTAGTAACTATACAGATGGTGATGGCGAATGTGTGGTCACCGTGATGGAAGGTGTAGTCTTTAAAGGTGGAACGAACACCTCTTGGGGTGAAGAAGATAACTGGATTAACGGTAATCAGCCGACTAATTCAGACCGCGTGACGGTAGATGCAGATGTTGAGATCACTGGCAGTGTGACCATCGGCGGTATAACCATTAATGCCGGTAGCACCGTAACCATCAAATCAGGTGCTACCCTGACGATTGGTGACAAAGATTCCTACGTTCGTGGAGAATATGGTAGTATCCACGTAGAGAACGGCGGTAATCTGAACTTGACCGGCGGCAGGTTAGCAGTGAAAGACTTCACCTTAGATGCTCAGTTAGGTAATACAACTAATGATCTGACTTCACCGTCAGCATCGGGTCAAGTACTGGGAGCTAATAAGTTAGATGTTAATGGCGACGCGTTCTTCCAATTGGCGGTTGATCCGTGTGGTCACAATACGTATGGGTGGTATGACTTTGTAGTACCATTTGAGGTGGACGTAATTGGCGGAATTTCTATTGCTGAAGCTCCGACTACTCCGATGCAATTCAATGTTAATTATGCAGTGATGGCTTACGACGAATCCAAACGTGCTGTGAAAGGTAAGGATTGGAATAAATTCTCTGGCACAATGCAGCCGGGTCGTGTATATACCATTACGCTTGATGAAACGCAACCTTGGAATACGGTCATCTTCAAGAAGAAAAAAGGAGCTGCTATAACCGGAGATCGTTCCTTTACGACCTCGTTCTCCGGCTTAGGAGAAACTAAGGATAACGGATGGAATGGCTTAGGAAACGGTTCGCTCCAACATATGGAATTGGATGTTACGGATCCGGAAACACTCGTTCAGATATACGATCATGCAAATAAATGCTATCAGCCGCGTCTTGCTAAAGATCGCTCAATAGCTGTTGGTTTGTCCTTCTTCATGCAAGTGGGTGGAGTAGAGACCATCGAGTTAAGCCCTGCTGTAGGTAATGATCGTTTCATGGCTCCAACTCGTACCAAAGCAAGTGTAGATAAGTTCTGCTTGGCGTTAAAGGCAGACGAAGAGGAACAAGCATCAGATTATTTCTGGGTATCCGCGAATGAAGAAGCTACCGGTGAATATGTGATTGGTCGCGATGTACTGAAAATGGGTGCGCTGACCTCATCGAAAGTGGCTCGTATTTGGAGTAATCGTAACGATATTAACTTGTGTAGCAACGATATACCGATGGTGGATAATCAAGCTAATTGCTCAATCAGCTTGTTTGCTCCGCAAGCCAAGACGTACACACTGTCCGTGGAGAATACTCCGGATGATGCTACGCTCTATCTTACTTATAATGACCGCATCATTTGGTCGCTGAGTGCAAGTCCGTACGTGATGGATCTGGAAGCAGGTACTACTGAAGGATACGGTCTGCGTATTGTGACTACGAGTCGTATGCCTGAGATTGCTACCGGTGTCGAGTCCTTAGATGCTGAACAAGGTGCAGGAATGCGTAAAGTGATGATTGATAATAAAATCTATATCATTACTCCGGAAGGCGCTATGTATGATGTAACAGGTAAAATTTTAAGATAAGAGTACTTTTTTCTAAAAAAAATAGTGTAAAACTTGCATATATCAAAAAAAAGCAGTATCTTTGCACCCAGAAATGAAAAAGAAACAGTACATATGTCCGCAGATAGAAATCATGATCCTTGCAATGCGAGGGTCTGTGATGATTAGTGGAAGCGATCATGGATCGGCAGGTGCCGCTCCTAAACGTCGTGATCCTGTTTTCTAATTCGACATTGGATATACAGAAAAGGCTGCCTTGCGCAGCCTTTTTTGTGTCTTGCGGCTTACATTTTTTTGTTCACAAATTATTCAAAGGAAACAAAATAGTCTCTTACTTTAATCCCTTTGCCCATTTGCGGAGATAAGCGTACCACTCCTCGGCTGTACGAGCCACGGGGTGGTTTTCTTTCGTCGCACCGACCGTTGTCAGGTAGAAATGACAACGGAAGTTTGAGGGCTGACGCCCTGTTTGAGAGTTTGACGGACTATGTCCGTTGGTTTGAGAGTTTATGGGAATGGTTTTCAAAAGACAGAGGTTGTTCTGCTTGTCGTGGACGGGAGTGCCGGCATAGGGATGAGGAATGAAAACTGCGAGACCGACCGTCTCTTTGGAATATTTGGCGGAGTCGTTCACAGGCCAATCCGTGCCCCAAGAAGCGAGCAAAACTCCGTTAGGAAGAACGATAGTCACTGTATCCTTACCGCCCTTCGCAGGAATGGTCTGTACGCCCGTACAGAGACCTTCCACAGCTTCGGAGAGCGTCACATCGCATCGCAGATCTCTATGTCCCGCCTTCATCGTATATTGGACGGAGAGGTTTACTAGTTGAGAGTTTAAAGTTGAGAGTTGAGAGAAGTCGTCTAGTTGAGAGTTATTAAGTGGTACTTGCCAACCTTTGACGGCGACTTCAATAGTGGCTTTGTTGTGAGTTTGCTTAATAATGCGCTGAGAGCGCTCGGCTATATTTTCGATGTGAACCATCTTCTTGCCGTTCCAGTACTTGACAGAACCGACGCCCACAGTACCGCTTACGCGGAGGATGTCATCGCCGTAACCCGCCGCCAATAGACTGTCATTGGGATACCAGTAACTCTGGGCAAGTTCGAGTTGCGGTTTGCGTTTGCAATACGGATCGATGGTCTGTTTCTTATCGAAATAGATGCGGTATGCCATCAGTTTGGACTCTACCGCTACGCCGTGGTGGTGAAGCGAATGATAGACGTCCTCTTTCTCATCGGTCGTCTTCCATTCAGTGATGGGGTAGCAGTGCCGCATCTTGGCGCCCTCATAGAGAACGGCGTAACCATCTCTGGTCGAATCGGCAGGAGAGCCGATTCGCCAGAAAGAAGTCGCTACTCGTGGGCTACAACCCGTGAAGAGGACTGCCGCTAAAGCGGCTGACAGACTACAGACCGCTTTCGCTGACAGAGAACAGATCGTAATAACGTAATTACGTAATGACGTCATACCGAAGAAACTTTAAATCTGAAATCTGATATCTGAACTCTGAAATCTTAATTGATCTTCACATTTTCTACCGTCGGAGCAAGTGAGAAGGCTTCGCCTTTCTCCGCTTTGATGTTGACATTCTCGATGATCAGACCGTTCGTCTGACGGAAGAGGGCACCTTCAGTAGCGCTCATCGTCACGTTACGCAAGGTCACATTCTGGATCTTCATCTCCGGCAGACCGTTGAAATAGATAGCGCGTTTGATGTTTGCACCCTTGACGTTCTCGATGACGATATTCTTGAATGCCGGTGTCTCTTCGCTAACCGCCGGAGCTTCGGCATTCATGCGTGCAGCGAGTTCCTCTTCGGTCTCTTCACCGGCTCCCTTACCGCCGTAGAAAAGGTCAAACAAGAGTCCTTCGTTCGGGATATTGACCATGTTCACGCCGTTGATGTAGATATTCTCCACAACACCACCACGACCGCGGGTCGATTTGAAACGCAGACCGACATCGGTACCGATATAGAGGTTGTTGCGCACTTCTACGTTCTTGATGCCGCCGGACATCTCCGATCCGCAAACGAAACCTCCGTGACCATGATAAACGACGCAGTCATCGACCACTACGTTCTCCGTCGGGATGCCGCGGTCACGTCCCGGTTTGTCCTTACCGGACTTCATGCAGATAGCGTCGTCGCCTACGTCGAAGGAGCAACGACTGATCACTACGTTCTTGCAGGACTCTACATCCACACCGTCGCCGTTCTGGCTGTACCACGGGTTGCGGACATTGAGGTCACGCAGGATCAGGTTCTCGCAGCACATCGGGTGAAGGTTCCATGCCGGGCTGTTCTCAAACGTAACACCCTCCAAGAGGATGTTCTTGCATCCTACGAAATGGAGCATTACCGGACGGAGGAACGACTTAACGACCTGCCAGAGGCTGTCATCTTCAATAACCGGCACGTTCTGGTCGAGGCAGTAACTCTGAGCAAGCAATGAAGCGGAATCCGGATACCAGATATCATTGTCTACGATACCGCCTTTCTCTTTGAGGTGTTTCTTCCATTGACCCGGAGCCATTTTGCTTTTCTTGAGCGGACGCCACCAATCGCCGTTTCCGTTGAAAGTACCGAAACCGGTGATAGCGATGTTCTCTGCGTCGCGTGCGTTGAGCGGCGAGGTGCAACGTTTGGTCGGGATGCCCTCAAACCACTCGTCATAGATCTCATAGAGATCGAGGTCGTGCGAGAAGACTACGATACAGTTTTTCTCGGTGTAGAGACGTACGTTCGATTTAAGGGTGATAGGACCGGTGGTGTAGATTCCCTCCGGGATGATGACGGTACCACCTCCGGCAGCTGTACACTCATCGATAGCTTTCTGGAATGCTTCCGTAGCAAGTACAACACCGGTGTTGTCTGCTCCGTAATCAAGCACGTTGTAGGTGCTCTTCGGGAAAGAAGGAACCGGCACTTTCGGCATCTTGAAAGACGCCGATTTGGTCAGATCGTCGATGTCACCTTGCTTGGTGATTTGATACTTGGACGAGCAAGCGCCCATGACGGCTGCGGCAAGCAGCAAGAAGAAATAGTTTTTCATGAATTAAAAATTAAATTATGAATCAATATTTGTTATTTAGTTTTCTTTTTTTCGTGATTACGTGATTACGTGATTACGTTATTACGATATTGGTCGGGTATTTGATCTCAACCAATGACAGTCCTTCTGCGGGAGCGGAGTGTCCGGCTCGGCAGCGGTCATGGGAGGCAATGACTTCCTCCATCTGCTGCTCCGTCATCCGTCCGCGTCCGATCTCGAAGAGCGTGCCTACTACCGCGCGTACCATGTTTCTCAGAAACCGGTCGGCTGAGATGACGAAATACGCTTCATGCTCGTTCTCGATCACCCATCGCGCCTCTCTGACATCACAGATAGTGGTCTTCACATCGGTGTGCGTACGGCAGAAAGAAGCGAAGTCCTGTTTGCCGATCAGCAGCTGTGCTGCCTTATTCATCGCCTCGAAATCGAGCCCCTTCGCTACGCGCGTGTGATTGATATAGGTGAACGGGTCTTTGCGGTCGGTGATCCTATAGTAATACGTTCGCTCGGTAGCGTCAAAACGCGCATGAGCCTCGTCTGTCACTCGCTCTATGTGGCTAACGGCAATGGAGGCAGGCAGCAAGTTATTCAGTCGTCCGGCGAGGTTAGCCGGCAAGTCTTTGCTCCAATCGAAATGCGCTACCATCTTCTCAGCATGAACACCGGCGTCCGTCCTTCCGGCGAACGTCAGCGGTATTGCTTCACGCAGAATGGTAGCAAAAGCCGCTTCCATCTCTGCCTGTACCGTGTTCCCGTTCGGCTGCGTCTGCGAACCGTGGAAAGAGGTGCCATCATATGCGAAAGTGATAAAATATCTCATTTTAATTGACGATTGGACGATTTACGAGGTACGATTTATTGACGATTTAACGTATTGACGATTTGGTTGTTTATTTCAGGAGAGAGCTCTGCTTTGTAGGCGATGAGTGCTCCTCCGCCGATGAGTACTGCGCTGCGAAGCAGACTGTCTGCCCAGATATTCATCGTCGGTGCGAACTGACACCACAGCGCATTGATTGCAAAAAGCACGACCAAAAGAAGCAGGATGAACCACCATCTTTTTTCGATCACCCGAATCCGGCAAAGAGACACCACAAATAGGATCGTCAGGGCAACATAGAGTCCGTACGATAGGAGGTTGCTCAGTGCCGCGCCGTTCATGCCGTATAGGGGCACCAGATAATTATTCAATATCAAGGCACTGATGGTCAGCGCCAAGGAGATGAATAGGCTGAAAGCATAGAACCGGCTGTAGTTCAGCGCGGTGTAGCAGATAGTGAACGTAGCCAAAACCAATTGGCTGACGCCCAAGATGAGCACTACATTCTTCGCTTGTGCGAAAGTAGCGCCATTAGGCAAAATATGGAAAATAAGGTCGATGTTCACCCACAGGGCAAGTAAAATAAACCCGCCGATGAGGAGCATATTCCTTGTGACTTGATTGATGAGATGACTGCACTCTTCGCGGTTCTGCTCCTTGATAGCCCGTGCGAGTTGCGGCGAAGCGATAGCGGCTACCGAACGGCTCGGCACACTGACCATCACCGCCATATAGGTTGCGATTGCGAAAATACCGGTGCTATCTAAACCCATTTTAGCAGTAACGAAGAAGGATGATAGAGTAGGCGCTAAGACCGTGGTCACGGCAGAAAGAAGCAGGAAACCGGTATAGGTGAGGTACCGACGAACTAAGGCTTTGTTTTCACGCAGGAAAGTCCAATCCGGTCGAAGACGAATCGGCTTGAGCGAGAAAAAATAGAGCATGTTGATCATCGCCGCTACGGCGTAATTGACGCATAGACCGATGACCAATCCGTCCATGGAAAGCACCTTGAAAGCATACAGCAGATAAATGGTTAACAACCCTATGCGTACTATTAATTCGCGTACCGCGCGCGGAACGACGATGTGCATCAATACGTTACAGGTACTCTCACAGATAGTCTGGTAGAGCATGAAGAACGCTAATGGCAACACGAAATAGTAATACTCCACGAACAGCGGAGATTTATCCCCAAACCATGCTCCCAAAGGCACGCGGCATGCCCAATAGATGATAGCAAACAGCACAAAGCCGATGAACGGCACTACCAATGCCCAGAAGAAGAAACCGTGATCCTCTTCGCTGCCTTTTTCTCGGAAATACGGGTAGAAACGGATGATGCTGGCGTTGGTGCCTAACTGTGCCAGACCGATGAAGAGTGTAGCCGCATCGATAAGCACTCGTGTTAACCCGATTTCCTCGGTGGTGAGGAAACGGGTTAACACGAAGAACGTGGTGACAACGCCTACGGCGATGCCTAAATAGGTCACTATTGTGCCACGTATCGATTGCTTAGCGATGATGCCCATCTTGTTACTTAATCTCCAGCAACTCAACCGTGAAGATAAGGGTAGCGAACGGCGGAATGGATTGACCGGCACCGCGCTCTCCGTAACCTAACTCAGACGGGATATACAGTTTGTATTTTGAGCCAACAGGCATCAGTTGCAGACCTTCGGTCCAACCTTTGATGACGCCGTTGAGCGGGAACTCAATCGGCTCGCCGCGTTGGTAGCTGCTGTCGAAAACAGTACCGTCAATGAGCGTACCCTCGTAGTGTACTTTCACAGTGGACT
Source organism: uncultured Bacteroidales bacterium (assembly GCA_900319035.1). Taxonomy (GTDB): domain Bacteria; phylum Bacteroidota; class Bacteroidia; order Bacteroidales; family Paludibacteraceae; genus Colicola. Next base: position 72,314 of record ONMU01000005.1, read on the forward strand.
CAGCGGTCGGTTTCGGACCCTTGCCCTGAACGAGTACTTCGTACTGCAAACCGCTGGCGGTCTCCTGTACACCCTCACGCAGTTTGTTCTCCTGCAGGAATTTCTCACCCTCAGCCTTGGTCTCACCGTATTTGAGACGCGAAACGGTAGCTTCTACATACTGACCTGCCGTTTGCATATCCATCTGCTCGGTGTAGTTGTACAGACCGTTGATGAAACCTTGTTTGATCATGTCAAAATCGGTCTCGATACCTGCGATACCTAACAGACCTACCGGTTCCTGCTCGCGGATTGCTTTACCTACGTTCTTACCCATCGCAACAATCTGCGGGTTGCGAACATCGGTCTTCAGACCTTTGTTCACGTTCTCGATGAACTCTTCCATAGCGTTACCCGTGGTGTCGTCAGCCAAGAGATACACCTTGATCTGACCACCGTTCAGATAACCAAACGCATAGTTGAGCGAGTCATTATACGAGTTCAACTCCAGAGTCTTAGCGCTCTTCGGGCACTTAGCGATGATAGGCTCTCCTGCCTGACCGCCTTCTTCCTTATTCTGATATGCGCTCATGAAGAATGCCTGTGCTGCATCGGCTGCCATCATCGTGGTGTCGTCGAAGAAAGCATTGACCATTCCTTGGAAATACAGCTTCTCGTTAACAGTCCATGCGGGGTTCTCTGCCAAACCGTTCTTCTCGAATCCTTTGACCGAACTACCGAACTGACGACCTGCTTCTGCGATCTCGCTCAGTTTCTCTTCCTTACCCATGTAGGCGTTGTCCAGCGCGTCAATGAACTCAGCTACTGCCTCGTCGCTGCTGTCATTAGCCATGTAATACATCTTAATCTGCAGACCATTGAGCAGACCCAACGCATAGTTGACGGAGTCAGCTTCGTTCTCTAATACGGCATCTTGTGCCTTGTAGCTGTTGCCGCAGGAGATCATTTTTTTCATAAAATTATATTTCGTTATTTCGTGATTACGTAATTACGGGATTATTCGATTCCTAAGAGTTCTACCGTGAAGATCAGGGCTGCGTACGGCGGAATAGAAGCACCTGCTCCGCGCTCTCCGTAAGCCAGTTGATACGGGATGAAGAACTTGTACTTCGAACCGATCGACATGAGTTGCAGACCTTCGGTCCAACCTTTGATCACTCCGTTGAGCGGGAAGGAGATCGACTCGCCGCGTTTGTAGCTGCTGTCGAAGACCGTACCGTCAATCAGTGTGCCCTCATAGTGAACGCGAACCGTGTCGGTAGCTTTCGGTTTCTGACCGAGCGACGGCTCCAATACCTCGTACTGCAAACCGCTTGCGGTCACTTTCACGCCTTCGCGTTTGGCGTTCTCGGCAAGGAATTTCTCGCCGTCTGCTTTAGCAGCTCCGGCTACTTTTGCTTCCAATTCTTGGAAGAAAGTGTTCAACACTTGTTGCGCCTCCTGATACGTGATCTTGGGCTGTGCGTGCGTAAGCACGTCTTCAATACCTGCGGCGAGATCCTGATAATTCAGTTTCTCTACACCGCTTCCCATCAGATTTTGACCCATCGAAAGGCCTAATGCATAACTAATTTTGTCCATAAAGTCATTTACAATTTTATCATTTACTATTTGTTCATTTATTTAGCCATTTGATTCATTTGCGAGAGGTATCTCGCCATGTATTTGCCGAGGATGTCGAACTCGATATTCACCACCGTTCCGGCTTCAATATACTTGAAGTTGGTGTTCTCTTCGGTGTACGGGATGATACAAACCGACACGTAGCCTTTGTCACCTTTTATGTCCGGTTCGCAGACCGTCAGGCTGACGCCGTTGATAGTCACCGAGCCTTTGTCCACGCAGAAATATCCGCGCTCTACCATCTCTTTGGAGGTTTCGTACTCAAAGCGGTAGTACCAACTGCCGTCGGTCTCATGAGCGTCGATACAAACGGCTTTCTGATCCACGTGACCCTGCACGATGTGTCCGTCCAAACGACCGCCCATCATCATCGAGCGTTCTACATTGACATAATCGCCCACTTTCAGCAGGTCAAGGTTCGTCAGCCTCAACGTCTCCTGCATTGCCGTGACCGTATAGAGATCACCCTCGATCTTCACCACCGTCAGGCACACACCGTTGTGCGCGATGGACTGATCTATACTCAGCGCTTCCCCGAACGGGTTGCGAAGCGTGAAGTGTTTATTCGTTTGCTCGGTCTCAATCTTTACGACCTGAGCCATGGTTTCTACAATTCCTGAAAACACGATAGTATAATTTTTAATTTTTAATTTCTAAAGTACTTGCCCACCACCGGCAGTCCGCTAAGCGGAAAATCGCGGCGGGTCATTTTTAGGATATACACCCCTATGAAGAGTGTTCCTATGCCCATGAGTACCCACATATTCAAATCGAAATAATGGCGTATATAATAATATACCGCTAATAGTCCGAAGGTTAGCAGGGTATATTGGGCAATGGACTTCATATCATAAGGAATCGGGGCTTTCTTCTGACCGATGAAATAGGACAGGAGCATGATCACGAGATAGCAGATGAGACTACTTCCGCAACTTGCCCAATAACCGATCAGCGGCACACCGACAATCTGGTTCACCAACGTGATAGCCAAACCTATCAGCGAGAAATACGCACCCCATTTGGTCTCGTCCGTCAGTTTGTACCAGAACGAGAGGTTGAAATATACCCCTTGGAACACGTACGTCCAGAGCACTACCGGCACGATCTTCAGACCCTCCCAATACGCACTCGAAACGATGTACCGGAAGATATCTAAATAGAAGATCACGCCTAACAGGATCAGGTACGAGAAGATGATATAGTACTTCATCGCATCTGCGTACGCTTCTACGGATTGCCTGTCTTTGTGCTTCGCAAAGACAAAAGGCTCGTACGCGTATCGGAAAGCCTGCGTGAACATCATCATTACCATTGCTACCTTGAAGCACGCCCCGTAGATGCCGAGTTGTGCCTGCGCATCGTCTCCTGTGTACAGATACGGGAAGAGAATACGATCCAGCGTTTGGTTCATGATACCTGCGACTCCGAGTACCAACAGCGGCAAGGAGTATTTGAGCATCTCGCGAAGCACTTTTCCGTCAAACCGACCGCCCTTAGGCAACGTCATCGGCAGCAGACAAGCCGTCTGAATGAAGGTCGCCAAGATGTTGCTGAGGAAGACATAATAGACATCGTTCTTGCCTAATACGACGAGGAACAGCAGGTTAAATCCAATGTTCAGTATCACAAACAGCAGTTTGAGTGTCGCAAAAGCGATCGGTCTCTTCTGGTATCGCAGATAAGCGAACGGGATACAAGCAAAAGCATCTACTGCTACCGTCGCAAACATCATCGCAATGAACTCCGAGTGGTCGGGATAACCCAAGGCGGTAGCGATCGGCTGTTGGAACAGCAGGATCATCAGCGCGAACGCGGAACTCGTTCCCAAAAGCGTGAAGAACGCCGTCTTATACACGCTCTTGGCGTCGTAGTCCTCGCGGTTCGCAAAACGGAAGAATCCCGTCTCCATGCCGTACGTCAGGATCACCAACAGCAATGCCGTCCAAGCGTACAGGTTCGTCACAATACCATAGTCATCCGTCCGCGCTAACACATACGTGTAGAGCGGAACGAGCAGATAGTTGAGGAACTTACCTATAATACTGCTCAACCCATAGATGGCGGTGTCCTTCGCCAAGGATTTCATCTCACTCATTGCCTGCAACACAAATTACTATTTCGCCTTTTGGCGGCGTTTGTTTGAAATGACTTATCAGTTCTGCGAGCCTTCCACGAACGGTTTCTTCGTGTACTTTGCTGATCTCACGGGTTACGGACGCCTTGCGTTCTTCGCCGCAAACGGCAACCAACTGCTCAAGCGTCTTCACTAACCGGAAAGGCGACTCATAGACGATGAAAGTCTCGTCCAACTGTGCCAAGTACTGCAACCTCGTCTGACGACCTTTCTTCTGCGGCAGGAAGCCTTCGAAATAGAAATGGTTGTTCGGCAGTCCGCTGTCCACTAAAGCAGGCACAAAAGCCGTTGCACCGGGCAAACACTGTATCTCCACACCTGCTTCTGCGGCGGCACGTGTCAAAAAGAATCCGGGGTCGCTGATAGCAGGTGTACCGGCATCGCTGATCAAGGCTATATTAGCTCCCGCTTTCAGCCGCTCCACGATGTCCGCTGAGGTCTCATGCTCATTGAACTTATGATGGCTCTTCTGCGGTGTGTGGATATCGAAATGCTGCAACAGGATGCCGCTGGTACGCGTGTCTTCCGCCAAAATCAGATCCACTGATTTCAGCGTCTCTATCGCGCGGAACGTCATGTCCTGCAGATTACCCACCGGTGTCGGAACGATATATAACATCTTAACAATTTAACAGTTTAACGGTTTAACCAAAGCGGCGGTGTAAAGTTACGAGGAACTGTTGGTACGTTTTGCTCTCGGTGTCCCACTGGAAATGTTTGCCGATATACATAATTGCCTCTTCGTACGAATTCAACTCATTGATATCCGTCAACGTCCGTTGCATCAACTCGGCATTCTGATCAAACAACTCGCGTTGATACAAGAACCGGTCGCCTAACGAGATTGCCAAACGGATATCATCTACCGACTTGCCGTACACAGCTGCTTTCGGAGAAGCCTGTTCTGCTTCTTCTTGGACAGCAGGTTCTTCCTTTACTTCCGGTTCCGGCTCTGCTTCAGCCACAGGTTCTTCAACCGCAGGTTCTTCTTTAACGGGCTCTTCAACCACGGGCTCAACTACCGGTTCCGGCTCTTTTACTACTTCTTTGATGACTTCTTTGATCACTTCCACCGGTTTCTCTACCTCGACAATCTTCTCCACTACTTTCTCCACTACCTGCGGTTCCGGCTCCGGACGATTCTTGAGTTCATCCATTTCCGCCTCAAGGCTCGCCAACTCTGCTTCCAGAGTGGCGATACGTTCCTCAAGACTTTCAAAATATTTGATTACCTCTTCCATGAAGAATTTTCAATTTTCAATTTTCAATTACTTCGTAGCATCTTCCAGTTTGCCCATGATAGCGAACATGAAGATAGCTGCCACCAGACAAACGCCGATGAATACGCTCCAAACGAGCCACAAAGGCAGACTGCCCCACAGATAACCGCCGACGGATACAAGGAAATTACCCAATGCGGTAGCTACAAACCAACCGCCCATCATCATTCCTTTGTATTGCGGAGGAGCTACTTTGCTCACAAACGAGATACCCATCGGGCTGAGCAACAACTCACCGAAAGTCAATACCAAATACGTCAAGATCAGCACGTTGGAGTTCACGAACGTACCATCTCCGGTAACGCGTGCCAACTCTTGCTCTGTCGGGGTCAACAGACCGATCGAACAGAATGCCATCAGACCGTAAGCGGCTGCGGCTACTAACATACCGTAAGCGATCTTACGAGGCGCACTCGGCTCTTTGCCTTTCGCTGCCAACGCACCGAAAATAGCCATACTAACCGGCGTCAATGCTACTACGTAGAACGGGTTAAATTGTTGGAAAATAGGAGCGGAGATACCGATCTCTGCCGGATGATGGAAATATTTGTAAACCAACGCAACCAATACCAATACACCCACACAGCTCCAGATCATCTTTGATTTCCTCTCTCCTTCTCCAAACACGCCGAACAGCGCGTATACGAGGATTGCTACCAATACCAGATTCCAGATGTCGAATGCCATCGTCTGAACACCCGTTACTACCGGCGTCACGAACTCATTAGCGAAATACGTCAGCGTCAGACCGTTCTGGTGGAAAGCCATCCAGAAGAACAGCACTACCGTAAACACAAGGCACAGAGCCACAATACGTTTCTTGGTCTGCTCAGGAGTCAGTTCTACCACCTGCTGGCCACTGGCTGCTGCCTGCTTAGCGGTGTTCTCTACGTGCTTGAACCAAGGACGGCAAGCATAGTAAATAGCTATACTGAATACCAGCGAAGCGCACGCTACGGCGAAGGCGAAGTGGTAACTATCGTTCACGCTCGTACCCAGACTCTCCTGAGCCCAAGCCATGATCTTCACAGCTGCCGTCGGAGCAAACATAGCACCGATGTTAATCGCCATATAGAACAGCGAGAAAGCAGCGTCACGACGGTCGGCGTACTGAGGATCGTCAAACAAATTACCCACCATCACTTGCAGGTTGCCTTTGAACAGACCCGTTCCGAACGAGATCAGCACTAACGCGCCGATCATGCCGGTCATCGCTACTGCGGTACTACCGTACTCCACACCGCCCATCGGGATAGCCAAAAGCACGTAACCCAAAAACATAATGATGATACCGATCGTCACGCACTTACCGTAACCGATCTTGTCGGCTAAAATACCTCCAATCAAAGGTAAGAAGTACACGAAAGCCAAGAACGTGGCATAAATAGTGCCTGCCGCAGATGCGGACAGACCAAAATTGGCGCGCAGGAACAGCGCAAACACGGCTAACATCGTGTAGTAGCCGAATCGCTCGCCTGTGTTCGCCAATGCGAGCGCAAATAATCCTTTTGGTTGATTCTTAAACATAAACTATAATTTTAAAATTTCAAATGTCAAATTTCAAATCTCAAATTTCAATCACCTCACACCAGTGGTGTCTGTCTTCCGCTTGCCCGTACTGTATATCCTTCAGCGCGTGGTAGAGTTTCGTCAGCACCGGTCCCGGTTCGTCGCTCAAGCGATAAATCCGGTTGTTCTCGGGGTCAATCACCTTATCAATCGGCGAGATCACAGCGGCTGTTCCGCAGGCTGCGGCTTCACTCATCTCGCTTAACTCCTCTAACCGAATATGCCTTCTCGTCACTTTCATTCCTAAATCCTTTGCCAAGGTCATCAGACTGTCATTCGTGATACTCGGCAAAATAGCGCTACTCCGCGGAGTCAGATACTCAATCCGAGACTCCCCTCCTTTTAGGGAGGGGTTGGGGGTAGGCTTCTTTATTCCTATAAAATTCGCTGCCGCACACTCATCTATATACCGATGGTACTTGGCGTCGAGGAACAGACAATCCATCCCTTCTGCATGTGCCGGTTCGGTGGCGCGGAACGACGATGCGTAGTTACCGCCCACTTTGAATGTTCCCGTTCCGTAAGGCGCTGCACGATCCACATGCCTGTTTACCACAAACGTCGTGCAATGAAACTTACCCGGGTAGTACGGACCGATAGGCGAAGGAATGACGATGAACTCAAAATCCCTTCCCGGACCGACACCCAAACGCGGCGTTGTGCCAATCAGCAGCGGTCGGAAATAAAGCGTCGCGCCGGTTCCGTAAGGCGGCAGAAAATCCATGTTTTTCTCCAACGCTAACCGGATCGCTTTGCCGAATAACTCCTCCGGCACAGGCGCCATATACAGCCCCTCGGCGCTCTTAGCCATGCGTTTGGCGTTCTCTCGCCAACGGAAGATACGGATCTTACCGTCCACTCCGCGGAACGCTTTCAGCCCTTCAAATGCCTCCTGTCCGTATTGCAGACAAGTAGCCGATACATGCAAATGCAGGAACTTGTCTTTTGTAGCGTACGGTTCCTCCCATTTGCCATCATGATACCCTGCACGGACTATATAATCCGGCTCGGTATAATGAAATCCTAATTTACTCCAATCAATATTCATTCTTAATTCTCCAATCTCAAATATCAAATAGCGTGTCCAGCACGCTGATTTCCGTTTGCCACGGATGTTTGTCTGTCCAAATCTGTCCGCTCCAGTCTTGCGTTCTCCTTTGTACATTGTACATTGTACATCGTACATCGGTCGGCCTTTCCCGTTTTATCAACGCCATGAGCGTCGCATTCATCTCGTCGTTCAGGTCCAACAACCACTTGTACTCCTTCTCGTAGAACGGTTTCAGATAGTCCGCGAAATACAGAAAGTACGGTGTGTGTTGGTATGTGCTGACAAGGGTAATCCAGTGTTGATGTTGCCATCGAGTCTGGTAACTGATCTCTATGTCCCGCGTCAACTGCTTGTGTTCCACTTTCTTCACCGGTATCGTCAGTCGCACTAACTCGCCTTTGGCGTCGCGGATGAGTGCCCGATTGCGAAACGTCTGTTTCTCAAACGTCTCCATCTGCTCAATCCTTGCCGGCTCGCTCATCAGCGCCTCCATATACGACCTCGGCGGTAAATATGCTGTGGGTAGTACCATACAATTTAACGTTTGGTTGCAAACCAAACCATTTTAACTCTTTAACGCTTGGCATTCATGCCGAGCCTGTTCCAGCGAATAGATCTTGTGTCTTTATCCAAACTCAGCCAGATAAATACAGGTCGTCCTACTATATGATCCTCCGGCACAAATCCCCAATAACGGCTATCCGCACTATTATGCCTGTTGTCGCCTTGCATCCAGTAATAATCCATCGCAAACTCGTACTCCTCGCCAATCTTCATCGGCTTGAACTCATACGCGTCCGCTATGCGTTTATAGACCCAGTAGTTCTCCTCGGTAATCATGATCTTATCCCCTTTGCGCGGAATATAAATCGGTCCGTAGTTATCCCTCGTCCATGAGTTATGTCCAAGCGGATAGACATCTCCGCCTCGCTCTTCCGGCTCTACAATCATCGCTACCACATGCGGGTTCTTCTCTAACTCCGCCTTCATCCCTTCCGTCAACGGGAAATGCCAAGTCTGTGCATCTACCTGTATCCGGTCTGCTACGCTAATACCCACTTTCTCCAAGTATTTCCCACCGAACACATGTCCATCTGTCCGTACTAAGTAGTTCAACTGCAAACCCTCTCTCTCCGGCTCACGCTGCCATTCCTTTGAACTTTCTACTTTCAACTCTCCAACTTCTTTCAACTCTAAACTCTCAACTCTCAACTTCGTATAGACGATATTATCGACTATACGCAAACTGTCTCCCGGCTCGCCCACACAACGCTTCACGTAGTTCTCTCTTCTGTCCACAGGACGCACGACAATCTCGCCGAACACATCCTTCCGGCTCTTCACCAACGCCTCGCCGTAGTAATGTTTGAGTGTATAGAAATCCGGATTCTGCATCTTCGTACAAACGGTATCTCCTGCCGGAAAATTAAACACCACAATATCGCCTTTCTTCGGACTTGTCCAACCTTTGAGGCGCTTGTACTCCCAATGCGGCTTGTCCAGATAACTCTTTCCGCCGCCTAACCATGCCGGCATCGTGTGTTGAACCAACGGCATACTCAACGGAGTCTGCGGCACACGGGCTCCGTAAGCCATCTTGCTTACGTACAAGAAGTCTCCAACTCGCAAACTCTTCTCCAAACTCGAACTCGGAATCTGGTAGTTCTGAAAAATATAGATGTTGATGAAATACACCGCCACAAGCGCAAACAGAATAGCATCTAACCAACTAAACAAGGTATACAGGAAAGCATTCCCTTTTTCCTTTGTACCTTGTACATTGTCCCCTTGTCCCTTAGGTTGGTATTTCTTCCACCATCCGTAGTTGATATACTTCGTGGTGAACATATCCGCCACAAGCGGCAGCAGCACGAGCCAACCCAAACTCTTCCAATCACCCCATGCTACCCAAACCACGAATACCACGTATAGCGAACACCAAATGCCTGCGCGGATCCATCCTCCGCGTGTCACTTCTGCTATCCTATCTTTGAAACTTTTCATTTTAACAATTTAACATTTTAACGATTTAACAGTTTAACGCTTCAGCAGCCAATACGGCTCCTAATGCAAAACCACGACGACCTTTTGCGATATGCGTAATAATGATTGTATCTTCCTCGCTGTCCCATTTCACCTCATGCGTCCCCGGCACTTCTCCCTCACGAATGGATTCAATGGGAACATCATTAAGCGTAGCGTCACCATTGAGCGGCTTTGCCGCGCTCATTATATCATTGCTCAGCGTCTTTGCCGTTCCGCTCGGTTTGTCCAGTTTATGAATATGGTGGATCTCGGTGATGGAGGGCGTGTATTGCGGCTGATCTTTCATCTTCTGTGCAAGCAACTTGTTGATATCAAAGAATATATTCACGCCCACTGAGTAGTTACTGCTCCATACAAGCATCTGCTTGTCGTGGATTCGTCTGTCTTCGTCCATTAGCGCCGCGGCATTCCATCCGGTCGAACCGCACACTACCGGCACACCTTGCGCCCATGCTGCGCGGATATTTGCCTCCGCTGTCGCTGGCGTCGTAAACTCAATCGCCACATCCGCACCGTTTAACTCAAAAGCATCGCCTGCATCAATCCGCGCGACCACTTTATGTCCGCGCTCAAGGGCAACTTCTTCAATCATGTGCCCCATTTTACCATATCCGATGATTGCTATCTTCATGTTCTTATATCTGTCTTTTTTGTTTTTATATATCCGCCAATCTTGGAGTGATCCCCTTTTTGTATCACGCGCTATATATGCGCGCACATCAAAAAAGCGTGCAAAGTTACAAAAAAAAACGTACATATACAAGTATATGTATAAAAAAGAGCGCCGAAACGCTCCTTTTCTCTCTTTTCCGTCAATTTTTCTACATCATTTCACTTCTTGACCGGTAATAGTATAGGTGTGATCTGAGTTTTCAATCATCACTTGATCCTTACTTAGATATTTGCGTGCAGACGATTTCAGTGGAGAAATAGGGGACATTACATTCTCGCTTACATCTCCTGTTCCGGGTAGGGAATAGATAGAGGTCGTATATTCTGATATGCCTATTTGCTGTTCTTCGTCCCAATGCCAATCGTAATTGCTGACTACTAACTTATAACCAGAAGTTAATTTTATTATGCGAACATAATTAAATTCTCCTAAATCAGCAAGTAGAAGTCCGTTTTGATTGTATACATATCCGTGACCTCCGTCTTTATTATTTCCGGTTGATGCTATGAATCCAATTAGACCGTCTGTTGAGTAGATGTTTTTTGCAATTAAATCATAACTTTTCATGTTGGGTATAGTGATACGTGCGATTTCATTATAAGTCAATGCATCAACACAGATCAATGTCCCATTTTCATTATAGGCGTAAATATCTCCCATCGTATATCCATTATTATCTATGGATTCATGTGGAGTGTAAACATTGTAGTTAAACGTGTTTTCTAATGTGATTTGCGCATCAACCATTGTTGTAGCCAATAGTGCTGCAATCATAAATGTAAACTTTTTCATAATTTTAATATTTTATTTCCCCTCTTACACCTTCAGGGCTTGGTATAAAAAATGGACGTTTCTTATCATCCTTGAGGCTGTAGGAATGCCCATATGCCGATAAGTCACGCCCATATACTATATGGACGTTTGACGACTTATATTGGCATATCTCAAAACTTCCTACATTCCAAGGATTCCAATAAATCGCAAACGCGAATTTTCAATATGTCACCGCTTTTTTACGCTGTCGGTGCCAGCGATTTATTATTCCACGCTTTCTTCCTCTTGGATAAAACGTTCGATTTGAGGTCTTAAAATAGGTAGATCATTGTCGATGACATTCCATACCTTGGTTGGAAAAATCATATAATATCCGTGCACTAACACATGCCTCATTCCTTCCATTTTATTCCATGGCGCATCGGGATGTGCCTCACGGAATTCATTTGTTAACTTATATGTGGCTTCTCCTATTATCTCCAGTTGCTTTACAAAACCATGGAAGATAATTGTATCTTTCTCAGCTTGTTCAACAGTAAAACGCTTACGACCATTTATTAAATTATCTATAGCCGTAAGAATATGAACCAAACGTTCTTTGTCTCTAATACGCTCTCTCATAAATTTTTATTTTATCATGGTCGGCTGATTTGCGGGCAAAAGGCATCAAATAGTCGTCCTCAATTAAATCTACTGGACGATGAACGATTTTCCGTAGATCACTTACCATTCCACCAATATCCATCAGCGAAAGGCTGTCGCTATCCGTATAAGTAACGAGCAGATCTACATCGCTATCCGGTGTTTCTTCGCCGCGCGAACAAGAACCGAACAAGTATGCTCGTTCGACCGGTTGAGTAGCAAGATACGCTTGTATCTTCGGAATCATCTCTTGTACTTCTGCGCTTGGCATTTGGATGTCGGTTTTATTTTGCGCCGCAAAATTACGAATAATTTTTGATATATGCAAATTTTGTAACAAAAATTTGTAGAATTTACGGATTTTATTATAATAAGGTCTATTTTACGGAACAATCCACTTCTTTGGGTCTATTTTTGTCCCGTCCGGCAAAACAGGCTTGCTCAGCACGCGTACCCAACTCGGTCTTCCTTCGGATTTGTCCTGCGACTTGTACTCATAGCTGTTCGGACATGGATCATCCGCATTGTATCCCTCTTTGTCCTTTACCAAACCCAATGACCAACCTTCGCTGTTCAAGACACCCTCATCCCATGTGGTATATGCCCAAACGGTCTCTCCCCACCATCTCCAAGGACGAGCTAACCAAACACTCTGCTTGCGGCTTTTGGGGTATTCTTTGACTTGCTCTTTCACCACTTTCTCTCCCACGGTTTTACTGGTTCGAAGGGTCGTCACAGACGGTTTTAACTCGTCCTCGGTCGCCAACCGGATGTGACATTTATAGAATAGCATACCCCGTTTGCCCTCTTCACTTCTGCCTGCCGCGATGTAACACTTATCGCCTTTCTCGCCGTTGATATTGGCTACGATCGTTGCCTTGTTCACGCACATCGTCATCGCTCCGAAGATAAAATCGACACCTCCTGCCAAAATTCCGCCTTCCCAGTAGATACTTGCTCCCTCATCGCCGTACAACACATCCTGTCGTCCCACGGCACGGCAGTTCTTCAAACGTGCGTTCGTTGCTCCCTCGGTAAACGAGATAGCTGCTGCCCGCTCTCTGTATTTCTTCTTTTGCACCTCTGTCGAACCCACCTCTTTCGGTCGCTCTGGCATCACTTTCTTTGGCCGCTCTTTCGCTGTCCACGGCATGTCGGATTGACTGATATCCACCAGACTGTCTGCTGCTTCTTTCTCGCAGACATACAGGTTAAACGAGTTCTCAAAGATAATATTCTCTGCATAGAAATCCGGAGCTGTCACCAATACCGATGCATTCCATCGTCTCTCTCTCGAACCACCATAGTTCACGCGGCTACCCATACTCTTGTACTGGTATCCATGCCCGTAGTACCAAGTCAGTCGCACAGCCTCCGGATCGGCTTCTACTCCTCCGTTCCTTAAACCGATAGAAGGTTTCTTACTCGCGTTCTTCAAACTCAATCCCGGTACATCAATCGTCAATTCCTCGCAATATGTCCCCGGTTCAATCCAGATTGTCGTCCTCTCTCCCCGTTCCTTATACACAACCCGCGCACTATCTACCGCTGCCGTCACGCTCTCTCCCGCAGAAACGTGTAGCACTAAGAATAATATACTCGCTACGAAAATATTCATTATTAATTATTCACTATTCATTATTCATTATTATCCACCAGCATTTCGCATTTCTTGCAATCGAAGGTAAGGCGAAGGGTTTTGCCCGTACGGAGACGCAGAAAACGCGGTTCCTTATCTTTCGGATAAGGATTAATCTTGCGGCAATGTCCCAGCTCAAAGAGCAGGCAGTATTTGCAAGTCATCAAAGGATAGTTGCTCGTCTCCATTCGTTCAAAACACTAATAGGTATAAAATACGGCTTGCTCTCAATCCGCACTTCACGCGCGATATAAGGCGTGTCGCCAAGTTTAGCTAACTGTGTACGGATGTTCTCCAATGCTTTATCTGCATTTTTAGCTTCCTCATGCGCATAAGTAAATGAACGCTCATGGTCGCCTATTTGTACTGAAAAACCCTCTTCCGTCTCCCTCAAAACAACATCCACCGGAATCTTCCGTTCGCTTCTCAGGTTCTTCACGAACTCGACATCCAGATTTCTATACAGCCCTCTTCCCTTTAGGGAGGAGATGGGGGTAGGCTCTTTATTCACCTTCACCCAATTTCCCTCTACGCCGTTGACGTTAAATCCCTCGTTGCCCATGGTCAGACCGTCTCCGTTATGCAAGACCACACCGGGTTTCAACCGGACGCGTAAAGTATTACCGTTGATCTGAAGCACCTCTCCGACGTACTCACCCGTGGACTTCGGCGTGTCCCAATTAGCCATTTTTGCTGTCCGTCCGTGCAAGAAATAATCAATCCCTCCTCGATGGAAGGTCTTCTCGGGATTAGGTGTAAAATCACGTGTGTAAATCGGTCTGTACTCTGTCAGTGAAACGGTCTGTGCTCTGAGGTCAACCTGGTAGCGGTCTAATTTCTCCCGATAATACGCTGTTATATTCGTCACATAATCAGCGTCTTTCAGTCGTCCCTCTATCTTAAAGGTCGTCACGCCGGCTTCTATCAGTTCGCTTAGATACGCACTTCGATCCATGTCCTGCAAACTCAGTAAATGCCGCTGATGAATAGGCACCCCTTGTTCGTCCAACACCTCGTTTCCCTCTGCATCTAACAGGTCGTACGCCATGCGGCAGAACTGCGCGCAAGCACCTCTGTTGGCACTTCGTCCGGCGAGCACTTCGGATATATAGCATCGTCCCGAATAACTCACGCACAAGGCGCCATGAACAAACGCCTCCAACTCTATATCCGGCACTTCTTCATGGATTGCCCGGATCTCCTCGATGCCCAATTCGCGTGCTAAAACGACCCGTTTGAAACCCAACTCTTTGAGCCGTTTCACTTGTTCAGGCGTACGGTTGTCGCATTGGGTCGAAGCGTGCAGCCTGATAGGCGGCAAGTCCAACTCCAACAAATGTAAATCCTGAATGATCAGCGCATCGACTCCTATTTTATATAACGCGTGCGCGAGCGAGACAGCTTCCGGGTATTCGTCCTCATGGAGCAAGGTGTTCATCGTCACCAAGACCTGTACGCCGTACGTATGCGCGTATTGTACTACCTCCGCCAAGTCCTCCAAACTGTTACCTGCCGCTTGGCGCGCACCAAAAGCCGGTGCACCTATATACACCGCGTCAGCTCCTGCTTGTATAGCAGCCTTAGCAACCTCTTTGTTCTTCGCCGGAGATAATATGCACAATTTACAATTCACAATTATCTCATTGCCTCTGAAAGTCGGTACATCACAATCCCTGCTGTCACGCTCACGTTCATCGAGTGCTTCGTGCCGTATTGTGGAATCTCAATACATCCGTCGCAACGATCCACCACTTCTTGCTGCACTCCGAAGACCTCGTGCCCTAAGACAACGGCTGTCTTCGGACCATTTTGAATTTTTAATTTTGAAACAATCGTTCCCTTGGGATAAGAATTTTTAATTTCTTCTGCCGCCTCTTCCAACGTGATGGAGTCATGAGCCTGCTCCACGGCATACACCTTGTAACCCTGTGCTTGCAACTCGCGAACCGCCTCCAGCGTCTCTTTGAAATAACTCCATTCCACACTCTCCTCGGCTCCCAAAGCGGTCTTGTGAATCTCCTGATTCGGCGGGCAGCAACAGATGCCGCACAGCACTACTCGCTCAATCCGCATGGCGTCAGCTGTCCGAAAAACCGCTCCCACGTTATGTTGGCTACGCACATTATCCAACACCACCACCAGAGGCAGTTTATCCGCCTCGTGGTATTCTTCTACACTCATTCGCCCCATTTCGGCGGTAGTCAGTTTCTGCATAAAATATCAAATCTCAAATGTCAAATTTCAAATCTTGAATGGTAAACGCACATGCAGCACATGTGCTTCTTCGTCTATTTCGGTAATGAAATCTTCGTGAAGTGGGATCATCCGTCCGTCTTCAAGGGTCGCTAAGGTGTTGATGGTACTCTCGTCCACATAAGCAATCACGCCCACTTGTTCCTCCTCACCGTTCTCTCCTTCATCCATGATCGTGTAACCCACCAAGTCCTGCCAAGTCAACAGTCCGTCCTCTTCGTCTTGCATCTCGCTACGCAACACAAACCCCTCTTCGCCGATGAGTTCGGAGATCCTCTCTGTGCGGAACGGCACAAACAAACCGTCTCTAAGCACGAACACAAAATCCGGCAGGTCTTTGTAGTGCGTACGCCGGATGATGCCGATAGATATTAAATCGTCTTTGCTAATCATTGTCTTACTGTGATGACGCCTCCTGAATTGGTGAGCGGAATACGTAATAACGGTTCGCGGGCAAGACCTTTCTGCGGGACTGCGGTTCCGGAACCCACATCGTACTGCTCGCCGCACTCGGGGCAGGTAGCAAAGATTCCATCTACATCGCAAGGATGCAAAACTCCTCGTCCTGCGCAATACGGACACGCCAAATCCCAAGCGTTGTAATTACCGTTGATGTCAATATATACCAACACGCCTCCGTATCCATATGCGTTGGTGATAAGACGCGGTATAACCTCGCCGTTATAGTGATAACCCTCTGCGTTAACGATGACGAATGTATTTAGGGCAGTGGGCACAAAATGAACAAACACGCCGCTTCTCGTGTCTATAGAGATATTGACCGGATAGCGAGGTACGCTGTTGTTGAAGGTGTCATTCTTACATCCCACCAACGCAACCATCATCGCCAATACCCAAAATATGTTTTTCGCCCCTTTCACCTTTAATTTCCCACAATCGCACTAATCTCAACATGGTAGATCAGCGTCGAGTAGGGCGGAATATAACCGGTGGTACCTTCCGTTCCCATGCCTTCCGCTTTGTTGTACTTGTCGCTGTTGTATTTCTCGTAGTCGTACCCCAAATATGCCGGGATATACAACTCAATCGTACCTTTGTTATGTATCTTGTGGCATCCTTCCGAGAAGCCCGGAATAGTACTTGGCAGATAGAGCGACACGTTCTTTCCGGCACTAACGGTATAACCATTAATCAGCTTCACCGAGTAGTCGCACACTATTGTACTCGTTGAGTTCGGTTTGGCATCGCCGTACGATGCCATGGGATCAGAGATGATCTTGTATTGCAAACCGGTCGAAGTCGTCACCACATTGTCTTTCTTGGCGTTGTCCAACAACCATAACTCATTCTGCGTTTTCCAATCCGCCCAGTTATTCGTTTTGCAAGAGGATAAAAATGCACAAAAGATAAGAAGAATGGAAACAAATCCTTTCAACTTTAAACTTTCAACTTTCAACTTTATTTGGCTATCCATAATTCGGGATTTAAAATGTTTCTGTCTTTATATACTTGGAAATAGAGTTCCGTTTTCTGGTCTTGTTCGGGGTCTGTGAAGATCGTACCGATGACTTGCTTTGTCTCCACATTATCCCCTTGTTTGACGTTCAGTTTGCTCAGGTTCGAATACACGGTTCGGTAGTTACCGTGCTGAATAATCACAGCATACGTATTCGCTACCATGAAGCAACTCGTTACCTCTCCTTTATATACCGCCCGAGCTTTTGAACCGGCTACGGTCTGCAGGTATATACCCTTGTTGTCAATCGTCACATGCTCATACACCGCGTGTTGCTGCTTACCGAAATGACCGCTGATCATGCCTTTCTCCACAGGCCACGGTAACCGACCTTTGTTCGCCTCAAATCCTCCGGCTATCAGTTTCTGTTCTTTGGTCAGCGAAGTCTTCGACGCTTTCTCCGTCTGTTTGCGGATCATTTCGTCAATCTTCTTGTTCAACTCTGCTACTTTCTTCTGTTGCTGCTTGAGCTGTTTGTTCAGATCTTTCTCTTTGCTCTTCAACTGGCTCAGCATATTCTTCTGCTTGCGTTCGTCACGTTTGAGCTTGTCCTGCTCACGTTTACGAGTGTCCAAGACCGTCAACTTATCATGTTTGTTGGCTTTGAGCAAATCGTTCTGCACGTCTATCTCTGCTTGCGTGTTCTCTATCCGTTTCACTTGTTGCTGACGGTAACGGGCGAACTCTCGCAGGTATCTGGCACGACGTGCTAACTGCTGAAAACTGTCGCTACTCATCAGAAACAGTAACGGAGACTGCTGCAAACGGGCAAAATGACTCTGACGAACCATCTCCGCGTAGTCGTTTTTGTAACCGGTCAGCACTACTTGCAGCGAATCGCGGGTAGTACCCAGACGATTCATCTCTTTGTTCAACGCAATGATCTCGTTGTCCAAGGTCGTGATCAGTTTCTTTTGGGTCTTTATATTTTGTCCGATGAGTTGCAACTTGTTCATCGTCGCACTCTCGTCTTTCTTGGTCTGCTTAAGCATCTTGTTCGTGTGCTCAATCTCCTCTTGCAGCTTCTTTTGTTTCTTCTGCAAGTCCTTCACATTATCCGCAGCCTGAAGTGGACAAAGCACAAAGCACAAAGGACAAAGGACTAATAAGATTAGTCGAACCCATTTCGTCTTTTGTCTTTTAACGAGAGCAACGAGCGGTCTTATGTCTTTCAGCGAAGCGGTCATAACCATTTAGTAATGTCTATTTTCTTGTATCTGCTTGTATTCTGCTTGTTCACTTTTACCGGCACATCTAACTTCCGCACGGGGTAGATCACGCTCATCTCGACCGTCTTGTCGCCTAAAGTATAGACCAAACGGGCACTCTTGTCTCCTGTCGGCAACTCCGCGGTACATAACTGCTGCAGCACATCCCAGTTGATGGTGGGCACCAGATTGCGGTTCAGCTCCGCATAGGTCGTCGTAGCATACGTGCCTTCGAGTTTGTTAAAACCCGTTAACTCAAACGGCGTAGCTTCAAACCGCGCTATCTCCAAACCTAATAACGGCATGACGCTGATCACTAACATCGAGTCGCGTACCGTCTGCATCGTCACGTTTGCGGAGATCTGATTGTCTCCTAAGCTTAGCGTGGCGCGTGCGTTCTGTATCAGACAGGTGTGCCACATAGGTGCACTCTCAGCAGCCGTCTCTTGACCGACTGCCATCTTCCTTTTCGTGCCGCAACTCACCAACACCAGTGCGCAGCACATCATTCCCCATATGAACGTTTTACGCAGTAAAACCATCTTAACGTTTTATCGACTCAATATGTTTTTCTATTTCGCTTCTCGTATTGTCCGTGGCGTGTAACAGCGCGCGGTTCAAGTAGAACAAAGCCAACTCATCCTCGCCTTTGAGGTGCAAAATCCAACCGTACGTATCTAAGAAAACCGGATTATTCGGCTCTTCCCGTATCGTGATAGCGCTCATCTGTTCGGCTTTCTGCAAGTCGCCTTTGTGTGTGGCGAGATGGTAAGCGTAGTTGTTCAATATACGCGGATTAGTCGATAGACTCAGCACTTTCTCATAAGCGGCATACAACACCGCCGGTTTGGCGTTCATCTGCTCTAATACCTCTACGCGGAAGATTAAGAACTCCACATTCGTCGGATCCAACTCCAAGTACTGATCAATCACCTCAATCGCTTTCTTGGGTTTGCCCCAACTATAGTAGATGCGGTACTTGTTCATCGCGCTATAGGCGTTAAAACCACGGATAGCGTCTAAGCGGTTCTGCATCTCCAACGCTTTCTTCCATTGCCCGTCGGACATGTACATCCGTTCGAGTTGCTCGATCAGCTCTTCGTTTTTGGGATTAGCCTTCAATGCTTTCTCCATGACCCCTTGTGCCTCGTAGAAGCCCTCCATCGTCCGTTGCTCCAAGAGCACGTTCGTGTAGTGGTACCATTGATCACCTGGGTCGGCTTCGAAGGCCATACGGAATAAGTCCTTGGCGCTTTCTTTTCGTCCTATGCCGTTATAGAGAATACCCAAGAACGTAAGCGTCTGACCGTCATTGGGCTTGATCATCTCGCAGAACTCCAACAACGCATATGCGTCCGCGTAGCGCTCTTCCTGTATCGCCTGTTTGGCAGCGTACCAGTAGTACTTAAACTGTGCCTCCTGCTCCACACTCAAACCTTCCGCCTGCGGTTTCTTCGCAGCGAACAGTATACTCGGGATAAATAGGATGAGCACAAGTCCCCACCACTTGCTATTTTTTAACGTTTTACGCAGTAAAACCATCTTAACTCTTTAACGTTTTGATGCAATCAAAACCATTTTAACCATTTAACGTCGAAAATCTATTTTCGACCACTATGTCCGAATCCTCCTTCACCTCGTTCGGTCTCGCTCAGTTCACTCACTTCCACCACTTCGGGACTCTCGTGTTTGGCAATCACCATCTGGCAAATACGCTCTCCGGGTTCGATGGTCTGTGCCTCGCCGCTCAGGTTGATAAGGATCACTCCCACTTCGCCTCGGTAGTCGGCATCGATCGTACCCGGTGTGTTGAGTACCGTCAAACCGCGTTTGAGTGCCAAACCGCTACGCGGACGAATCTGTGCCTCGTAGCCTGCCGGTAACTCGATATACAGACCTGTCGGAATCAACTTCCTTTCCATCGGAGCCAAGGTCACCGCCTCGCTGATGTTACACCGTATATCCATTCCTGCCGCCTGCGCACTCTCGTACTTCGGCAGCGGATTCGAACTCTTATTAATGATTTTTAATGTCATAAATCGTCAATTATTTTCAATCGTCAATCAATCGTACCTCGTCAATCGTCCAATCGTCAATCAGAATCGTTTCTCCACAAGGACTCTTAGTCCGTCTGGAACCATTTTGATGTGAATATCTTTCTCCATCTCCACAGGATCGCCGTCGATGTGGAACGGAGCTATCTCTTCGCGTTCTACCGTCACTTCCTTGGCACGGATAGTGTCCATGAAATGACTACCGTCTATACTTCCGGCAAACAGTCGCAACGCCAAGCTGGCACCGGCTAACAGCGCGTTACTCGACATCAGCATAATATCCATCTTACCGTCCTGCATACTGGCTTTCGGAGCTATCTTGGCATCGTTGCCCCATTGGTTCGCGTTTGCAAACGTGATCAGAAACGCTTTGTGCGTCACGTCCAGACCGTCTCCCACGATGTGGTACGTACGCGGATGATACGTGAAGGCTTCCTTGATCGTGTTCTGAATATAACTCATGAACCCGCGTTTACTGCCGGCGGCAAAGTTATCTGCTATGACTGCATCAAATCCCGTGCCACACGTGCAAACGAACATCCTGCCGTTCGCCAAACCGTAATCCACATTGATCGGCTCGCTGTGATTGATCAGTT
The DNA here is from genome assembly GCA_900319035.1 of uncultured Bacteroidales bacterium. Classification (GTDB taxonomy): domain Bacteria; phylum Bacteroidota; class Bacteroidia; order Bacteroidales; family Paludibacteraceae; genus Colicola. Next base: position 93,333 of record ONMU01000005.1, read on the forward strand.
CGATCGCTTTCTGCGGACGCATAGGGATATTCAAGTGGCGGGCAAAACCGTTACCGCTACCCATCGGAATAATTCCCAACGCTGTCTTCGTCTCTTTCAGACCGCGCGCTACTTCATTAACCGTTCCGTCTCCGCCCACAGCTACCACGGCATCAAAGCCCATACGCGCATACTGGTACGCCAATTCCGTTCCGTGTCCCGCGTACTCCGTAAACGTGATATTCGGTAACCACTGCTCGTCGTCCAAGGTCTGCATGATCAACTTCGGCAGTTTCTTCTTCTCTTTCTGGATCTCCTTCGACCCCGAAATAGGATTGATGATAAAAGCGATATTTTTCATTTCTTTAACTGTTTCTACACATATGCACACATTCGTGCAATTTAAATCGGCTGCAAATTTACTACAAAAATTGCACATATGCAAATTTTCGGGTATTTTTTGTCCAATAAAATGAAATTTTATGCACGAATAGTGACTTTTCCTAATATTAGTACATGGTTTTAGGACAAGAATTCTCACATTTCTCACTTTTCTCATGTCAATTTTTTTTGCATGGCGATATCGCCATTATCGCCACTTTCGCCAGTGCATTTGTTTACATCGTCAATTGTTCCGGATGACATCCGGATCTTCCCTCATTTTGCATTTCTGTTTTCTCTTTCTATATAGTATTATATACTATGTATATAATACAGAGCGATTAAATCTTTAGTGATTCCTTAGTGATTCGTTATATATTCGTTAATCATTAACGGTCCTAAAAGCGACCCGGAAGCATACCTCAACCTGCTCCGGGTAATACCGCAAATTGTCAACTGTACAAGAAATTTTTCATAATTTTGTGGCTTTTATTTGCATATGTGCAAAAAAAGTTGTACCTTTGCACGATTTTTGTGCGCATATGGGTAACGCACATGTGTATATACGTGTAATTGAATATAACGAAATATGGATTTTTTAGGATTAATTACTAAGCTTTTCGGCAACAAGGCGCAGAAGGATATGAAAGCCATACAGCCGATAGTGGATCAGATCAAAGCACAGTACGAAGTGATTGATGCGCTCTCCAACGATGAGCTGCGTGCTCATTCGTGGGCGTTGATGGACAAGCTCAAAACAGCTGTCGCAGACAAGAAATCTCAAATCGCAAACCTCAAATCTCAAATTGAGACCACACCTATTGAGAAGCGTGAGAAGATCTACAACGAGGTGGACAAACTCGAGAAGGAGATCAAGGACAAATACGAGGAAGTGTTGAACGAGATTCTGCCCGAGGCATATGCGATCGTCAAATCAACTGCACGTCGTTTTGCCGAGAGCGAGACGGTAGAGGTGACCGCGACCGAGATGGATAGAGCCTTGGCTGCTGACCCGCGTTTTGATTTTGTGGAGATAGTAGGCGGCGATAATCTCGCCAAGGCAGTGTATAAGAACCACTGGATGGCGGGCGGTAATGAGATCAAGTGGGACATGATCCACTATGACGTACAGCTCTTCGGTGGTGTCGTTCTTCATCAGGGTAAGATCGCCGAGATGGCAACGGGTGAGGGTAAGACCCTTGTAGCAACCCTTCCGGTGTACCTCAACGCGCTGACGCATGAGGGCGTTCACGTGGTGACGGTCAACGACTACCTTGCTAAACGTGACTCGGAGTGGAACGGACCGATCTATATGTTCCTCGGCTTGACGGTCGATTGTATCGACAAACACCGTCCGAACTCCGATGAACGCCGCAAAGCCTATGCTTGCGACATCACTTTCGGTACGAACAACGAGTTCGGTTTCGACTACCTGCGTGATAACATGGCTACTTCGCCGCTTGACCTCGTGCAGCGCGGACACAACTACGCTATCGTCGATGAGGTGGACTCCGTCTTGATTGACGATGCCCGTACGCCGTTGATCATCAGCGGTCCGGTGCCCAAGGGTGAGGATCAGCTCTTCGATGAATACAAAGACCGTGTAGCCGCTCTTGTTCGTCAGCAGACCACGCTCACGACCAAACTGTTGGCTGAGGCGAAAGCGAAGATGGGTTCCGCGGACGAGAAGGAGAAAGAGGCAGGTGAGTTGGCACTCTTCCGTTCGTTCAAAGGAATGCCGAAATCGAAGGCGCTCATCAAATATCTGTCCGAGCCGGGCGTCAAAGTGCGTATGCAGAAAACAGAGGAGTTCTATCTCCAAGAGAACGAGAAGAATATGCACATCGCTACCGACGAGCTCTTCTTCGTCATCGACGAGAAGAACAAGTCCATCGAGTTGACCGACAAAGGTATTGATGCGCTGACCGGTACGACCGATGACCCGAATTTCTTCGTCCTGCCGGATGTGGGTTCCGAAATGGCGGAGCTGGAAAACGAGACCGCGCTCTCAGCCGATGAGAAACAGCAGAAGAAAGACGAGATCCTCACCAACTATTCGATCAAGTCCGAGCGCGTACACACCGTTCACCAGTTGCTCAAAGCATATACCCTCTTCGAGAAAGATGTCGATTATATCATCGACGGCGGCGAGGTGAAGATCGTGGATGAGCAGACCGGTCGTGTGATGGAAGGCCGCCGCTGGTCGGACGGTCTGCATCAGGCAGTGGAAGCGAAGGAGAACGTGAAGGTCGAAGGTGCAACGCAGACTTTCGCTACCATCACGCTGCAGAACTACTTCCGTATGTACCACAAGCTTGCCGGTATGACCGGTACCGCAGAGACCGAGGCAGGTGAGTTCTGGAATATCTACAAACTCGATGTGGTAGTTATCCCGACCAATAAACCCATCGCTCGTCACGATATGAACGACCGTATCTATCGTACCAAACGCGAGAAATACAACGCCGTCATCGACGAGATCGTGAACATGGTGAACCAAGGTCGTCCGGTGCTCGTGGGTACCACTTCGGTGGAGATCTCCGAGTTGCTGAGCCGTATGTTGACGCTCCGTAAGATCAAACATAACGTCCTCAACGCCAAACTCCACCAGCAGGAGGCGCAGATCGTTGCCGAAGCAGGTCGTGCAGGCGTGGTGACTATCGCTACGAACATGGCAGGTCGTGGTACCGATATCAAGCTGACGCCCGAAGTGAAAGCAGCAGGCGGTCTCGCGATCATCGGTACCGAGCGTCATGAGAGCCGACGTGTGGATCGTCAGCTCCGTGGACGTGCCGGTCGTCAGGGTGACCCGGGTTCGTCGGTCTTCTACGTTTCGCTCGAGGACGACCTCATGCGTATGTTCGGCTCCGAGCGTATTGCTTCTATCATGGACCGTATGGGATTCGAGGAAGGCGAGATGATCGAGCACTCGATGATCTCTTCGTCTATCGAACGGGCACAGAAGAAAGTGGAGGAGAACAACTTCGGTATCCGTAAACGACTCATCGAATACGATGATGTCATGAACCAGCAGCGTAACCTCATCTACGCCAAACGTCGTCACGCCCTCATGGGTGAACGTATCGGTGTGGATATCACGAATATGATCTATGAGATCGCTGAGAACCTCGTGGCCGACGCTAAGTCTGCCAATGACTACGAGGGACTCAAGTTCGATGCTATGCAGGTCTTCGCGATCGAGTTGCCGTTCGACGAAGAGGTCTTCAGCCGCGGTAAACGCGATGTCCTCTCTAACGAACTCGCTGAGGCGGCGCTGGACAGCTTCAAACGTCGTATGGACAAACTGACCCAGATAGCTGACCCGCAGATCCAATACGTCAACGAGACCAAAGGACAGATGTACGAGAACATCCTTATCCCGATTACCGATGGTAAACGTGTCTATAACATCGCCGTGAACCTCAAGTTAGCGGCTGAGACGCATTGCAAAGAGGTGGTGAAGGAGTTCGAGAAACGTATGTTGCTCTACGTCATCGATGATGAATGGAAAGAGCATCTCCGTCAGTTGGACGATCTCAAGCAGTCCGTTCAGAACGCTTCGTACGAGCAGAAAGACCCGCTGTTGATCTACAAACTCGAGTCCTTCCATATCTTCAAGGCGATGTTGGATAATCTCAACCGTCGAGCAATAGCTATCCTGCTTCGCGGACAGATCCACATGACCGAGCCGGATCATGTGCAGCAGGCTCAGCAGCAACGCCGTATGGACTACAGCCGTTACCGCACGCAGAAAGATGCCGTTCAGCAGGCAGCACAGGCTTCCGGAGCAGCTGCGGCTGCAGGTCGTGACACCCGTGAGAACGCACGTCCCGAGCCGATCCATGTGGATAAGAAACCTCGTCCGAACGATCCCTGTCCTTGCGGTAGTGGTAAGAAATACAAACAATGCCACGGTAAAATGAACGCTGCGGGCATCTAACTATGTAACGTGCGTAGTACCATTTTAACAATAGTAACGATCTGTTGCGCCGCCATCAACATGACGGCGCAACAAGTATATCCCGACACCTTCAAGTTGGCCGAGCAGAACAAGACAGCGGATATCGATCTGCTGCTACTGAATATGGTCTCCGCGCAGAGCGAACAGCTGCACGCCCATGACACGATTGACACCCTGACGGTCGAGGAAGTGATGCGGCTCGATTCGATAGCCCGCGAGATGGCGGAGATAGACTCCTTGCGTGAACTCAACGCGCAATTGGTGCTACAGACCATCGCGCAGACACCCCATATAGAGGTGGAGAAATCGTGGATCAAGGATGCAGAGGAAGACCGAAACGACGTACTGCGTGCTATTCGGGATCTGCATTCTCCTTGGCGGCGCGAGGCGGTTATCATGTTGCAGGTGACTCAGAACTATGTCACCAACAACTGGTACCAAGGCGGATCCTCTTCCTTCGCAGGACTCGGAACGGCGAAAGGACAGATCAGTTACATCTCCGACCAATTTACATGGGAGAACACAGGAGAATGGCGTATAGGTGGAACGACCATCGCGAACGACAGCCTTCATAAGGTCAACACCACCGATGATGTGTTCCGTGTCTATACCAAAGCGAACCTGCGCATCATTCCGAAACTCTTTGCCTCTGTCTCCGGCGAACTGGAGACTCGTTTGCTGCCGACGTACCGCTCTAACTCCAAAGAACTCAAGTCCGGTCCTTTCTCACCGGTACGTTTCAACGCCGCAGTCGGTATAGATTGGAAACCGGTCAAAGGTCTCTCCCTCTCCGTCTCACCGCTTTCCTATAAGGTGGTACATATTCATGACACGGCTCGCGTGCGGGTTAAAGACTACGGTCTCAAAGAGGGACAGCAGACCCAACATAACATCGGTTCGTCCGTCCGTCTCGAATATACATGGAAACCCGTTCGAGAAGTGGAACTCGAAATGCGTTTTTTTACCTATACCAATTATAAAGATGTGGAGATTGATTTAGAGGTGAACTGCGATTTTATCATCAACCGCTTCCTCTCTGCCCGTTTGCAGTTACACCCTCGTTATGACTCATCCGTCATCATTAAGGGCGACAAACATGCCAAACTGCAGTTCCGTGAACTGCTGTCTATCGGCTTCGCGCATAAGTTCCGATAAAGTGATGTACGAAGGGACAATGTACAATGTACAAAGGAAACTATCCGCAGAGCGCTACCAACTCGTTCCAGCGAACGAAGGCTTCGTGACCGTACTTCCAGATATTGTACTTGATCTTATTGATGTCCACTTCTTCGCCGAGGTGGCTTTTCGAGTAGAACTTATCCGCATAACAGATGATCTTCTCTTCCAAACTCTGCGGACAGTAGTCTTTTTCGGGAATCGGCAACTCTTCCCGCTCCACCTGTTCGATGGTGATACCGGTACCTGTGTGCCGTTCTGCCACCAAGGCGTGCTTCGGAAAACCTTCTTTACGCAGCAACTCCGCGCCTAAATAACCGTGCTCAATATATTTATGCGGACCCATACAGTATATCTTCGGCGCGTTGCAGAAGATGATACCTATATCATGCAGCATAGCCGCTTCTTCCACAAACTGCCGATCCACTAACCCTTCCTCTGTCCATTGAGGATGCGCATCTACAATCTTCAGCGCACGATCTGCCACCTGTCGGCTGTGCGTCAACAGAACATGCTTCAACTCCGGTGTTTCCCCGTAGTACTTTTCTATGAGAGCTAAGTAATTCGTAATTCTTAATTTTTAATTTTTAATTTTTAATTCTCAATGTATTCCATTGAGGAATGACCGTGCGTCCATTCTCTTTTTCCCTGGTACTTGCAGTTCCAGTATGCGAACCGCGCCTTCCTTGCACGGCACGATGATGGAAGATTTGTCCATTGTCCATTGTCCATTGTCCATTGTCTCAACGGCAAATATTTTCGCGTTTTCGAAAATATTTCCGTTGATATTGAGGTTCGTCCATGCGGCAGGGTAAGGGCTGAGTCCGCGTACGAAATTATGTACCTGCTCCGCCGTCATCCGGTCGAAATGAATCTCGCAGTCTTCTTTGAAGATCTTCGGCGCAGGACGTAACTCCGCTACCTCCGGTTGCGGAGTAGTGGGTACTGCAATGCCTTTGTTCTCGCAATCGATAATCAGATCCACCGTGCGGGTGACCATCTCCTTGCTGAGCTCCATCAGTCTATCGTGTACCGAGCCCACGTTCTCGTCTTCGCCGATAGGAATACGTTCCTGCAGGATCATGTTGCCCGTGTCGATCTCATGTTTGAGCATGAAGGTCGTCAGACCGGTTTCGCGGTCTCCGTTCATGACTGCCCAGTTAATCGGCGCTGCGCCTCGGTACTGCGGCAGTAAGGAACCGTGGATATTGAAGGTGCCTAAACGGGGCATCGTCCAAACGACCTCCGGCAACATCCGGAACGCCACTACTATCTGCAAGTCCGCATGGTACGAGCGCAGTTCTTCGATGAACGCCTCGTCTTTGAGTTTCTCGGGCTGCAAAACCGGCAGTCCTACCTCCAAGGCGTATTTCTTGACATCCGAATACTGCACCTGATGACCTCTTCCTGCCGGTTTGTCCGGCATCGTCACCACGGCTACTACGTTATATCCCCCTTCTACTAAGGTCCGCAGGCTCGCCACCGCAAACTCCGGTGTGCCTAAATATACTATTCTTAAATCTCTCTTTGTCATAACAACTTAACGTTTTTTCGACAGAAAAAACCATTTTAACTCTTTAACTATTTAACGTCTTGATACTTTGGATCAAGACTCTTCGGTCGTTTATCCACTACCGGGCTAAGCGGTCTCCTATACGCGCGTATAATAAGGTATATAGCCAATACGATAAACGGCAGGCTGAGGAGCTGACCCATATTCAAGAGATGTCCGGCTTCGAAAGCCTCTTGGTCGTTTTTGATGAACTCCAATAGGAACCGCACGCCGAAGATGATGAGGAAGAACACACCGAGCAGCAGTCCTTCACGACGACGCGCATCGGTCTTCCAGTACATAGGCCACGTGATACAGAACGCCGCTAAGCAGTACAGCATCTCGTATATCTGCGTCGGATGACAGGGCACTGTCTGACCGTCTCGTACGAAGATAAATCCCCACGGCAGATCAGTCGGTCCGCCGTAGATCTCGCTGTTGAACAAGTTGCCTAAACGAATCAGAAAACCCGTGACGCACACACCTACACAGAGCCGGTCTAAGATCCACAGCCACGTGGTGCCGAACTGCGGATAGCGGCTGAACTTATACTTATTGAGCAAGGCAGCTGCAGCGATGATGCCGAGCGTTCCGCCGTGACTTGCCAAACCGCCTTCCCAGATCTTAAGCATCCATAAGGGGTGCTCAATATAGGGGTTGCGGTACGTAAACTCCATGCCAAACAAGTACCACGGGTTGCCGTATTGATGCCATTCGTAGAAAAGGCAATGCCCCAGACGCGCACCAACAATGGCGCCTATCGTGATCCAGAAAAAGAGCTGGTCAGACCATTCTGCCGGGCAGTTCTCCCGTTTGTACATCCGCTCATTGATCACCCAACAAACATAGATACCGATTGCCCACAGCAACCCGTACCATCGTATTCCTCCGTCTCCGAAATGAATAAGTATCGGATCTACATCCCAAGTAATAAAATTAAGCATTGTTTATCGTCCCCAATTAAGTTTTGCTTTGAGCGAATTCAAGAAACTGTTGTCGCCTATCTGTACCACCTTGGTGGTGTAGTTAGCGCGCTCTACGTGCAGCGTGAGATCCGTACTGAGGCTCTGACTGCGACCGTCCACCGATACCATGAACGCATCGTAGCGGCTCGTGACGCGGATGTCGAATTGCCAATCGTCCGGCACTACCAGCGGCTTGACCGTCAGGCTGTGCGGTGCGATAGGTGTGAGGATGATACCTCGGCTCTGCGGTGCCATCAGAGGACCACCGATAGAGAGGTTATACGCCGTGCTACCCGTCGGAGTAGCAATCACCAGACCATCGGAATTATAGGTGTGCAGGTACTCACCGTTCACCTTCAGCTCTATTTGCAGCATACTACTTAATCCCTCTTTGAGGATAGCGATCTCGTTCAGACCGTTCGGCGCCATGATCAGACCATCGCGACGAGCTCCGTCTTTGTCAATCACACTCACGTTCAGCAGACTGCGCTGCTCGATCGTGTATTCGCCTGCCATCAGTTTATGAAGGATATTATCTACATCGCACGCCTGTACCTCTGCCAAGAATCCTAAATGTCCGCAGTTGATACCTACGATAGGAATATTCTTGTCTCCTATAGCTGCGGCACTGGTCAGGAATGTACCATCACCACCTACCGAGAGGGCGAAGTCAATCGGTTCGCGTTCGTTGCTCGACGACTCATCATCGTTCATCGAGACATCATTGATAAACCCGTCGTTGAAAACCGGATACTCGCGAAGGTTCAGCTCTTGACGCAATTCCTGCGACAGTACTACTTGCAGATCGTTCTCGCTAAGCGAGTTGTCCTGCCTGTACTGCGCCAAAAACGCCAAGATATGCTGTACTTCCTGCAGCGTCTCGGATTTCATCGCGTTTCCAAAAATAGCTATTATCATGTTTTTTCACTTTTGCGGCTGCAAAAGTACTGCTTTTTTCTGACATATGCAAATTTTTGTAGATTTTTCTAAATACCTTTCTAAAAATTTGCATATTTCAAAAATATTTTGTACCTTTGCAGCGTTTTTTAAAAACAACTATGACGAAATTAAGCGTAAACATCAACAAGGTGGCCACATTGCGCAATGCGCGTGGTGGAAATGTGCCTGACGTTCAGCGTTTTGCAGTGGACTGCGAGCTGTTTGGTGCGCAGGGTATTACCGTTCATCCGCGTCCGGACGAACGGCATATTCGTAAGGAGGACGTGTACGTGCTCAAGTCGATGGTGACTACGGAGCTCAATATCGAGGGAAATCCGACGGATGATTTCTTGGCTCTGGTGACGGATGTCAAGCCGACGCAGGTCACTCTTGTGCCCGATGATCCTTCGCAGCTGACCTCTAATCACGGTTACGACACACGTAGGCATCTTCATTTTCTGAAAGGTGTAGTGAATCATCTGCACGCCTATCGGATGCGTGTGAGTATCTTTGTGGATCCCGATCCCGTGATGGTGGAGTACGCGCTGCGTACGGGCGCTGACCGCGTGGAGCTCTATACGGGTCCTTATGCCGAGATGTTTGAGACGGATCCCAAACGTGCGATAGAGAAATACCGTGCTGCGGCGGAGAAAGCGCACGAGTTAGGGCTTGGTCTCAATGCCGGACATGACCTCAATCTCAAGAACCTCAAGCCTTTCATCAAGGCGTTCCCTTGGACAGCAGAGGTCTCTATCGGTCACGCCATCATCTGTGATGCGCTCTATTTGGGTATCCAAGAAACAATCCAAGAATATTTAGATTTATTGAAATAATATGTTATTACAAATTGACACATTAGCTGCCGTACAGGAAGAGATGGCAGCAATCGAAGAAACTACGCAGTCTATCAATCTGTTTGAAATGGCGCAATATGGAGGTTGGATCATGATCATTCTGGCGATCCTCCTTGCCGGCGCATGTTATATTTTCATTGAGCGTCTTGTGGTCATCAAACAGGCTACGCAGGAGGACAAGTCCTTCATGGATCGTATTCGCGATTATATCCATGAGGGTAAGATCGACTCTGCGCTCAATCTCTGCAAGCAGACCGACACCCCTTCTGCGCACATGATTGAGAAAGGTATCACGCGTATCGGTCGTCCGATGCAGGATGTGCAGGTGGCTATTGAGAACGTTGGTAACTTAGAGGTCGGCAAGTTGGAGAAAGGGCTTGTCATCATGGCGACCATCGCCGGTGGTGCTCCGATGCTTGGTTTCCTTGGTACTGTATTAGGTATGGTGCAGACGTTCTATAACATGGCGCAGACATCCGGCGGCATCATCGAGATGAGCGCCCTCTCCACCGGTATGTATCAGGCGATGGTAACGACCATCGGCGGTCTGATCGTTGGTATCTTGGCGATGTTTGCCTATAACTATCTCGTCTCGCGTATCGACCGCGTCGTTCGTCTCTTGGAGAGCCGTACCTTGGAGTTCATGGACCTGCTCAACGAACCGGCGTAACAATCTCAAACCTTCAAACAATTTCAAACTTTCAAACTATGTCTTTGAAAAAGAGAAATAGGGTAGAAGCGACTTTTGCGATGAGCTCCATGACGGACTTGGTGTTCCTCTTACTCCTGTTCTTCGTCATGGCATCCACACTGTCTTCGCCCAATGATATTAAGATCAATCTGCCTACTTCCCGTTCGCAGAAGGTGACCCGTCCGCAAGTAGCGAAAGTGTCGATTGACAATCTCGGTAATTACTTTGTGGCACTGGGCAAGGAGAAACCGATCCCTGTCGATCCCGATAATCTGGAGGGTTACCTCAGCCGTGTGCAGGCAGCTGACTCCACGACCTATATAGCCCTTCATGCCGATCAGGATGTAGCGTACAAAGAGGTGGTACGTGTGCTCGATATAGCTAACCAGCATCATATGAAGCTGGTGGTAGCTACGAAACGTTAATAACCTATCCGCCAAGTTTGGCGGATCATCACATGACAAAGAAACAAAAACGACATACTATCGCATCTATCGGAACGGTACTTTTTATGATCTTACTGTTCCTGTTGCTATGGTTTATCAAGCTGACCGCCTTCAAACCCGAAGAGGAAGAAGGTGTCGAGGTAGCTTTCGGCGAAGTGGCTGATGCCGGAGGTTACATGGCGGAGCAGTCGGAGGCAGTGCCGATGCCTGCACCCGTACCTGCAGCACCGCAGTCTGCTTCTTCTCCTTCGGACAATGATCTGATGACCCAAGAGGACGAAGAATCGTTGGCTTTGCGCCGTGAGCAGGAGAAGAAAGAGCGTGAACGCAAAGAAGCCGAGGCGGCTGAGAAACAACGTCAGCGTGAGGAGCAGGCACGGCTCGAAGAGGAGCGTAAGGCGCGTGAGGCAGCCGAGGCGGCACAACGTGCCAAAGAAGCCGAAGCTATAGCAAAGGCTAATCAGTTCGGTTCGCTCTTTGGACAAACGGGTAATACCCAAGGCTCCGGAAGTAGCCAAGGTTCCGGACAGCGAGGCAATCCTGTGGGACACGGTTCGGTAGGAGGTAACTCGTGGAGCCTTGCCGGTCGTGGTATCAAAGGTACTCTGCCGCAACCGTCCAATGACTTCAAGCAAGAAGGAAAAGTAGTGGTACGAATCCGTGTAAACGCAGCCGGACAGGTAAAGGAAGCTACTATCATCGGCGGCGATGTGTCGGATAAACAAACCCAACAACTGGCTCTTGATGCAGCGCGTAAGGCGAAGTTCACGGAGGGCGAGCATGATCAGATCGGAACAATCACCTATATATTTAAATTAAACTAATTAGTCAGATGGTCAAATCAATGACCAAATGGTAAATGATTAAATCGTAAATGACTTTATGAATTATCTCTTTCTTGACAATGGTTTTGAGGAAATCGAAGCAATCACCACTATCGATTTACTGCGTCGCGCGAACATCGCGCTGACGACTGTTTCCGTAACCGGTAATCCCATGGTTCTTGGGGCGCATAACATCGCCGTAGAAGCCGATGGTCTTCTGGATAAGATCGACTTCTCGGATGCCGAGATGCTCATCCTGCCGGGAGGACAAACCAAACTCGGTGAATATTCCGCATTGTGCGATCTGTTAGTGGAACATAACAAAGCAGATAAACTGATAGCTGCTATCTGTGCCGCTCCGTCGGTATTGGGTAAACTCGGTATCTTGGAGGGCAAGCAGGCTACCTGTTATCCGGGATTCCAAGATGCGTTAGGGGAAAGTTATGTGGGAGGTCTGGTGGTGGAGTCCAAGAATGTGATCACAGCCAAAGGACCCGGCTTGAGTGCCGATTTCGCTTTCTGTATCATTGAGCGTCTCAAAGGCTCCGATGTAGCCGACGCGGTATATGATGCAGCGCAGTATTAAGAGAGAAACTGAATGATCTCGTTCGCGAGATCGGAGATAGAAGTCCTACCATCATTGATGATGGTCAGGACTTTTTTTGTTGCCTTTTGCTCATCAGTAGGATGGAACTGTTGTGCGCGCATACGCGCGCGTACCTTATTGATATGCTCCTCCGTCGCGTCTCCATGGTAGTCGCGTGCGATCGTTCGTTGAAGCCGTACCTCTTCCGGTGCATCCACCACTACGATCCTGTCGCATAAGCTGTCTATACCTGCCTCAAAGAGAATAGCCGACTCCACGAAGAGCACGCTGAACTCTGAATTCTGAACTCTGAATTCTGAACTCTGAACTCTGATCTCTTCCTTGACCGCCGGATGAACGATTGCATTGAGTTGCTGTAATAACTCGGGTTCGGCAAAGACCCGCTGCGAGACATAAGAGGTGTTGTAACTGCCGGTGAAAGGATGTTGAGGCGAAGGCACGAACGCCTCGGTGCCCAAGAGCGCAATGATGGCTTTGCGAACCTCTGCGTTCTCCACAATGATCCGTTTGGCTTCTCTATCGCAGTCATAGACCGCGTAGCCACGTGCAGCTAAAACCTGCACAATAGTGGATTTACCACTTCCGATACCTCCTGTGATGCCTACTAACATATTTTGTCTTTATTCTTTTAGCGAAGCGGTCTTTGCTCTTTCAGCGTAGCGGTCTAAAACTGAAAGTATATAAACGGTTGCATCTCAGCCGTGACGAACTGATAGATCACCACGATAGCAACGCAAGCTACTATCACCATGAGCCATAAAGGCATTGCACTGAATGCCAAACGGTACCTTCTCTTCCAGTTGGTTGGCAGCCAGTGGATCATCATTCCGGCAACGAACATCGCTACAACCCATCGGTACTCCCATAGAAACTCAGGAATGATGGCATTGCTCCATGCGCCACCTATCTGATTGACCATGTTCTTTGCCGTGTTCCATGCTACCTCGTTGGCGGTCTCCGGATCGAGGTTACTGCTGCTTCGGAAGAAAAGACGGGTGAAGGTGATAAACGTGAAGGTCTGTAGAATCGCCCAGACGGTGGATAGCGAGTTCGCAAACCGGTTCTCTCTTTCGGAGATCTCCTCCCTGTCCAGCGAGATGAGCCAATAGACATACCGAATAGCGGTACCGAGCCAGATGAGTGCCGACCAGACCGCAAACATACGCCATACTGGCAGGTTCGTGAAGAAATCCGCTACACACAAACCTGCTGTCAGCAAGGTGATGCTCGCAAAACGAAGATGCCAATTCATCTTCCGCCAGATCTTCTCAATGATCATTCCGAAACCGTTGATACCGCCCCATATGATGAAATTCCAACTTGCTCCATGCCAAAGACCGCCCAAGACCTGCGTGATGAACGAGTTCAGATTTGCGTAGAGAAGCTTCAGATTTGAGGATTTGAAGATTTGAAGATTTGAAGATTGCGCCCAATGGTTGTATATCGCTACGCATACCATGAATACGGCAAAGGGCACGAGGATCTGCCACCACCATCCTGTCAAGGCGGCGGAGACAAAAGCAATCAAGCTTAACCAGAAATACGTACCAAAACCGATCTTCCTGTTGCCGCCTAAGGGTATATACAGATAGGTCTTCAGCCAGCGTCCTAAGGACATATGCCATCTTCTCCAGAACTCCTGTGGACTTTGGCTCTTATAGGGCGAGTTGAAGTTCATCGGCAGGTAGAATCCCATCAGCATCGCTACGCCGATAGCTATATCCGTATAACCCGAGAAGTCCGCATAGACCTGCAGCGAGTAGGCAAAGAGCGCAAACAGGTTCTCGAATCCCGAGAAGAGCAAGGGGTTGTCAAACACACGGTCAATGAGATTCACTGCCAAGTAATCCGACATGATGATCTTCTTCGCCAAACCATTTAAGATCCAGAAAACCGCTATACCGAACAACCTCCGGCTCAGACGGAACGGTTTGTATAGTTGTGGAATGAACTCCTCTGCACGCACGATAGGTCCGGCTACCAACTGCGGGAAGAAAGAGACGTAGAACCCAAAATCGAGTATGTTCTTCACCGGCTGAATACGTCCCCTAAAGACATCCGCCGTATAGGAGATCACTTGGAAGATATAGAACGAGATACCTACCGGCAGCACGATCGTATCGACACTGAACCGACCTGCTTCGGCAAAACCGTTACCCACATAGGCGAAGATGTCAAACACGCGGAATCCGGTGCCGAACAGGTCATTGATCATGTTCGTGAAGAAATACGCGTACTTGAAATATGCCAATAACCCCAAGTCAATGACTACCGAAAGTGCCAAGAAAAGATAGGCAACAGGTAACTTGTAATTTTTAATTCGTAATTCGTAATTGTTAATTTGAGAATGTTTAATTCTCTGTGCGATAAGCCAATCGCTCAGCGTCACAAACGCCAAGAGAAGCAGGAACAAACCGCTGGTCTTGTAGTAAAAGAACCAACTGACGAACAGCAGATATACATTGCGCAGATGGAGTCTTCCTTTCTCCTTTCCTGTCCCGCTATTCCCTATTATCAGCGCGAATAGCGCATACACGATCGCAAAGAACGCCCAGAAATAGAACTGAGTGAACAATAACGGGCTATTCTCGTCAAAAGCAAATATGTAATGTAAAAAGTCCACCTTCAATTATCTCCTTTCACCTTTCACCTTTCCATTTCCTCTCCTTCCAAAATCCACTGTACTACAGCGTTTCCGGCTTTGCGGGCACCGCTGCGCATGAAATGGATACCGTCGCTGCCTGCCAAACCGTTCTCTTTCCAACGAGCCATACTTCCGGCACCGCCCATATAGTTGAAAAGACTGAAATAGGCGATATTCTCCTCCATTGCCATCTTCCTAAGCAGGCGATCCATATAAGGTATCATCGGATACGTGATCCATTCTCCGTTTTCCTGCGTCAGCATATCACTCGGACCGATGAAGAGGATAGACGCCTCTGGTGCGCAGGATTGCAAATACCGAACCTGCTCGCGCAAACCCTTGACAATCGAACTGATGGTACTCGGGTTCTTGTTAAATGGTATCGCATTTCCGCCAAACTGCATGATGATCAGCGTCACGTTCTGCTCGCGGTAGAATGAACTCAGTTGCTGACGGTCGATCTTCGTGAAGACGGTTCCTAAACATCCGCGCATAGGGATATTGTCCACGATGACACCGGTCTTGCTCTCCTGCGAAAGGGCATAGACGGAACCTTTGCCGGACAGATAAACGGAGTCGCCGGACGTCCTGTAATGAACGCTGCTGTCGGCGAAGATGCGCCATGTGTTGTAACGTGCGTTATTGTCCTGCGGCGTACAGATTGCGATGACTTCTTCACTGCCGCTTACGAGACTGTCGTTCATCACTGCCACTTGTCCCATCACGCCGTAGAGACCGTCCTCACGTTGCGTCCGTTTAGGTCCATAGACCATGTATCGCTGCGGACCTTGAGCAGGCTGTATCTGTTTGCCGTTCATGACAAGACGCTGTCTAACCGTACGGCTCGGGATCGTCTGAGCCAAAGGCAGCAGACCTGCTCCGGAACCGCCGTAACGGCTCTGCAAGGCTTCGCGTATCTGTTGCGTCATTCGGTCTTCTTCTATCTGGCTGTCTCCGTAATGAAGCACCCTCACTTTCTTGGTGTCGGCTTGATCCAACGAAGCGTAGAAGGACTTCAGGAAGACGCGGCTGTCAACAGTGCTGTCCACCGCCACACGAGGTACCTCTATACGCGGCTCTTCTTTTACTTCTGGGGATTCGGGTAGGATAGTATCTTGCGGCTCAGGAAGGCTTGCATCTATCTCCTCCTCTATCTCCTCACATTCCTGTTGAGACGTAGTGGGGTTTCCTATCACCTCTGCTAAGGTCGGCCACCTCAGTTCGTACTCATGGTACACAACCCTTCCCGGCAGAACCATACTCAGCCCTGCCAAACCTGCCATTATACAAGCAATAAATATGAATACTTTACTGGGACTCAAATCTCAAATCTCAAATCATTTTACTTCTTCCACAACGCCCTGCTGAACAACAGCAAGATGGTGAATATCTCCAAACGTCCGATGAGCATGACGAAGGTCGCTACCCATTTTGCGATGGTCGGGAAGGCGGCATAACATCCGCTGGAACCCCATTGACCGATGGACACACCCACATTACCTATCATTGAAACGGCTACCCCCAAGGACTCGTCAAAACCGATACCGCAAGCACAGAAACACAGCGAAGCAGCCACGATGATCGCCATGTAGAAGAACATAAACGCTACCACGTTACTGGTGGTCTGCTCGCGAAGGGTCAAGCCGTTGAACCGCACAGGGATGACCGCATTCGGGTGAATACGACGTTTGATCTCCGCGTTAGCTGATTTGGCAAAAATAGCCAAACGTACCCATTTGATACCTCCGGCTGTTGAACCCGATGCACCGCCTGTGAGCATAAGGAAGAACACGATCATCCATAGGAAAGGAGGCCAAACCATATAATCCGCTGCAACAAATCCTGTACTGGTGATCGTCGCAATGGAGGTAAAGAAACCTATTCGGATGCTGGATAGCAGATGCGTATGAAGGAGCAGACCTCCGGAAAGTACCAGACCAGCTATGATACAAGCCCCTACGTACCAACGCGTCTCCTCGTCACGGATCAGGCGCATCGGCTTGCCGCGGAAAGCATAGATCAGCTGCGTGAAGTTAATACCCGAGAGGAGCATAAACACTATGATGATCCATTGGATCGCGGGAGAGTACGAGATCACGCTGTCGTTATGAGTAGAGAATCCTCCGGTGGAGATGGTTGCCATCGAGTGACAGATAGCGTCAAACCGTCCCATACCAAACAGCCATAACAGCACTCCTTCGCCAATGGTCAGAAGGATATACGTCAACCACATATGTCGGGCGGTGTCGGCTATACGGGGACTCAGTTTGTCGTAACTGACACCTGTCACCTCGGCGCTGTAGAGCTGCATTCCTCCCAAACCGAACATAGGCAGGATAGCTACACTCAGCACGATGATACCCATACCTCCTATCCATTGGGAGAGCGAACGCCATAAGAGGATCGAACGGCTCTGAGCCGCTACGTCCGTGAAGACGGTAGAACCGGTGGTGGTGAAACCCGCCATGGCTTCGTACCAAGCGTTGGTGATCTCCGGCAACGCGCCGCTCAACCAATAGGGTAGCAATCCGAATAACGAATAGACGATCCAGACCATCGCTACGATGACGTAGCCTTCACGTTCGCCTACACGCTTCTCTGCGTGACGACCGGCTGCTAACATCCACCAACTGCTCATCCATGTTACGAAAGTGGAGATGAGCCATGCGCCGAGATCCGGTTCATCGTACCACCAAGCCGCAAAAGTAGGAATGAGCATGAACTGCGCCTCTAAGAGGGTCAGCACGCCCATGGTCTTGAAAACTAACCTCCAGTTGAATGTTCGTGTCATTTGAAGAATCGCTCTAATTGTCTAATTACATGGCTCTTACAGAAGACGACTACCAAGTCTCCGGAGATGATCTGCGTCTCGCCGTTCACCAATATACCTTCTCCTGCACGTACGATACCGCCTATATTCGCCTCGTCCGGCAGGTCCATATCTTTCACTTTATGACGAGTGATAGTGCTGCCTTCTTTGGCGTAGAACTCCACGATCTCGGCGTCGGCACTCGTCAGGTTATGTACGCCTCGAACGGACGCGTCCAAGAGCATCTGGTAGATATACGAAGCTGCGATGGTCTTTTTGTTGAGTACCGTTCCGATATCCAGACCTTCCGCCATGGGGATATAATCGAGGTTCTCCACCTCTGCGATGGTCTTACGGACACCAAAACGCTTAGCGGCAAGGCAAGCGAAGATGTTCGCCTCGCTGCTGTCTGTGATAGCTACGAAAGCGTCGGCATCTTGGATGCCTTCCTCTTTGAGCACGTCCATATCCGTTCCGTCATCGTTGATAATCAGCGCGTTAGGAACCTTATCGCTCAGTATATTACACAACTCGCGGTCTTTCTCGATGATCTTGATACTCATCTCATCCGTCAGTTCGGTAGCCGCCTTGCGGGCAATACGTCCGCCGCCGAAGAAGATGACGTTCTTGATCTCGCGTTTGGACTTACCGAGTTCCTCACGCATGAACTCCATGTTTTCTTTCGGGCACACGCAATATACCATGTCGTTCTCCTCCACCATATCTTGTCCGCGAGGAATGAGGGTTGTTTGCTCGCGTTTGATGGCTACAATACGGTATTTGCCGTGGTTATAGATGCCGGAAGCAAAAGTCTTACCGATGATCTTAGCTCCGGCACGCACTTTGATGATACAAAGCTCCAATGCACCCTGACACAGATGCAGGTGATACCGCATCCAGTTGGTACGCAGGCTCTCTTCGATCTCATTGGCTGCAAGCACCTCCGGATAGATCAGGTGGTTCAGACCCATAGCTTCGAAAAACTTGCGGTTCTCCGGCAGCAGGTACTCGTAGTTATCGATTCGCGCAAGAGTTCGTTTGGCGCCGAGTGAGTTGGCGATGAGGCAAGCTGTCATGTTCTCTGCCTCGTTTGGGGTAACGGAGATGAACAAGTCACATCCGTCCACACCTATATCGCGCTGGTCGTGGATAGAAGTGGGGTTACCCACTTTCGTGAGCATGTCGTAGTTGGCGCTCAGGTCACCAAGCCTTTCTTGGCTCTCGTCCAAGAGGCTGATCTCCATGTCTTCGCGGCTAAGCAGTTTCGCCAAATGCGTTCCTACTTCGCCTGCACCTGCAATAACGATTCGCATAATCCTTCTTTATCAAGTTTTAACATATGATATAGTTCCTTGGTGGAACCGTGTTCTACGTATTGGTCGTTGACGCCGAGACGGATGACGCGCGGCGTGTAACCATGGTCGCTCATCCATTCCAGTACAGCGCTTCCGAAACCACCGGCGATGATACCATCTTCGGCTGTCACGATGGTCTTGTATTTCTTGCCCACGTCGTGTAAGATCTCCTCGTCCAGCGGTTTCAACCACCGCATATCGTAGTGAGCAATTTTTAATTTTGAATTTTGAATTTTTAATTCTTCAATCGCTTCTACCATCGTGTTTCCGATGGAACCTATTGTCAGTACGGCTACATCCTCTCCGTCACGCAGCTTGACACCCTTTCCGTACTGTAATTCGGTCTGTACTCTGTCAGGCGAAGCCGGTCTGTCTTCTGTCAGGCGAAGCCGGTCTTCCACAGCGGCTCTGCCGCGTGGATACCTAATGGCTATGGGTCCTTCCATCGTCTCCGCAAGGCTCAACATCTCCCTCAGATCCTCAGCCGTTCTCGGCGCACAGATCTGCATGTTCGGTATCGGACGCAGGTACGCTAAATCGAGCAATCCATGATGCGTAGCTCCGTCGTTGCCCACGATACCTGCACGATCAATACAAAGTACCACATGCAGGTTCTGCAACGCTACGTCATGCACGATGTTATCGTACGCCCGTTGCAGGAAAGTGGAGTAGATATTACAGTAAGGCACCATGCCTGCTTTGGCCAAACCGGCACTAAACGTCACCGCGTGTCCTTCGGCGATACCCACATCGAACACCCGTTCCGGCAGCTCTTTTTGCATGATACTCATGCTGCAACCCGAAGGCATTGCCGGCGTGATACCCACTATCTTCTCGTTCTTCTTCGCCAACTCCAACAAGGTCTCGCCAAACACCTCCTGCCAAAGAGGCTGAATTCTGACATCTGAATTCTGAATTCTCTCGCCGGAGGCGACATTGAACTCTCCCGGAGCATGCCAAACGGTCTGGTCGTTCTCCGCAGGAGCGTAACCTTTACCTTTCTTGGTGATAATATGCAGCACTTTGGGACCGCGGTGGTTCTTGATCTCACTCAGGATGCGCACTAAGCCCTCTACGTCATGCCCGTCGGTCGGACCGAAATAACGGATGTTCAGACCCGTGAAGATATTGTTCGGCTGCTTGCTGAGCATCGCCTTGAGGTTGTTGTTACGGCGAAGCCAAGCCTGCCGTTTACGCTCATCCACAAGGTGCATCTTCTCCGCCAATTGGTACAACCTCCACCTCCATTTGTTATAGGTCGAACTGGTCGTCAGATCCACGAGATACTGCGTGATACCGCCCTTCAGCGGATCAATCGCCATGTGGTTGTCATTGAGCACGATCAGCAGGTTGTTCTTGTCCATCGAGGTGTTGTTCAGCCCCTCAAAAGCCAAGCCGCCCGTCATCGCCCCATCGCCTATGATCGCTACGACACTGCGAGACTTTCTACTCTCAACTTCTCTCAACTCTAAACTCTCAACTCTAAACTTTTCTGCAATATCGATTCCCAGCGCAGCTGAAATCGAGTTGCTGGCGTGCCCTGCAATAAAAGCATCGTATTCGCTCTCGTTCGGGTTTGTGAACGGCGAGAGACCTTTGAACTGACGGTTCGTGTGAAAACGATCCCGCCTTCCGGTCAGGATCTTATGCGCATAAGCTTGATGCCCCACATCCCACACGAGTTTGTCGTTGGGGGTATCGAAGACATAATGAAGTGCCACCGTCAACTCGATAGCGCCTAACGACGAACCGAGATGTCCGGGGTTCTTACTCAGCGCCTCGATGATGAATTGCCTCAACTCCGCACACACAGCAGGTAACTCGTTTACCTTCAGCTTCTTCAAATCCGCCGGCGAATCAATCTTATTTATATATTGATAATCCATGTTTGCTTATCCACGTTTCCTATTCCACGTTTCCTATTCCAAGTTTCCTATTCCAAGTTCCTTATTTTATGCGCCTTACGTGTACGCGCATACTTATGCATTTTAAAATCGGCTGCAAATTTACTACTTTTTTTGCATATATGCAAATAAAAAGCATAAAAATTAACAATAATTGACGATTGTCCTGTTCATTTTTCATTTCTGTCGCATATTTGCGGCAGTTTTCCTCCCTCCCTCTCCCTTCGTCCTCTGCGTCGCTTCCCCTCCCTCTGTGGGGAGGGTCTGGGAGGGGTTGTAGCTCCATGCTGCTTCGGTGAGCGTCAATATAATCCGGACGATACCATCGTCCGCAAAAAAGATATTCATTATTCATTATTAATTATTCATTATTAATTATTCATTTTAATAATTCTTTGTCCCTTGCGTCGGGATCTGATCCCGACAAAAACACCTTCTAACTCCCCTTTCCGCCCCGAAAATCTCATTATTCTGACTTTTCCAAGCCTCAAAATTTGCACATATCAAAAAAATGTATTATCTTTGCACCCGATTTTTGGATCACCTCTCATCCACTAACCCTCTCACCCACTAACCCCTCCCAAGGGCTCTGCCCGAGACCGGATACAGAGTGGATCGAGACCGGAAAGGAGGTGTCCTAGACTATGCTATTTGTAAACACATTATAACAACCACATATACAAACGTTTACAGCCGATGTCCAAGCATCTAAAAACAACCATATTTTCAATTTTAACAAGCACCCTTTTCCAAGAGGTGCCTTCTCCTGCTGTTTCCAAGGTTCGAGCCCGTGGTGTTCGCTATTTATACCCCATTGATGGCATCAATTACTACTGCGGAATGATGAATTCCCACCAAATAGGCCAAAAATACCGCAAACACATCATCGTCCGCCGTGTGCCGCGTTTTGGCGGCTTGCACCAACTCTATACCTACCATTTCCCCAAGACTTGGTCTGCAGCCTGCGTTGCGAATCGCGAACTCATCAAAACCGCCCAGAAACTCGCTCACGCCCTCGAACACGACTACTCTCAGGAAGGCATCGAATGGAGACTTCGTTTCTTCCATCATTATTTCCATGTAGTCAAAGGAGGCGCCAAACCGGAACCCGGTCTCAAGCCCTATACCCGTTTCTATCAATACGTCTACGTCTCCATCTACCGCGACCTAAAATCCGCCGTTACCGCCACCCAAGAAGCCTCCCTCACCCAACAATCCCTCGTAGCCGCCCCAAATGCCTCCGCTGAACAATCTTTGTTGAGTGCTCCGTGCGTCAGCGCGGAGTCCCCTTCGCCTATAACCATTAGCCTTTCGCCCTCCGCCGAGCAGTCCCTCCCGACACCCGAGGACGTCTCCTTCGTGCCCATAGATCCCCGTCCTCTCCGTTCCCGCCGCATGTATCCCCTCAATGCCCTCATTCTCTCATCTTCTCGCCCCTCGTTAAAGACCTAAATTGTCAATAATTCTTATTTTTTAATTCTTTTTCTTGCATATATGCAAAATTTTTTGTACCTTTGCAGCCGCAAAGGTTTTTGACCTTATTACACGAATATGAAACTATCGGAGATAAAACAAACAATCGGGACTGTTGCTACGGTGACGGGCGATGATGATGTGGAGATTCGCTACCTGCTGACGGATAGCAGACAGTTGAATGTACAAAGGGACGATGTACAATGTACAAAGAATAATGATGTACAAAGTACAAAGAATAACGATGTACGAAGTACAAAGGCTGCACAGACCTTGTTCTTCGCACTTAAGACAGAGAAGAACGACGGGGCAAAGTATATACCGGAGTTGGAGAAGAAAGGCGTGCGGGCATTCGTGACCGGTGACGCTTTAGCGGCTTTGCAGCTCTTGGCGGCACATGTGCGTAGCCGGTTTAACGGAACGGTCATCGGTATCACCGGCTCGAACGGCAAGACCGTGGTGAAAGAATGGTTGTACCAACTCCTCAAAGAGGACTACACCATCATCCGTTCGCCTAAATCGTATAACTCGCAGATCGGCGTGCCGCTAAGCGTTTGGCAGTTAGCTGACGCTGACCGTCTTGCGGACTGTAAGACCGCTTCCAAGTCTGACTCAGACCGCTCCGCTGAAAGATCGGCTTCGCCTGAAAGACCTCTCTTGGCAATCTTCGAAGCCGGAATCTCGCAGCCCGGGGAGATGGAGAAACTGGAGCGGATCATTCGTCCGACGATCGGCGTGATCACGTATATCGGTCATGAGCACGATGAGAACTTCGCTTCCTTGGACGCCAAACGGGCGGAGAAGATGAAGCTATTTGCGCATTCCAAGCAAGTGATTGAGGACCCGACGCATCAAAACGTGCGTACGTGTGCGGCGGTGATGCGTGCCTTGGGGTACGACGAAGAGACGATCTCAAACCGTATTCTGCATCAGACCCACGAGACGGTACTCAAAGTAAACCTCTCGGCGTTGGTGGAGAATGTGCGTTATTTCCGGTCGCTGCTTCGTCCGACGACCAAGCTGACCTGCATGGTGAAGGCGTTCGCTTACGGTGCTGGTAGTGTGGATGTTAGCAAGGCGTTGCAGGCTTCGGGTTTGGTGGATTACTTAGCGGTAGCTGTAGCAGATGAAGGGGTAGAGTTACGCCGTGCAGGTATCACTTTGCCGATTATCATCATGGATCCCGAGGTAGCTGCGATGGATCTGATCTTGGAGAATAACCTCGAACCGAACGTCTATAGCCATCAGTCGCTCAAGACGGTCATCGCGGCCGTGGAGTCGAAGGGCTTGGAGCACTACCCGATACATATTAAGATCGACTCGGGCATGCACCGTCTGGGTTTTTACAAGGAAGACATCCCTTGGCTCATTGACCGCCTGACGCATCAGAAAGCCGTTTCTGTCCGTTCGGTCTTCTCGCATCTCGCCGGTTCGGACGAGGCGCAGTTTGACGATTTCACCCTCTCGCAGATCAAGTACTTCGATAGTTGCGCAGAGGAGCTGAAGAAAGGATTAAAAGATGAAGGGATCATCAAACATATCTGCAACTCCGCCGGTATAGAGCGGTTTACGCAGTTCCAGTTCGACATGTGCCGGTTAGGCATCGGTCTGTACGGCTTCTCGTTCAACGGGGCGCAACTGAGGAATGTATGTTCGTTGGAGACGACGATCCTCTCCGTCAAGACCGTCAAGGCGGGTGAGACCATTGGTTACGGTCGTCATACGCGTCTGGAGGAAGACCGCGTGATAGCGGTGATACCTATCGGTTACGCGGACGGCTTCGACCGTCGGTTCTCGAACTACGGCGGCGAGGTCTATGTGCGCGGTAAACGCTGTCCGGTGGTGGGCAACGTGTGCATGGATCAAGCGATGATCGATGTGACCGATGCGGACGCACGTCCCGGTGATCCGGTGGAGGTCTTCGGAGAACATATGCCCTTACAGGAACTTGCCGACAAACTCGGAACAATCACATATGAAATACTAACATCTGTCTCACGCCGTGTCCAACGAATCTATTTCTACGAATAAACTGACGATCGGGTATAAGCCTACCTCCGGCTCCTCCCTGAAGGGAAGAGAGGAAGTGGTGCAATCAAACCTCACGTTCTCGCTTCAACAAGGCGAGATGGTTTGTATGTTGGGCCCGAACGGTTGTGGCAAATCGACTTTGCTGCGAACCTTAGCAGGTCTGCAACCGGCGTTGGGAGGAGAGATTAAGCCTAACCCCGACCCTTCCCTAAAAGGAAGGGAGGCTGCTAAGCAGATGGCTTTGGTCCTTACGGAACGGCTGTCGATGGATAACACCACCGTGCATGACGTAGTAGCGATGGGTCGGTACCCTTATACTTCGTTTTTAGGCGGACTGACGGATGAGGACGAACGGATTATTGAGGAGTCCTTGGAGAAAGTGGGGTTTCAGAATTCAGAGGTGGCGAAGACGTTCTTCAACGCGCACTCGGATGGCGAGAAACAGCGGATCTTGATTGCGAAAGCCTTGGCGCAACAGACGCCTATCATCCTCTTGGATGAACCGACAGCGCATCTGGACCTGCCGCATCGTATATTGGTGCTTCGTCTGCTGAGACAGTTGGCACACGAGCAAGACAAGACGGTGCTCATCTCCACGCATGAGTTGGACTTGGCTTTGGCGCTAAGTGACCGCATTCTGCTGATGACGCCCGGCAAAGGAGTGCAACTCGACACGGCGGAGAACCTCCGTAAGTCCGACGCCTTCACACGGGCTTTCGGTATGGACATCTTTCATCCGCTTGGCGGATAGAGGGGCATTGGTCCATGCAAGGGCTGTCGTTAGTCGTTAGTTGAAAACAAAAGATTATTTGAGGAAAATATAGATAGAAGAAATGGAATCATTTGTATTGTGGGGATTTAGTGGTAACGCTTGGATCACGATCATCACGGTTTTCACGATGTTTACCGTGCTGTTGTTTACCAAGCTGCGCTCGGATTTAGTTTTCTTAGGCGGCATAGCTGTCCTGTTTCTGACCGGAGTGCTGAATGCCAAAGAGGCGTTCTCCGGTTTCAGCAGCACGTCGGTTGTTGTGATCGGAGTGCTGTTTGTTGTGGTAGCGGGTCTGACCCATACCGGTGTGCTGCAATGGGTAGTGCACAATCTGTTGGGGCAGCCGAAGTCGTACAAAGGTGCGGTGTTGAGGCTGATGTTACCGGTAGCGGCTCTCAGTTCGTTTCTGAGCAACACGACCGTGGTGGCGCTTTTTGTGAACATCGTTAAGATGTGGTCCAAGAAATTAGGTATCTCGCCTTCCAAACTGCTTATTCCGCTGAGTTACGCTTCGGGTATGGGAGGTGTCTGTACGCTGATCGGTACGCCGCCTAACCTAATCATCTCGGGGCTTTATGCAGACCGTACAGGCACGGCGATGAATGTCTTGGCAACCACTTTGCCCGGTCTCTTCTGTCTGGGCGTCGGGGTGATGAGTATCATCGTACTGCGCCGTCTGCTGCCTAACCGTGAGACACCGGAAGATGTGTTTGAAGAGACGTCGGAGTATACGGTAGAGCTGATTGTGCCCTCTGCAAACCCCAATATCGGAAAAGGGGTTGCTGAATTGGGACTGAAAGATATTCATGGCGGTTCGCTCGTGGAGCTGGTTCGTGCGAATGAGGTGCTGTCACCGGTTGCCGATGACGAACTGCTCCAAGAAGGTGACCGCTTGGTCTTCGCCGGACAGATTGATGATATCTTCTATCTCAAAGGTAACCTCGGTTTTAAGACCGCCGACCAAGCGCTGTTTACGATAAATCAGCAGGATAGTGACCGGCAGTTACGAACCGCTTATGTGGTTTTGAATAGCGATCTGATTCATAAACGGATCTGCGAAACGACCTTTGAGAAAGATAATAACCTGACCGTCGTTGCGGTGGCTCGTTATGGTAAACGTCTTAAGACTTCGCCGCGGGAAGTGAAACTACATGCCGGTGATTCCCTGCTTTTGGAGTGCTCGCCGAAACTGGACATCAACACGGAGAGCCTGAAATCGCAGCTCTATTTCTACGACTCAGAGCAGGTACCGAACATCGGTCCGCAGACCCTTGTCTCCTCGGCGATTATGATAGCTATGGTGGTGCTCTCGTCGCTTAATATCCTGCCGCTGTTGAACTGCGCTTTCCTTGCTGCATTCGCGATGCTGATCTTCCGCTGCTGTACGCCGGAACAGGCGATGAAATCAATCAACTGGGAAATACTGATGGTCTTTGCCGGTTCGGTAGTCTTGGGTGTTGCGATCGAAAAAACAGGTATCGCAGAATGGTTAGCGTACCGTACGCTCGATGTATGTGGCACGAATCCGATTGTCGTGATGACGGCTATCTGTTTTATCGCTACTTTCATCACCGAGTTCATCTCCAACACCGCTGCCGGAGCTATGTTCTTCCCGATCATGTATGAGGCAGCGAACCATTTGGGCTACGAACCCTATCCGTTCCTGATCGCCCTGATGATCAGCGTCAGCAGCAGTTTCGCTACGCCGATCGGTTCACCAACCCATATGTTGGTCTATGCGCCGGGAGGGTACCGGTTCAGCGATTTCTTGCGGATCGGTCTGCTGATGAATATCATCATCCTTGCCGCAAACATCCTGATTGTGAATCTTCTTTATCCGTTAACACCAATTCACTAAATAGTTATGGTACACGATTTGTACATTTTAATGATCACGGCAGGCATAGTGAGTCTGCTCTTTAAGCTGCTAAAGCAGCCGGTTGTATTGGGCTACATCGTAGCCGGAGTGTTGGTAGGACCGAACTTATTCGGAGAGAACCTTGTTAGTCACGAGAACGTGGAAGCGTGGGGTAACATCGGTGTGCTCTTCGTGCTCTTCTGTATCGGTCTGGAGTTCCGTCTCAAGAACCTGTTCTCGAGCGGTAAAGTGGCTGCCGTGGGTGCTGTCACCATCATCGGAGGTATGTTGCTCTTGGGCTACGGTGTGGGACGATTCTCGCTGTTGGACAACATGAACTCGCTCTTCTTGGCAGCGATGCTCTGTATGTCCAGTACGACCATCGTCATGAAAGCGATTGACGAGGCAGGTCTGAGCAAAGCGCGCTTCGTCAAAGGTGCCACCAGTATCCTGATCATCGAGGATATAGTTGCGGTAGTGCTGTTGGTGCTGCTCTCCAGTATTGCGGTCAAGAACAGTTTCGAGGGAGCCGAGTTGCTCAACAAAGTGGGTGTCCTGGTCATCACCTTGGCGGTTTGGTTCGTAGTGGGTATTCTGATCATCCCGACCTTGCTTCGCAAAGTGCGTAATTACCTCAACGACGAGACGCTGATCATCTTGGCGTTGGGTCTCTGCTTAGGTATGGTACTGACGGCTGAGGAAGCAGGTTTCAGTAGCGCACTCGGTGCTTTCGTAATGGGTATGGTATTAGCCGAGACCTTGGAGGCGCACCGTATTGAGAAACTCATGGCACCGCTCAAGAACGTCTTCGCTGCTATCTTCTTCGTTTCCGTGGGTATGATGATCAACCCCTCGTCGCTGGTTACCTATTGGGATTCGATCCTCTTTGTTTCCCTCGTCATCATCGTGGGTATGATCGTCTTCGGAACCCTCGGATGCTGGTGGGGTGGTGAGACGATGAAAGATGCGATGTCCACCGGTTTCTCGTTCGTGCAGATCGGTGAGTTCTCGTTCATCATCGCCGGACTCGGTAGCAATCTGGGCGTCACAGACCCTGTTATCTATCCGATCATCGTAGCAGCCAGTGTGCTGACGACCTTCCTTACCCCGTATATCATGAAGGCTACGATACCGTGCTATGATTTCTTCTACAAACATGCGTCTGATAAACTGCGTGCTAAGATCGACCAGCGTGAGAAAGATGTGGAAGCAGCTGAGAAAGCCGCTGCTTTGGCTACCGAGGAGCAAGGACCCTCTACCGCTGATAAGGTGCGTCATGCGGTTCGCAAGACCTATATTACCAAACACGTCGTGGATCTGTTTATCCGGAACATGACCGAAAATGATCAAAAACATGAAGACTAAACTTTGCCTTCTCGCCCTTTTCGTCCTTTCGCCTTTCGCTATGATGGTGGCGCAAGAGGATCATATAGTGGACGGAATGACATCGGTGGCTTCCATAGCCGGTGAAACGAAGACCGTTGGGGACAGCGTCAAAGCCGCTGCCCCTGAAGCGGTTATTCCGATGTGGAAACAGAAACTCTACTACGGCTATAATTTCGACATCTATTTCCATCACGACTCCCGTTCGGACCGCAAGGAGAACGGATGGTCTATCGCCTTGAGTCCCGAGGTGGGCTGGAAACTGACCGAACGCATCCATCTGGGTCTGCGTCTGTCGGGTTCGTATGCCAATTCGGTCACTACGTACGACATGAATTTCATTGACACCACGTACTCAACCGACCTGCGTGTGCACCAAGGCGCATTCGAGATAGCACCTTATATGCGCTACCGGATGAAGACCATGTTCGATGGTAAGGTGGGTATATGGCTTGAGGCACGTGTGTTCACCGGTATGGAGTTCCCGCGTGTGACCGACGGAATCATTAACGGAACCGATTATGACGGCTTGAAACATAGTATCAACTATGGTTTTCAGATCTCTCCGGTGGTCACTTATAAGTTCAATAAAAAGAGTACTTTTCAGATATTCTTCTCTATCCTCAGCCTTGGGTATAGCGGTATGACGTACTGCTACAGAGACCCGCTGACCGGAGAGCGATACAAGGAACATACACACGATGTGATCATCTTCTCGGGCAAACTGCGTAACATGCTTGCGAACCAGTTTACCCCGGGTCTGTACGGATTGCGTTTCGGTGTTCAGAAAAGTTTTTAAGACCATCATTGAAAGGGGCTAAGCTGTTTTGGAAAGTGCCGCTCGTCCTGACCGGAGTGGTCATAGGAGTGGTCTTACTGCTACTGATTGCGGTAGTAAGCGTGCTCTATGTGCCTTCCTTGCGCCGAGTAGCGATTGAGAAAGGTGTCGTGGTAGCGGCTGAGAAGACGGGCATGGATATCGATCTGGACAGCCTCTATCTCTCGCCTTTTCATCATTCGCCCATGGTGCTCTACCGAGCGTGGAAAGGGCAAGGCGACCTGCCTTTAGAGGTACGTATAGACAGCCTTTTTGTCGGTCATCGGGGGCAAGACACCTTGGTGTACGTACGACATCTGCGGCTCAAAGCTACCGTGCATACCCTTTCCTCTGCCCCTCATCAGCCCAAGGATCTCCTCTCTCTTCCGATCGAAGTGGAACATCTTCTTTTGGATAAGACCACTTTTCACTCCGGTCCGTTGATAGCGACCGTGGGTGTGGACGTGGTGCTGAGGCTGTTGGAGACCTCCAGCCCTGCGTTGAGTATCGCCGAAGGACGGTATCCCTTGCACGGTCTGCGTATATACGACACCTTCGTGGGCATTGACCTGCGTCCCTCTCCTAAACCCGCTAAACCGAAAACAGGAAAGAAGAACCCCCTGCGTTTGGCGTTCGATGTGCCGGACGGCGATCTGAGGAATATTCATTTCCTCCTCACCCCCTTGGGACTCGATATCCGGACGCGTACCTTGCAACCCGATGTGCTTGTGGATGTCGGCGGCAACACGTACGATGCGCATCGCTTAGAGGTCGGCGGGTATCAGATGTCTATCGGTAAGTTCTACCTGCCCTTGGACACCGTTCACGGCGATGCCTGTGTAGCGCTCGACAAGCATCTGATTACCAGTAATGGGCTACATGCCCGTTCGGATGAGATAGGCGCGCAGATAGATCTGACCACTGCGGCGATGAACTTGGAAGAGATGCGTGTGGACGTGGACGGAGATGCGCAGTACAAAGGCAGCAAGGCGCAGCTGAGGGGCTATTATGACATCAACGACGAAGCCTATGACGTACATGCAGAGGTCGAACGTGTCGATCTCACTGCGCTGATGCGTGACAGTACATATGTACTGATAGCCGGTGAACTGAACGCGAAAGGTCAGGGTATCAATCCTCGTTCGCGGGCGATGCGGAGCAAGGTGCAGCTCCATCTGACCGATGCCTGCTACGGTACGATCGATGCTTCGGGCTTGTCCATCAATGCCGAGTTGGCTCAGAGCACGGTGGACGGCGACATCCATCTGCCTATTCAACTGAAAGATGCACACGACCGGCAGCTCGTCTCGGCGCAAACGGATCACACGCTTCGGGTGTCGGATTTCATGACGCCTTCGCGTATGTGCGTCAACTATCGTTCGCATATGCGTGACGTACAGGCGCGCGTTGGAAACGAAGATCTCCATGCTCAACAGCTGGATATCCATTTTACAACCGACTCCTCCACCTCTTTGAACCTTGCTACGGAGAACCTAAAGGCGGATCTGACAACCCCGATGCATGTGTTGCAGTTCGTACAAGGGCTATCTCCGCTCTTACAGGCAGTCAAAGACTCCGCTCGCATCCACGCCATCACCTCGCTGCGTGATCTGACGCAGTTGGATTCCCTGCGGCGGTTGATACCTGCCCTGAACGGACGCATCGATCTCTCGCACGGCAGCCCCGTGCAACCCTTCATTGACCGGACGGGATTAGACATCCGTCAGGTCGGTCTGGAATTGGCGTCCGACAGCCTGCAAACGGCGATGAACTTAGACCTCTCTATCCCTCAGATTGAACATCCCGAAGACAGTACAGCGCTTCGGCTTCCTGCTGCTAACGCTGCACTGAAGATCGGCATGACAGAGGGCAACACCGCTGCTTCCCTCACCGCCAACAGCCAGCTGACCGATGGAGCGATGTCGCTGCGCGGACTGCAAACCGATGCTGATCTGTGGTTCGACGTGCAGCGGAATGAGAACCGCCTGAACGGTGTTGGATGTCTCACTCTGGATAACTTATCCTATGACTCCATCGAATTAGGTAGCCGGTCTGTGGACTTGACTCTCTCGCCCTCGGCACTCTATCCCAATGCCCTCAGAGCAGAGGTGCGTCCGGATGATATACCGATGGAGATCGTCAACGGCATTCTCAAAATGGCGGATCTGAACCTCAGCGGTGCCCTCGGTGCGCAGGCTTCGATAGATGGTCTGCCCAAACGCTTCGATCTCTCTGCCGAGGTGCTGCCCAAGAGCGTGTCGGCATTGTACCGTCCTTATGACGTGCGGCTCAGTCTGGGCGAGACACCCGTGGTGATGCAGCATAACAAGATCGATTTCAACGGCCTGCCTGTCTATGCGGTCGATAGTACCTATCTGGCGTTGACGGGCGGTTTGGATATGAATAACATGCGTCTGGATGTCAACTTGGCTGCGGATAGCTTGGTGCCGGTTAAACTGGAGAAAGGCGGTCCGATACCGGTCTATGGAGGTCTGGCAACGGACATCCGAGGTTCCGTCACAGGTCCTTTGGACAGCATCTTGGCGGATGTGGATATCACGATTCTGCCCTGCACGGACATCACTTATCCGATAGACAAGAAGAACTTAGCGCAAGTCAAACCGCACGGAACCGTCAATGTGCGTTACGGCACAGCAGAAGGCGGACTCAGTCTGGGCGGAGAGGTGCGTGTGGACGATGGATTCATCCGGTATTCGCCCAAAGCGTACCCGATCATGCCGTTCCATGTGGATTCCGGCAGTCATGTGGCGTTCAATGGTCCTGTGGGGCAAACCCTATTGGATATCTCGGCTTCGCAGAAAGTGAAAGCCGATGTGGAGTCCGAAGGAGAAGAGACCCGCCGTGTGGATTTCACCACCGGTGTGCGCGTGAACGGAATAGTGGACTCCATCGGACTGCATTCGATAGACTTCTTCCTCGAGGCTCCCAATGACGAGACGGTCACACGTGAGTTGGCTTCCGTGGACGAAGAGACCCGTGAAGGCTTAGCGGCTACCTTGCTCGCTACCGGTATGTATGTGGGTGAGAGTAACGTGGCTGCTCAACGAGGTGGCTATGCGCTCTCTTCTATCGTCAGCAGTCGTCTCAATGCGGCGATGTCGAATTCAAAAATGGGTAAAGTCGTGGACATCGACCTCAGTAGTGCGCAGACCGAACACGCAGGAGGTAAGACCAATGACCTGAATATAGCCATCAGCAAATCGTTCTTCAAAGACCGGCTACGCATCACCTTGGGTTCTACGCTCACCGATAACCCCGAAGTGAACCAAACAAGCGGTTGGTTAAATGCCCTCTCCGCCGAATACAAACTGACCAAGGACGGTAACGTCTTGCTGCGAATCTTCGAGCAACGCGACTACAACAATATCTTGGAGGGCGAACTCTACAAGTCCGGCGTTGGTGTGCGAGCTATGAAAGAATGGCGTCGTCAACAACTATACCGCGGCGACTCCATCACCCGTACATACGACCTCACCGGCGATGTCGATGTGGCGTGGCGATCCAATAACAGTCTCGGCCCGAACCTCACCCTCAAATCGTCCATTAAGAACCTCATGGGAAAAGGTGAGACCTTCACCATCAAAGGAACCGGAGCCTATTACTGGGCATTGCGAAACCGTCACCCGGGTGACCCAAGAAAGACCGATACCTACAAGTTAGGCGTCAACGCTTCGCTTATCTTCCCCTATCTCCATTGGGCGGGAGATAACAACCCCGAAGGCAACACGCGGTATATGCTCAACTACCAGTACGAGAATATAGCCGGAGGTTACGGTGTACACAAAGTCGCCGGTTCGTTCACCTATTTCATTCAATCGACGGAGTTCATCACCCACATCTTCACACCCCTCTCGCTCTCCGTAGTGCTCATGAAAGCCGAGTCGGACAACCTCCTCAACAAGGCAGAGGAGTACCCTCAACTCATCAAATTGATAGCCGGAAACGAGTTCGTGCCTTCCATCGGCTACACCTTCCTCTACAACGACTACCGCTCCAAACGACCCGTGAACACAATGATCGAATTAGGCGTCAAGGAGTCCGCAAACCTCCTCAACGCCATGTATTGCCTCTTCGGGCGTAAATGGAACGAGAAAGACAAACCATTTGGTAATGTGACCTTTAACCAGTTCCTCAAACTGACTGCCGAGCTCCGTAACCGCTTTAATATAACCGACCAAGTTTGTATCGCTACCCGTCTCTATGCCGGCGCGAACATCCCCTTGGGCAACTCATCCGCTTCACCCCTCTCCGAGGCGTTCTATATGGGCGGACCCAATAGTATGCGTGCTGCGGCTCCTTATGCTTATGGAGCCGGTAACTTCTACTCCGATAAATACAACCAGAACTTCTTCCATTCCGGCGATCTCAAGTTAGAAGCGAATTTCGAACTCCGTTTCCCGATTGTCTGGAAACTGTTCGGAGCCGCTTTTGTCGATGCCGGCAATGTGTGGAACTGGTATAACAGCGATGATGTCTTCAAGAAAGCAGGCTTCCCCGATTATCAGGAGCGCCTTCAGCTCCACGAAGAGCTCTACGATGGAATCATCAACAACACCCATTTCGCCAAACAGATAGCCCTCGGCACCGGTGCCGGTCTGCGTCTGGACTTGGACGGCTTGGTCATTCGTCTGGATTTAGGTGTCGCTATCCATGCCCCCTATCAGACCTATCGTTACAACAAGGACGGCACTCCCGACCGCTCCCGTCCCATCAATACCTATTTCAATATCCCCTCCGCTCTTGACGCCCTCCGCCTCAACTTCGGTATAGGATATCCTTTCTAAGATAAACAATTAAACAGTATAGAACATGAAAAAAATCTTTCTTTTATTTCTTCTCTGCGCCATGAGTTTTCAGACTTATGCGGCGAAGCGTCCTATCCCCGAGACCGAACCGCGTTCGGTGATGTTAGCTCGTGCAGGCGATTCCTATTATGTCGGAAATGAGAAAATGGGCAAACTACAAACCCTTCGTTGGCTGAAAGCGCAGGACTGCCGCGTTGCGTACGACCTGTTCCGTTCCGGTTATGAGACAGCCATGGTGGGGTGGGGTCTGTTGAGTATCGGTGCCGTGTTTGAGATTGCGGGTTTAATCTATATGACTTCCTCTATTGACAATGGTGCTCCCAAAGGACTCGTTACCGGATATATGCTATATAGTCTTGGAGGCGCCTTTGAATTAGCAGCTATACCGACCATCTCAGTCGGATATTGGAAGATGCACCAAACGCCGAAGACCTATAACATGCACTGTTACCGTTCGGATGATGCGCATCCTTATTGGGCTATTCAAGCTGGTGGAAACGGTTTAGGCGTAGCTTATAAATTCTAAGTTCAGACCCTTTCTGCCGAAAACAATACCGGTTTGCCGTTCACTCGACAACCGATGACATAGGCTGTACCTCCGTCTCGGAGGTGCAGTTTCTTTTTGAGTTGCTCTGCCGTCAACGGATAATTGCGCACGATCACGTTCGCTTGACTAATCACCCTCTCCTTGGAAGAGGGAAGGGGAGAGGTTTTCCACACCCGTCCCGGAAAGTCCTCAACGAGCTTATCCGAGACATAGAGATGCGTGTTGACATCTAATTTCTGAAGCCCGAAACGCTCGGACACCAACTTATATGCCCCTCCTTTGAGAATAGCGGCATTGGGCTCATAAAGGAATGTACAAGGGGACAATGTACCATGTACCATTTGTGGCTGCGCCGTTTGTTCTTCTTCGCGGGTAAAGACAAATGCCTGCTCTTTCTTATCCAGATCAATCGCAGTAATGGTCTGAGTTCTGAACTCTGATTTCTGATGGCTCAACAGCAACACTTCCTTAACCTCATTCTTCACCGCCACCACGTGAATATCCCATGTGAGGACTGATGCAGGTGTGACCTTACTGACTGCTGACAACTCTTTGATTGCCTGCGTGAGGTCAATCATCGGAGATAACTTGAGCATGATCCTGCCTTCCGGCGCTAAATGCGAAACCAGATCTGGCATCAACTCCACCACATTCGGTGTACAGTCTCCGAGCCGAAAGACTTTTCCTCCATGACTGTCCCGCCTTGCCGGATCAAGGAAAATAAGGTCGTAGCCCCCCTCGTTCTCCCTGTGAATGGAAGCCAGAAACTCCTCCGCCGTACAGTTATGGATTGAGACATTCTTAATTTTTAATTTTTCATTCGTAATTTCCTTATTGTGCTCCGCAATCCTGCATAACTCCGCGTTCTGCTCCACGTAGTCCGTCTCATCAAAGAGCTCACTCAGAAAAAATGTATCTACTCCATAACCGCCCGTCAAATCAAGGCACTTATGATTTGAAGATTGGAGAATTGGAAGATTAGAAGATTCGATGATGTGTGCTTTGTATCGTGCCGTAAGTTCCGACGAACATTGCTCACAACTGAGCCGAACGGGGTACCACCAATCTTCGATTGCTGCAAAAGTGGGCAGCTTGTCCGCTGTCCTCTCACGCCCCTCGACTTGCTGCAAAAACCACCTCCATTGCTCGTCCGTAAGGTGCTTGTATTTAGAGCGTTGTAACGCTAAGTCGGCTACCTGCATAGTAATAACTCAGTATTTCTTCGTAACTCTTTCCTTCGCTTGCCATCACCGCTGCGCCTATCTGGCAAAGCCCTGCTCCGTGACCCCAACCGTGACCTGTAAGTACGAAGGACGGATGTACGATGTACGAAGGGTTTTTCTCTACCTCAAACCACGAGCTATACAGACACGTACGAGACAACCAAAGACGGATCTTTAACTCCTTGCCAATGATCTCCGTGTGTTTGGAACCCACAATCTGGAGTTCGTAGATTCGTCCCGAAGCACCGCGTTTAAGCGGAATAAGATCGATGATCTCCCCAAAGTCAATGCCCGATTTGGTACGAATGATCTCGCTCAACTCATCTGCGGTATAGCTCACTCTCCAATCCCGAAAATCCTTCGTCTCCTGATCATAGTCATTGAGCACCAGACGCAGCACTTTAGGCGAAGGACTCTTACACCAATCGCATCTAACCGACTGAATATAAGGCACATCAATGTCTTCCCAGCAAGTCCGCCAAACTTCTGTTTTTCCGCCGCAACACTTGTAGTACCGGCAGTCACAGATCTCCTCCTTCGTACCTTGTTCGTCCTTTTGTCCATAGACCAAGACCTGTCCTTTAGTGGCACGAACGGCTTCTACCGCCCTTTCGTTCTTAGCCCCATCGGGGCACGATTGTCTCATTCGCCTAAGCCCCTCGTACCGCTGACAGTGATCATCTGCACAGACATGAAAACCCTCGTGATTTGGTTTTTGGATAGCGCGTATCGCCCACGAACGGCTGATGACCGCGTGAGCTTTGAGCAGCTCCATAGGACTGTTGGCAGACATCTCGGACGAGATAACCGAACACAGATAGTCCTCTAAATCAATGGTATTGATAGCCGTTTGAGTACCATCTGCGTTGTTACGAATCTCCAACGAACCGGCAAACTCTTGGTCTTCATGGCGATCCCAATGAAAACCAATACCGATCCGCACGTTCTTCAGAACGAACGTCTTCTCCCGCTGCTCAAACTCAATCTGCGGAGCCGTTAATATCCCGACACGAATATCCACTATTCCACTAATCCTTTCTCGCCTTCAGCTCAAACGTCCGCAGTTTATCTTTGTACCAGTTATTGCGGTTCATGGCAACTATATCGCAGTTCGCATCGGAGTTATCCTCCCAACGACGACAGTTATACACCACATCATAGATGCGACCGATAGGGTAGTCTCGGCTGATCCTTAGCCCCACCGCATAGTCCTCGCCATACTTGGTGGTCGGATAGTTGATGGTACGAAGAAGCGGCACATAGAATCCTCTTGGAGCACCTAATCCATTGATTCGCAATGCGTTATTGCGACCGTTCTCATCGGTCCATTCCCGATGGTCGATCACTCCCGGAGGAAGAATCTCGCCGTTCATATTCGTCAACTGGTACGTACCGATCACCATGCCGTACTTCGTACCTTCTTTATCTTCAAAGGCATCAATGAACCGCTGTACGGTCGTTTCGTCAAAATACGTATCGTCGCTGTCCAACTGAATAGCATACTTACCGCAACGAGGATCATGGATAGCCACGTTCCAGTTTCCACCTATCGCGTGCCACGTCTTGTCCTGCGCAATATAGATTAATTTTTCATTTTGATTTTTTAATTTCTCAATGATCTCCGCAGTTCCGTCGGTAGAGTTGTCATCGACCACAATGACGTTGAAACTATACCCCTCGCGCACTTTCTGGTTCAACGCACTATGTATTGCGTCCGCGATCGTGCGGGCACGATTCTTACAAGGAATGATAACACTGGCTGTCACAGGATAGTCTCCGGCTTCCGGAAGAGCTTTGTATTCACCCGGTTTCAGATACGCCCCGATTCGTTTGAGGTGGGCGGTCACACATTGCTCCATCTCTATCTGTACACCGCGGTTTCGCGGATCCACATAGTCAAACAGTTTCTCTCCCGACTTGCGCGTATCCGTCTCTACCTCATAGTACAGATACTCGGGAATATGTTCCAACTTCTCTGCCCTCAAACGTAAGTCGTAAAGCCCTGCAAACTCGTACTCGGTATCCATCTGCGCAACGAGCGCTTTCAGTTTCTCGGTGTCCCATAACATGACCGCTCCGAACTCAAAATCATCGCGCAGCGCACCCTCCTGATAATCAATCACAGGCGCTTCACCGATCGACCATTGACCATCAATCATGGACTTGTTAAAATGGTCGCTGTACACCATCGTAGCGCCGGTCATTTGGAGTACTTGAATCATTCGCTCTTGTCCCAGATAAATCCATTCTATATCGGGTTTGAGACAAATCATGGTGTACGGAGTGTTTGCACGGGATGCGATGTCCCTGATTGCCGAAGTGGAGCAAATCCGCCCGGGAAGATGAAATGTACTAATCATATCTATTCGAATTAAATTTCAGCATACAAAATTACACTTTTTTTTTGACATATTCGCTTTGAATATAAGAAAATCACCATTCTGCTATCTTTTTTTATTATTTTAATAAAATTATTTGCATATATCAAAAATTATGAGTAATTTTGTAGCCGATTTGGAAAAATGTATCTAATTAACACCAAATAGTATGAAAACACACGCAATGTTATGGGTAGCAGCTCTGCTGTTAACATGCAGCGCTTCTCTGAGCGCAGAAAACAAAAAGGCTGATCAGGTGGGTCAAGGTCAGTACGTTCGTTGTATTGCTTTTTACAACTTGGAGAACCTCTTTGACACTATTCACGATGAGGGCAAAAACGACTATGAGTACCTGCCCGACGGCGGTATGAAATGGAACTCGTACAAGTACGAGAACAAAATCAAGAAGATGTCGGAGGCCGTTGCTGCTTTGGGTTTGGACTATGATCCTCGTGGTGCCGCTTGTATCGGTGTAGCCGAGGTCGAGAATATTGGTTGTCTCTACGACCTCTGTCGGGAGACCAACAAGACCTATGGTCGTCGGCTCAAACCGATTCTCTTGGAGGGTCCCGATCGTCGTGGTGTGGATGTGGGCTTCTTGTATGACTCCACACTCTTCAAGCCTTCGCATGTTGCCGGCTATGAGCTCAAAGCGCACTATGCCGACGGTGGTGAGATCAAGACGCGTCTTCAGTTGCTCGTTTCCGGTTATCTCATCGGTGACGGTAAACCCGAGAAGATCCATATGATCACGAACCACTGGCCGAGCCGTTATGGAGGCGAGCTCTCTTCCCGTCCGGGACGTGACACAGCCGCTATGCTCTGTATGCACATCTGCGACTCGATCTATCGTACCGACGCTAACGCGAAGATAATCATCATGGGTGACTTGAACGACGACCCCGATAACCATTCCTGCAAAGAGGTGATCAAGGCGCGTAAGAAACCCAAACAGGTGGAGAAACAAGGATGGTATAACACCATGTGGATCCACCTTGCTAACGGAACAGGCACGCTGTTCTATAACGGAGGTTGGAATCTCTTCGACCAGATCATCATCTCCGAGCCGCTCCTCAATGAAGATAAGAACAGCGGCAAATGGGCGTTCTGGAAATCGCAGGTCTTCAACAAACCCTTCCTGACCGTACAGGAGGGCAAGGACAAAGGTGCTCCGCTGCGTACCCACAAAGGTGGTGTTTGGCAGAATGGCTATGGAGACCACTTCCCGACTATGATCTATTTAATTCGTAAAAAATAATGGAACTGCATCGTAATACAACGCCGATACAAATGCGCAACTATGGACGCATTGTACAAGATATGATCGGCTATGCATGCTCCCTGCCGGTCGGCCCGGAGCGTGACTCACTGGAGGTATATATCGCGCAATGTATGCGTCAACGCAACCTGATCTGGAATCGCGATCAGGAAGCGGGTATTCAACGCGTGCGTGAGGATCTGCTGCGTCTCTCCGGTGGTAAACTCAAAGGAGAATCTGCCGTGTTCGAGCAACTGATGGCGCAACCGAACGCGCAGCTTATGGGTAAGAAAAAGAAAAAATAAAGGGTACTTCTTGTGCCCTAAACTGAATACAACTATGCAAGAAACAAATCAGTTTAAGGTTTTCGCCGGTTCGAAAGGTCTGGATTTGGCGAAACGCGTGTGTGACGTATTGGGTTGCCAATTGGGTAATGTGCATGTGGACCGTTTTTCGGACGGTGAGTTCTGCACCTATTTTGAGGAATCCGTTCGTGGTCAATCCGTCTATCTCGTTCAGCCGACCTGTCCGTCCAGCGACAATCTGATGGAACTGCTGCTCATGATCGACGCTGCCAAACGTGCAAGTGCTTACAAGGTCATCGCAGTCATTCCTTACTTCGGATGGGCCCGTCAGGACAGAAAAGATAAACCGCGTGTTTCTATCGGTGCCAAACTGGTGGCGAACATGCTCCAAGCTGCCGGCGCTGACCGAATCATCACCGTCGATCTTCATGCTGAGCAGATCCAAGGATTCTTCGACATCCCGGTAGATCATATCTACGGCTCCAATGTGCTCGCACCTTATATCGCGGGTCTCAACCTCAAGAAACTGATTGTAGCTTCGCCGGACGTCGGAGGCTCCAAACGTGCTTCTAACTTCGCTAAGAAACTCCATGGAATGACCGACCGCGAAGTGCCGATGGTCATCTGCTATAAACATCGCCCCGACTTTAACAAAGTATCGGAGATGCGTGTCTTGGGTGACGTGTACGGCAAAGATGTAGTCATCATTGATGACATCGCCGACACAGCCGGAACGCTTTGTAAAGCGGCTCAAGTCATGAAAGCAGGAGGCGCTAAATCCGTGCGAGCCATCGTTTCGCATGGTGTGCTCAGCGGAACTGCTTGCGAGCGAATCGAAGAGTCGGATCTGGAAGAACTCGTTTGCACGGACTCGCTCCCGTCGGATGAGAAACATTGCTCCAAACTGCATATAGTGTCCCTCGCTGCATCCATCGCACAGACGATTCTTGCTATCCAAAACCATACTTCTATCAGCGAAACAAACTTGCGATGAAAAAGATATTCATTCTTAGTTTTTCATTTCTAATGGGTGTGCTTTTGTTTTCGGCATGTTCGTCGAAACCAAAGCCACTTGACCGTCCTGCATTCTGTGCCGACTCTGCTTATGCGTATATAGAAAAACAGATGTCTTTTGGTCCGCGTGTACCGAATAGCAAAGGACACAACGATTGTGCGGTGTGGCTCATTCAGAAACTCCGTTCTTTCGGAGCAGAAGTAGAACTCCAACGTGGTCAGATGCCCGACTACCGCGGCAACATGCAGCAGATTTACAACATCATCGCCCACTTTACTCCCTCATCTTCTCCCCGCATCCTCTTAGGTGCTCATTACGACACGCGTCCATGGTGTGATGAGGAAGAAAACTATTCCGACCGTTATTATAACGTCCCGGGTGCCAATGATGGCGCCTCCGGTGTCGGCGTCCTCCTCGAAGTTGCCCGTCAAATAGGTCTGAAAGTGGCAGACTCCACATTGACGACCCCCATCGACATCATCTTCTTCGATGTAGAAGATATGGGTTCACCCCGTTTCTATACCGGTCAAGAGCGTGAAGACACTTG
This sequence comes from uncultured Bacteroidales bacterium, assembly GCA_900319035.1. Lineage (GTDB taxonomy): Bacteria > Bacteroidota > Bacteroidia > Bacteroidales > Paludibacteraceae > Colicola. The sequence goes on from ONMU01000005.1 coordinate 134,853, forward strand.
GTGCCTTGGTTCGCAACTCTGGGCTACCAACTATGCCAAAATGTCAAATGATAAATCTCAAATATCAAATCCACAATACCGATTCGGTATTGTGTTAGACATGGTCGGCGCTCCCGATGCCTCGTTCCCAAGAGAAATGTATTCTACCCAGTATGCCGGCAACTACCAGCAGCAGATATGGTCCGCTGCGCAGAAACTTGGTTATGGCTCGATGTTCAACAACCAGCAGTCGTACCCCATTACTGATGACCACTATTACGTCAATTATATAGCAGGTATCCCTTGCGTGGATATTATCCATTATGACATCCGTAACGCAACCGGCTTCCCGCATTGGTGGCACACCCGTAACGATGACATGACCAACATCTCCAAATCAACCATTCAGGCGGTCGGAGAAGTGGTAATGTCTCAACTCTAAAAGTTTACTATTTTTAAGATTTCGGCTTCACGGAAGTAATACGGACTTTTTACGGAGTTAATACGGACTTAATACCTATCCCAAAATCCTGCAAAATGGATTAAAAAATGTACGATTATTAAGAATGAGTAAGTTATTAGAAATAAAAAACCTTCACGCCTCCATCGGCGGAAAGGAGATTCTCAAAGGTGTTAACCTCGTCATCAACGAAGGCGAGGTACACGCGATCATGGGACCCAATGGAGCAGGTAAATCGACCCTCTCTGCCGTCCTTACGGGCAATCCGGCGTACGAAGTGACGTCCGGCGAGGTCTATCTCAAAGGACAAGACCTGCTCGCTATGCCCGCGGAAGTGCGCGCACGTGCGGGCGTGTTCCTTTCTTTTCAATATCCTGTGGAGATCCCGGGTGTCAGCATGACCAATTTCATGCGCGCTGCCCTCAATGCCAAACGCGAATACGAAGGCAAAGAACCCATCGCACCGAAAGAGTTCCTCGCATTGATGCGAGAAAAAAAGAAACTCCTCGAACTGCCCGATAAACTCAATAACCGTTCGGTTAACGAAGGTTTCTCCGGCGGTGAGAAGAAGAAAAACGAGATCTTCCAGATGGCGATGCTCAACCCCTGTCTCTCTATCTTGGACGAGACAGACTCCGGTCTCGACATCGATGCCCTCCGCATCGTAGCCGAAGGTGTCAACAAACTCAAGACCCCGCAAAACGCCTCGATCGTCATTACCCACTACCAGCGTCTCTTGGACTACATCGTCCCGGATTTTGTACACGTCCTTGCCGATGGTAAGATCGTCAAAACAGGTGATAAATCCCTCGCTCTCGAACTCGAAGAACATGGATATGAGAATATCTAAAGGCGAAATATTTGAGCGTGTCTTCATCAACGAGGAAGTAAATCTTCAGATCGATCAGGAAGCCGGTTCGCATGTGAAAATACATGTGATCAATGCCTCGTTCTCTATTACGGTGAACCAATTAGGAGAGGGCTGTAAGACAGAAATTTATGGTTTAGAGAACTTGCACGGTGACGAATCTGTCACCGCTGAGACCCACGTCACGCACGCTGTCGGAGGAGGTACCTCGAACCAACTCATTAAGTTCGTCTTGGCGGACAACTCCCGTGGTCGTTTTATCGGTGACCTCAAGATCGTTCCCGATGCACAGAAGACCGAAGCCCATCAGACGAACCGCAATCTGCTTCTCTCGGACACCGCCGAGATGCGTACACAGCCGCAGTTGGAGATCTATGCCGATGATGTCAAAGCAACTCACGGTGCTTCCACCGGACAACTCGACGAGTCCGCTCTCTTCTATATGCAGCAACGCGGCATCGACAAACAAAAAGCGCGTCAACTCCTCGTTAACGCGTTTATGGTTGACGTCCTCGCTACCATCAGCGATGAAAAAATAAGGGAGCAATTACTGAACTCTATTGATGGCGTAGTCGAGTAAGGCAAGCAGACTGCTTTTTTCAGGACAGTCACGGAAAATGCTTAGCGCTTCCGTGGCTTTCTTTTTATATTCGATCATCTTCTGCACGGCGTACTCGTCTCCCTTGAACCGCATCACAAACGCCTTGATCTCTTCCAACGTCCGTGCTTCCTCTTCCGGCGAATAACCTTTAGCCACTAACCTTTCGCCTTTCGCCTTTATAATATCCGTCTCGTCTTTCGGAGCCCGTCTCAGTGCTTCGATGAGCGGAAGCGTCACTTTGCCGTCACGCAAATCGCTCATGGTCGGTTTGCCGATCTCCTCCAAGTCGCTGTAGTCAAAAATATCGTCTTTGATCTGGAAACAGAGCCCCAATAACCGTCCATATTCCCGCAAAGCAGCTCGTTGCCGCTGGGTACAACCGGCACTCTCAGCTCCGGCTTCAGCGCAAGCCTGAAAGAGTTGCGCGGTTTTCTGTTCGATCACCTTATAATATTGCTCCTCGTCAATCCACATCGATTGTCCGACATGCAGTTGTACCATCTCGCCGCTACTAAGGCTCTTACCAAGATTCGCTACGATCTCCAAAATCCGTATATTACGCACTTCGGCAGTCAGTCCGATCACTTTTGCTAACATGTAATCGCCAATGAGTACCGCCACTTTGTTGGTCCATTTGGTATGAACAGCCGCTACTCCTCTGCGCATATCCGAATCATCCACTACATCGTCATGAATCAGACTTGCTGTGTGCAGCAACTCCAACGCAACGGCAGACTTAAGCGTCTTATCCGTCACAGGGTTACAGATCTGTGCGGCTAATAACACCAACAATGGTCGCAGCTGTTTGCCGCGACGTGAACCCACGTAGCGAAGCAGTTCTTGTTGCAACTTATTGTCGACACGCAGCGAACTTTCCATCATCCGCTCGTACTGCTTCCATTCTGCCTCTATCGGCTTCCTTATGTCTGATAAATCTGCCATCTATTCAAAAACGACTGCAAAGGTACTACTTTTTTTTGATATAAACAAATTTTCGAACATTTTATATGAAATACTTTATAATTTGATGTAGAAAAATTGACACAAATGGTGAAAAAGTGACAAAAGAATGGCATATGCTTGCATATGTCATTTATTTTTCGTAACTTTGCACTCGCAAATTCATTTAACACAATAAAATCTATCATTTATGAAAGCTTTCATGGACAAAGATTTCCTGTTGCAGACAGAGACCGCACAGGAGTTGTATCACAATCATGCGGCTAAAATGCCGATTATCGATTATCACTGCCACCTTATTCCGCAGATGGTTGCCGAGAACAAACGTTTCGAATCCATCGCACTCCAACGGTGTGGACGAGCGTTATTGCACCGGTAAGGACACCACCGACTGGGAGAAGTTTGAGAAATGGGCAGAGACCGTTCCTTACACTTTCCGCAACCCATTGTACCACTGGACCCATCTGGAGCTCAAAACCGCTTTCGGCATCGAAGAGCGTCTGAACCCCGAGACCGCACGTGCTATCTACGACAAGTGCAACGACCTGATTGCCAACGATCCGAAGTTCTGTCCGCGCGGACTGATGAAGCACTACCACGTAGAGCTCGTTTGTACGACCGATGATCCGGCAGATTCGCTCGAGTGGCACAAGATGGTCAAAGAAGACCCGACCGCAGAGGTACGCATGTTGCCGACTTGGCGTCCGGACGCAGGTATGAACATCGAAGCCGCTACTTGGAAAGCATACATCGAGAAACTGGCTAAGGTTGCCGGTGTGGAGATCCGCAACTTTGCAGACATGGTGGATGCCTTCCAAAAACGTCATGACTTCTTTGAGTCGATGGGTTGCCGTCTCTCTGACCACGGCATCGAGGAGTTCTACGATGAGCCGTACACCGATGCGGAGATCAACGCGATCTTTGAGAAAGCTCTCGCAGGCAAAGAGCTCAGCGTATATGAGATTCGTCAGTACAAACACGCTTATCTCCACGCTCAGGCAGAGATGGACTACGCTTCCGGTTGGACGCAGCAATACCACTACGGCGCGATCCGTAACAATAACTCGAAGATGTTCGCACAACTTGGCGCAGACACCGGATTCGACTCCATCGGTGAATTCACAACCGCTAAAGCAATGAGTCATTTCCTCGATGAGATGAACAGCGAAGGACACCTCGCTAAGACCATTCTTTATAACCTCAACCCGTGCGCGAACGAGGTAATCGCTACGATGTTGGGTAACTTCCAAGATGGTTCTGTTCCGGGTAAGATTCAGTTTGGTTCCGGTTGGTGGTTCCTCGATCAGAAAGATGGTATGGAGAAGCAGATGATGGCACTCTCGAACCTCGGTCTTCTCTCTCGTCTCGTCGGCATGTTGACTGACAGCCGTTCGTTCCTCTCATATCCGCGCCACGAGTATTTCCGTCGTACGCTCTGTAACGTCCTCGGTAACGACATCGAGAACGGCATGATCCCGTACACCGGCTACGAGAAAGCCCGCGTTCAACAGATGGTCGAAGACATCTGCTATAACAACGCAAAGCAGTATTTTAAATTTTAATTTAAAATCATCGTGCCTTATGGCTAAGAACTACTTCAAGTTCTAAATCATAAATTTGCAATCATAAACAATAAAATATTTTTCATCATGGCTAAAATTATTACATTGGGCGAGATTATGCTCCGCCTGAGTCCGGAAGGACAAGACCGTTTCATTCAATCTGATCACTTCCGTATCATCCCCGGTGGTGGTGAGGCTAACGTAGCTATTTCGTGCGCTAACTATGGTCACGAGGCTTATCTGGTAACCAAACTGCCGAAACATGAGATCGGTCAGATTGCTGTTAACTCGCTGCGTCGTTACGGCGTGAAGGACGATTATATCGTTCGTGGCGGCGACCGCGTGGGTCTGTATTACTGCGAGACAGGTGCTTCGATGCGTCCGTCGAAGGTTATCTACGACCGTGCTCACAGCGCTATCGCTGAGGCTGATCCGAAGGATTTTGACTTCGACAAGATCATGGAAGGTGCAGCATGGTTCCACTGGAGCGGCATCACTCCGGCTATCTCGGACAAAGCTGCTGAGATCACCAAACTCGCTTGCGAGGCTGCTAAACGTCACGGCGTAACCGTTTCGGTTGACCTGAACTTCCGTAAGAAACTGTGGACCAGCGAGAAAGCTATCTCGATCATGCGTCCGTTGATGAAGTACGTAGATGTTTGTATCGGTAACGAAGAGGACGCTGAGTTGTGTCTCGGCTTCAAGCCCGATGCAGATGTAGAAGGCGGCGAGACCAACGCTGAGGGCTACAAAGGCATCTTCGAGCAGATGATGAAGGAGTTCGGCTTCAAGTATGTTGTTTCGACGCTGCGCGAGAGCTTCAGTGCTACGTTCAACGGCTGGAAGGCGATGATCTACAACGGCAAGGAGTTCTACCAGAGCAAACGTTACGAGATCAACCCGATCATCGACCGCGTAGGTGGTGGTGACAGCTTCTCCGGCGGTCTGATCCACGGTATGCTCAAATATCCGGACAACCAAGGTGCAGCGCTTGAGTTCGCAGTAGCAGCAAGTGCTCTGAAGCACACCATCAACGGCGACTACAACCTTGTTTCTGAGGATGAGGTTCTGAGCCTTGCAGGTGGTAACGCGAATGGTCGAGTACAACGCTAAATGAGAAAATGTGAAAATGATAAAATAAGAAAATTCGATGGCAAAGTTTGATAAATTTCAGGTGATGGCGAAGATTGCTGCTGCACCGATGGTTCCTGTGTTTTATCACAAGGACGTGGAAGTTTGTAAGAACGTGATTAAGGCTTGCTACGAAGGCGGCGTACGTGCATTCGAGTTCACCAATCGTGGCGATTTCGCACACGAGGTGTTTGGTGAGTTGAGCAAGTGGGTAGCTAAAGAGTGCCCGGAGTTGGCACTCGGTATCGGTAGTGTTGTGGACGCTCCGACAGCAGCGCTGTACTTGCAGTTGGGCGCTAACTTCGTTGTTGGTCCGTTGTTTAACAAAGACATTGCAGTTGTCTGCAACCGTCGTTGCGTGACGTATTGTCCGGGTTGCCTCACTCCGTCCGAGATCGGTGCAGCACAGGAGGTTGGTTGCGACTTCACGAAGGTGTTCCCGGGCGACGTAGTTGGTCCGAACCTCGTAAAGGGTCTGATGGCTCCGATGCCGTGGTCGAAGATCATGGTTACCGGCGGTGTAGCTCCGGAGAAAGAGAACCTCGAGAAATGGTTCGCAGCAGGTGTTTACTGCGTCGGCATGGGCAGCAAGCTCTTCCCGAGCGACAAGGTAAAAACCGGAGACTGGAAGTACGTTACCGACAAGTGCAAAGAGTGTTTTGAGATCATTGCGGCTTGCCGCAAATAACTCGTAATAACGTCATAACGTAATTACGTAATAACGATAAAAATTATGAGTAAAAAAGATATTATGACCAACTGGCGTTGGGTCATGTGTGCGATGCTTTTCTTCGCCACCACGGTTAACTACATGGACCGTCAGGTGCTGTCGTTGACCTTCAAAGAGTTTATTCAGCCTGAGTTCCACTGGACCGATTCCGACTACGGAACGATCACCGGTGTGTTCTCTATCGCGTACGCTATCTTTTGCCTCTTCGCCGGTAAGTTCATCGACTGGATGGGCACGAAGAAAGGTTACCTCTGGGCGATTGTTGTTTGGTCCTTAGGTGCCGTTATGCACGCAGGATGCGGCTGGGTAACCGAGCAAGTTGTTGGCTTGGAGAGCAAGGCAGCGCTGTTGGAAGCGACCGGAACGATAGTAAGCACGATCTCAATGGTGAGTGTGTATCTGTTCCTCTTCTGCCGTCTGATCTTAGGTCTTGGTGAGGCAGGTAACTTCCCTGCTGCTATCAAGGTTACCGCAGAGTATTTCCCGAAGAAAGACCGTGCGTTCGCTACCGCCCTGTTTAATGCAGGAGCATCGGTAGGTGCACTGGCTGCTCCGGCTACTATTCCTCTGCTGGCTAAGAGCCTCGGATGGGAGATGGCGTTCATCATCATCGGTGCGCTGGGCTTCATCTGGGCAGGTATCTGGATCTTTGTCTATGACAAACCGGAGGAGTCAGCTCATGTGAATGAGGCTGAGCTCGAATATATCCACCAAGACGAGAAAGACGCTCCGAAGCAAGAGGCTAAGGAAGAGAAACAGATGTCGTTTGGCGAGGCTTTCAAGCACAAACAGACTTGGTCGTTTGCGTTTGGTAAGTTCATGACCGACGGCGTATGGTGGTTCTTCCTCTTCTGGGCTCCGGCGTATTTCCAGGATCAGTTCGGCATCAAGGCTTCTGACCCGCAAGGTATTGCGTTAATCTTTACGCTCTACGCGATCGTGACAGTAGTATCCTTGTTCGGCGGTTACCTGCCGAAGATCTTTGTGGAGAAGAAAGGCATGGAGCCGTACGCAGGTCGTATGCGCGCGATGTTGATCTTCGCGTTCTTCCCGATCTTCGCGCTCTTTGCACAACCCCTCGGTGGTATCTACGGTCCTTGGGCGGTAGCGATCATCATCGGTATCGTAGGCGCAGCGCACCAGAGTTGGAGTGCGAATATCTTCTCCACCACAGGTGATATGTTCCCTAAGTCGGCCGTTGCTACCATCACCGGTATCGGCGCCATGGCAGGTGGTGTAGGTTCGTTCCTCATCAACAAAGGCTCGGGTATGCTCTTCACGCACGCCGAGAAGATGGGCGAGGCCTTCCAGTTCTTCGGCTTCAGCGGCAAACCCGCGGGCTACATGATCATCTTCTGCATTTGTGCGGTGGCTTACCTCATCGGATGGAGCGTGATGAAGACTTTAGTTCCTAAGTACGAACCGGTTGTGGTGAAATAAACTAATCGGCCAATAAAAAAGCGACTCTTTTGAGCCGCTTTTTTTATTTCACTACTTCTGCATCCTCGAACTTATCCCTCGGATCCTCCGGTCCTTTCATCGGAATGATAAGCACCATGATGATGTACAGCAGGATGCCAGGGAAACCGGCAGACAAGACGGAGAGTGCAGCGTAGCAAACGCGAATCAGGGTAGCATCTACTTCGAAGTACTCAGCGAGGCCACCCAATACACCAGCCAACACTTTGTTGCTGCTGGAGCGAGTTAATTTCTTCTGTGCCATAATTATCTTTTGTTAAATTATTAAACGTTTATTTCGTTATTTTTCTCTACAAAAACTGTACCAAAGCCAAAGCTGTCATAGCTTCAACCACCGGTACCGCCCGCACGGCCACGCACGCATCATGCCGTCCCTTCACGCCTGCCTTCGGTGTACTCGGTGTAGGTTTGAACACGCAGCGAAACACGATCTCTGTTCCATCCGCTATGCCGCCTGCTATACCTCCGCTGATACCATTGATGGCGCTGCCCGGTTCAGTCACGCCGCCAAAACCCGTGCCGTACTCAAAACCCTTGCAGGCATTGATACTCATCACCGCGTAGGCCAGGTGGGCTTGGAGTTTGTCGAAGATCGGTTCGCCTGTTCCGACAGGAAGACCCGTGATACGGCACTCGATGATGCCGCCTATGGAGTCGCCGTCTTTCTGATAAGCCGCAATCGTCTCAGCGAACTTCGCCGGGTTTTTCTCTGCGCCTACCTGTATGAGCTCCGCATGTATCGCGATATCCTTTGCTGCCAGTTCCTGCTTGGCGATGCATCCGGCTACTACACGTGCGGCCGTCTCGCGCGCACTCGCTCTGCCTCCACCTCTCCAATCGCGGATACCGTATTTCTGCTCATATACCTTATCGGCGTGTCCCACACGATAGGTATGCTTGAGGTCTTCATAGTCTTCCGGCCGCGCATCTTTATTGCGAATGAGAAACGCAATCGGAGTACCGAGCGTAACACCGTCCATCACGCCGCTTAACCACTCCACTTCGTCGGGCTCGCTCTTTGCACGGGCAGAAGCGCCAACTGCTCCTCGACCTGCACGGCGTGCTAACTCCTGACGAATAAGCGCAAAGTCAATACGCAAGCCTGCCGGAACACCATCCAGCACACCGCCTATCGCCGCGCCGTGCGACTCGCCGAAAGAGGTAAAACTCCACTTGTCTCCAAACGTATTGGCCATCTTCTTCACTTTTGCGATTGCAAAAGTACTGCTTTTTTGCGACATATGCAAGAACTTACTGCATTTTTGCATTTTTATTTGCGCATGTCATTTTTTTGTTGTAATTTTGCAACGCAAAATTTGGTTTCGACATGAAGACCCCGGAACAGATAGCACTCGAAAAGCAACTGAATCGCCTCACGAAGCGTTTCCATAAAGCATGCGCTGACTATCAGCTCATCGCCGACGACGACCATATTCTCATCGGCCTCAGCGGCGGCAAAGACAGTCTGCTGCTCACCGAACTGCTGGGTCGCCGCGCGCAGATTTACAAACCCCGCTTCAAAGTCACTGCCCTTCACGTGCGGGTCAAAGAGCGGGATTACCATACCGACCTCTCCTACCTCGAGTCCTTCTGCGCCGAAGCCAAGGTCCCCCTCATCGTCCGCGACACCGAGATCGGTGAACTTCCGAATACTCCGGATACTCCGAATACTCGGACTACTCAGCACCCCTGCTTCCTCTGTTCCTGGTACCGGCGCAAGGCTTTGTTCAATGCCGCGCAGGAGTTAGGTTGCAACAAGATCGCTTTCGGGCATCACCGCGACGATGTAGCGCAGACGCTGCTGATGAACCTGATCTTTCAGGGCGCTTTCGCGACCATGCCGCCGATCCTGCAACTGGACAAGATGCCGCTGCAACTAATCCGGCCGCTATGCCTCATTGACGAAGCGGACATCGTCACCTACGCCGCCATGCGCGGGTATGAGAAACAGACCAAACTCTGTCCTTTCGAGCATGTCTCGTCCCGCGAGAAAGTGAAAGAACTGCTCGAGCACATCAAAACCCTCAACCCCGAAGCCATCGACTCTCTCTTCGGAGCCATGACCAATATCAAAACGGACTATTTACCTAAAGTATGAACGGATTATACACTATTTTATTACTCCTCGCGTCGAACATCTTCATGACGCTTGCGTGGTATGGTCACCTGAAACTGCAGCAGACCGGTTTCTTCACCAACGCCACGCCTCTTATCTTTGTGATTCTCCTTTCCTGGGGCATCGCTTTCTTCGAGTATTGTCTGCAAGTGCCGGCCAACCGCATCGGTTTTGCGGGAAATGGCGGACCCTTCACGCTGATGCAACTGAAGGTCATTCAGGAAGTCATCACCCTGATGGTCTTTGTCGTCTTCTCGGCTATCGCTTTCCAGATGCCCCTGCGCTGGAACCACTGCGTAGCCTTCCTCTTGCTCATCGGTGCTGTCTATTTTGTCTTTGGTTTCAAATAATATGAATCCCTATATTCAATCGCTTCGTCTCCGCACCTTACCCCTCTCGATGTCGGGTATCGTCTTAGGAACGGGTTTGGCCGGCTGGTCCAACTGGTGGATCTTCGCCCTGGCTATCCTCACGACGCTGAGTCTTCAGATCCTGAGCAACCTGAGCAACGAACTGGGTGACGCCCTCAAGGGCACGGACGCGGATCAGAAAGGACGCGAGGCGTATGGGCTGCAAGCCGGCACCATCACCGTCAAGCAGATGAAAACAATGATATGGTGCTTCGTCGGTCTCTGTGTCCTCTTCGGCACCGCCCTCGTCTTCACCGCCTTCGGTATACCAATCATCAATCATCATTCATCAATCACCAATGTCCTCCTCTTCTTAGGACTCGGACTCCTCGCCATCATAGGCGCAGTCACCTACACGCTTGGCAAGCATAGTTACGGCTACATGGGTCTCGGGGATTTAGGTGTGTTCCTGTTCTTCGGTCTGCTCAGCACCCTCGGCGGGTATTACCTGCAGACGCAGACGCTGACGTCCGAAGTCATATGGTGCGGCATCGCCATCGGCTTACCCTGCGTCGGGGTGCTCAACCTCAATAACATACGCGATATGAATAATGACCGCGCGCATGGCAAGCGCACGCTCGCGAGCAGGTTAGGCGCGCGCGGGGGAAAGATTTACCATACCTGCCTCCTGTTTATCTGCCTGATCATCTTCGTGACGTTCGACCACAACTGGGTGCTTTGCGTAGCGCCCGTCTGGGCTTGGCATGTGGGATATATATGGACGCACGAGAGCAGTAGTCTGGACAAACAGATGCCCGTCCTCATGCTCTCCACCCTGCTCGTCGCAGCCCTTGGATGGGTATGAAAAATTTTTCAAGTTCGTTAATCATCTTAATCATATAAAGCACAATGAAGAATAACATCAATGCCTTGATCATGGAGGCAATGAAAAACCATGATTCCGTACGCACAGAGACGCTGCGCGCCATCAAGAGTGCATTCCTCAATTGGCAAACCAGCAAAGAGAATGCAGGTAAAGAACTGACCGATGCGGATGAGATTCAGATCATCAAGAAGATGGTCAAGCAGCGGCAAGAGTCCGTCGAGCAATACCTCGCGGCCAAACGTCAGGAGTTAGCCGATGCCGAGCAGGCTCAGATTACCGTTTTGGAGACTTTCCTGCCCCAAGCAGCCAGCGAAGAAGATATTGTTCGCGCCTTCAACGCCGCCAAAGAGGCAAACGGTTGGGAAGCAGAGAAGAAGAATATGGGTCTCTTCGTGAAAGCCATCAAAGCCGCGCTGCCGAATGCAGACGGCAAGATGGTTGCACAAGTCGTCCAGAGTCAACTGAGTTAAAGGACTGACGAATAATCAACAAAAAAATGACATGCGCGCTTGCGTGTGTCATTTTTTATGCAAAAAACGGGAAAAAGTA
>ONMU01000048.1 GCA_900319035.1 uncultured Bacteroidales bacterium
CCGGCATTGCGCATACACTGCGTCAAAAGGGCATTCCTTACGAAGTATTAACCTATCGTATGTCCGTCTATCCTCCCCTCCGATGTGCCAAAGACATACTGCTCTTTATTCCTCGTTTGGTCGGACGTATTTTCGTTAATTGGACTGCTGCAAAACAACTATATAGCATCGCTAAGGAATTCAAAGCGGACATTATTCATACCAATACCAGTGTCAATAATATAGGATACGTTGTATCACGAAGATTGAATATTCCTCATGTGTGGCATATCCGCGAATATGCCGATTTGGATTTTAATTTGCACTACATTCCTTCGAAAGCTTGTTTCCTCAAAAAACTCAAAGAAGATCAATCATATACAATATGTATAACGAAGGATATACAAAAATACAACAATTTACATAATTGGCCTTCTTCACGCGTGATATACGATGGTGTATTATCCAAAAATCAAAGTGCATTAATCGTCCCAAAACAACCATACTTCTTGTTTGCTGGTCGATTAGAGCAAGGAAAAGGAATCGAAGATTTATTAGAGGCATATGCCATTTATGTAAAACAAACGGATCATCCTGTTCCATTATGGATTGCCGGTGATACACAGGATGCAGATTATAAGAAAAAACTCGAACGGATGGCATCATCAATAGATGGTACTCCGTCCATTACTTTCCTTGGTATGAGAGAAGATATCTTATCGTTGATGCAGCATACCATGGCACTCATCGTTCCTTCAAAAGCGGAAGGCTTTGGCTTCATTACGGCTGAGGGCATGTTTTCCGGGGCTCTTGTCATTGGTAGAAACACCAGAGGCACGAAAGAGCAGTTTGACAACGGATTAACTATTTCCGGTCAAGAAATCGGACTGAGATATAACACACAAAATGAACTGATAGCTCATCTTTTACAAGTTACAAAGGATGGTATTGAGCCTTTTATTCCGATGATAAAGAGAGGACAGACTACTGTACAAAGGCGCTATTCGATTGAAAGCCATCAACAAACAGTTTTTGATTGGTATAAGTATATAATAAATAAAAAATAAATATGAAAAATATATTATTATACATAGGTCGCTTGTGGGCTTGTCTTTTTAGCCCAAAGATGGCATATTATCTATCGCAAATAAGCAATTATTTGTACACAGGATACTATTGTGCTCAGTTTAAGAAATGGGGACAAAGAAGTCTGGTAAAAAAAAGATGGTCTCACTTAAAAGGAGCTGAATGCATAGAAGTTGGAGACGATTGTACATTCAGCCAAAATTGTGAACTCACCGCTTGGACTTCCTACAGGGAAATAAAATACCAACCTTCCATAATCATTGGAAATGGATGCACTTTTCGCCAAAGAGTTCATATCACAGCGATTAACAAGATACAAATAGGAGACCATCTGCTCACAGGAAACGATGTACTCATTAGTGATAATAACCACGGTGTCATAGAAAAGAAAGATTTGCAAATCAACCCACAAGATAGATCTTTATCATCCAAAGGGGAAATTATTATTGGCAATAATGTTTGGATTGGAGATAAAGCCTGTATCATAGGAAAAGTAACTATCGGCGATGGGGCTATCATTGGAGCAAATAGTGTTGTCACGAAAGATGTACCCGCTTATTCCGTAGTAGCCGGAGTTCCGGCAAAATTATTGAAACAACTTTAAAAAGATAATATGAAAGCATCAACTAAAAAAGCACGCATCATAGCATTATACCTCCCGCAGTTTCATCCGATACCGGAGAATGATGCATGGTGGGGAAAAGGGTTTACAGAATGGACTAACGTAGCCCAGGCACGACCTTTGTTCAAAGGCCATTACCAACCTCGTATCCCTGCCGATTTGGGTTTCTACGATTTGCGCTTACCGGAAGTCCGGGAGCAACAAGCAATGCTCGCCAAAGAGGCAGGTATTGAGGCTTTCTGCTATTATCATTACTGGTTTGGTGGCAAGCAGCTCTTGGAGCGCCCCCTCAATGAGGTTGTACAAAGCGGCAAACCCGATTTCCCATTCTGTATATGCTGGGCTAATCATACTTGGTCAAGTGCTACGTGGACGGCTTCCGGCAAGAAATCGTCTATCCTTATGGAGCAAACTTATCCGGGCAAAGAAGATCATATTGCCCATTTTAAGGCACTTCTTCCTGCCTTTAAAGACCAGAGATATTATACTATTGAAGGACGCTTGGTATTTACGATATACGATCCTTTCGCTTTTCCGCAAGTAGGCGATTTCATGCAATTATGGAATGAATTGGCGAAAGCAGAAGGACTTCCGGGATTTTATTTCATTGCCATGGTTCCTTCTACTTTGACCTTTGATCCTCAAACACATCAGAAACAGATTCCTAATCTCAAGAGTAGCGCTGCCTTATATAACTATGCGTTGCAATTAGGATTCGATGCGGTGAACTCTTTTGGCAAACGTAGAGGCGAATTGCTTGAAAAGGGAATAACGCGATCTATGATAAACAGGATTTTAGGAATGTTGCATCTTAATATTCATGCAGAGACATATAATTATCCCTCTACTGTAGCTAATTACTTTGCACCGGAGGATTCGTGGGAAAATGTATATCCTACTATCCTTCCTCAATGGGATCGTACTCCGAGAAATGGTAGTCGGGAAGGTATATATATCAACTCCACTCCGGAGGCGTTCGAACAGCATATTCGCCACGCGCTTTCTATTATATCGCATAAACAGCCCGAACATCAGATTCTTTTCCTCAAATCTTGGAACGAATGGGGGGAAGGAAACTATGTAGAGCCGGATGTGCGATATGGACATCAATGGTTGAATGCAATTAAAAACAGCATACTATGAACATTTCAGTCATCATCCCGACATATAAACCGCAAGCATACATCTGGCAATGCTTGGATAGTTTCGCAGCACAGACGCTCGACAAGCGTTTGTGGGAACTCATTGTGGTCTTGAACGGATGTTCTGAACCGTGGTTGGAGCAGTTGAATGCTTACGCTGCAGCGCATACGGATTTGCAGCTCCGTATTATTCAGACAGACACTGCCGGAGTGAGCAATGCCCGTAACTTAGGCATCGATGCTGCTAAGGGCGAATATATCGGTTTTGTAGATGATGACGATTATGTATCCCCCACCTATCTGGAGGCGTTGGCTGCTTTAGCTACCCCTGAGACGATTGCAGCATCTTATACCATCGCTTTTGATGACACACACGACTATATACCTTATTATATAGAGAAAGCGTATCATCAATACGCACCCAAAGGTACGATGCCTTTCTATTCTGCACGAACCTATTTCGGCGGACCGTGCATGAAACTCATCCATCGGGACATCATTGGATCAAGACGCTTTGACCCCACATTTAGATCCGGAGAAGACTCGCTGTTCTTGTTCCTCATTTCCAATAGGATGCATCAAGTCCGTTTTACCGGCAAAGACGCGGTGTACTACCGCCGCATCCGTCAGGGAAGTGCATCGCATGCCCTGAGTTGGATTCGGACAATCTGGAACTGTAACCGTTTGATTTGGCAATATACGCGTATTTATTTCCGAGGGAAAGACTACTTGTTCTCCTTCTACTCCACGCGGGTATTAGCGGCCTTACACACCATTATTGCGTATGAATAACATGGAACTGATATCAATCATAATGCCCACATATAACTGCGGTCGGTTCATCGGAGAATCAATCGACAGTGTGCTCGCTCAGACCTATTCTCATTGGGAGTTGCTCATTGTGGACGACTGTTCAACGGACAACACGGAGCAGGTAGTGAGCCAATATACCGATTCTCGTATCCGGTATATGCGCAATGAGCACAATATGGGCGCTGCTTTGACGCGCAATAGAGCGCTCAGAGAGGCAAAAGGCAGATATATTGCTTTCTTGGATTCGGATGACCTGTGGGCTCCGGATAAGTTAGCGCGGCAGATGGCTTTCATGCAGCAAAACGGGCATGCCTTCACCTACCATGAGTACACCGAGATAGATGAAGCTTCTAAGCCATTAGGCGTATATGTGAGCGGAAAGAGTCATGTGGGTTCATGGGGCATGAAGAGTTGTTGCTGGCCCGGGTGCTTAACGGTCATGTACGATACGAAAGTGATCGGATTGATACAGATACCGGATATCAAAAAGAATAATGACTCCGCTATGTGGCTTCAGGCAATCCAAAAAGCAGACTGCTATCTGCTACCCGAGAAACTCGCGCAATACAGACGACGCACAGGCTCTATCACGCCTACCAGCGTGTGGAAGAAAATAGCATGGCATTACATCCTCTTCCGCAAGGGGGCACAAATGAACCCCGTTGCCTCTTTCTTCTGGATGTGCGCCAATATCATAGGAAACAGTTATAAAAAGATCAAATACATCAAAAGATATGAAACGATTTAATATACCTTTTTCTCCTCCTGACATGACGGAGGCGGAAGTCAACGAAGTAAGAGACGCAATCCTATCGGGTTGGATCACTACCGGTCCGCGAACCAAGGAGTTAGAGCGGCAGATAGCCTCGTATGTTGGTACCGAGCGTGCCGTGTGTCTCAATTCACAAACAGCCTGCGCGGAGATGGCTCTGCGGCTGTTGGGTATCGGTGAGGGGGACGAAGTGATCGTACCTGCCTATACCTATACCGCATCAGCGTCCGTCGTCTATCACGTAGGCGCCAAGATCGTATTCGTCGATGTACAGAAAGACTGTCTGGAGATGGACTACGAAGCCGTGGAGAAAGCGATCACCGAGCGCACCAAAGCCATCATTCCGGTGGACTTGGCGGGTATCCCTTGCGATTACGACCGGCTCTTTGAGATCGTAGAGCGCAAGAAAGGGCTCTTCCGTCCGGCGAATGATATCCAGCGCGCTTTGGGACGCATCGCAATCTGCGCGGACGCAGCGCACGCGTTCGGAGCTTCGTGGCATGGTCAGATGGTCGGCTCGATAGCTGATTTCAGTTCCTTCAGTTTCCATGCGGTCAAGAATTTCACCACAGCCGAAGGCGGTGCTCTCTCATGGCGTACGATACCGGGTATTGACAACGAAGCACTCTATCATCAGGTGCAACTACTCTCTCTCCACGGGCAATCGAAAGATGCCTTGGCAAAAACGCAACT
Source organism: uncultured Bacteroidales bacterium (assembly GCA_900319035.1). Lineage (GTDB taxonomy): Bacteria > Bacteroidota > Bacteroidia > Bacteroidales > Paludibacteraceae > Colicola. The sequence continues at coordinate 5,108 of ONMU01000048.1, forward strand.
CGGCGCTTGGGAATACGATATAGTGGGACCTTGGTATAAATGCAACATGACGGATATTATGGCAGCGCTCGGGCTCGTCCAGATGAAGCGCTACCCTGCTCTCTTGGCGCGCCGCAAAGAGATCATCGAACGCTACGATGCCGCATTCAAACCGCTGGGCGTCGAGGTGCTTCGTCATTATACGGACGAGTACACCTCTTCCGGTCACCTCTACCTCACCCGCATCCCGAACGCGTCTCTGGAAGAGCGGCAGGAGATAATCGTCCAAATGGCGGAACGCGGTATTGCTACCAACGTGCATTATAAACCGCTGCCGATGATGACTGCCTATAAGAACTTGGGCTTCGACATCGCCGATTTCCCGAATGCGTATGCTCATTTCGCCAACGAGATCACGCTACCGCTGCATACGCGCCTCACGGATGAAGAGATCAACTATATCATTGAGCAATACACCGATATTTTGAAGAACAGATGATTCGTTTTTGTGACATAGTATTCAGTCTGCTCGGACTGCTGTTCCTCTGCCCGCTGTTTGTCATTGTGGCGCTATGGATCGTACTCGATAATCCGGGACCGGTCTTCTATCGCCAGCAGCGAGTTGGCAAAGACGGCAAGGACTTCGGCTTGCTCAAGTTCCGCTCCATGCGCGTCGGAGCCGATAAGATGAGTCTCATCACCATCGGTGACCGCGATCCTCGCGTCACGCGCGCGGGATATTATATAAGGAAATATAAGTTGGACGAACTGCCGCAGTTATGGAATGTGCTCACGGGCGATATGTCGCTGGTAGGTCCGCGTCCCGAAGTACGCAGGTATGTCGATCTCTATACCGAGGAGCAGCGCCGTGTGCTCTCCGTACGACCCGGTATCACGGACTACGCCTCTATCGAGTATATCGATGAGAACCGCCTGCTCGCACAATCAGACGATCCCGACAAGACTTATATTGAGCAAATCATGCCCGCCAAGATAGCGCTGAACATGCGCTATATAACGCATCAGACCTTAGGCGAATATTTTAAGATCATAGTATTAACCATTTCCAAAATTATACGCTAATATGGCATTTTTCGGATTATTCAACAGAGAAAAGAAAGAGACCTTGGACAAAGGATTGGAGAAAAGCAAAGAATCTGTCCTCAGTAAGATCAGTCACGCCATCGCCGGTAAATCAACGATTGACGATGATGTGCTGGATAACCTCGAAGAGGCGCTTATCACCTCTGATGTAGGCGTAGAGACCACACTGCGCATCATCACCCGTGTACAAGAGCGCGTCAAACACGACAAGTATATCGGTACAAGCGAACTCAACGCCCTACTCGTGGACGAGATTGCGCAGTTGCTGCAGGAGAACAACGTGGAAGACGTGTTGGATTTCACGGCTCCGCTGCCCTCCAAACCGTACGTGATCATGGTGGTGGGTGTGAACGGCGTCGGCAAGACGACCACCATCGGCAAACTCGCCCATCAGTACAAAGCGGCAGGCAAGAAAGTGTATCTCGGAGCAGCTGACACGTTCCGCGCAGCAGCGGTAGAGCAGCTATGTATCTGGGGAGAACGCGTCGGCGTGCCGGTCATCAAACAGCAGCAAGGCTCAGACCCTGCGTCGGTCGCTTTCGACACCCTGCAGTCCGCCAAGGCGAACGATGCCGATGTCGTACTCATCGACACCGCAGGACGTCTCCATAACAAGATCAACCTCATGAACGAGTTGACCAAGATCAAGAACGTGATGCAGAAAGTGGTACCCGATGCGCCGCATGACGTCATGCTCGTCCTTGATGGCTCTACCGGACAGAACGCTTTCGAGCAAGCACGTCAGTTCACTGCCGCTACGCAAGTCACTTCGTTAGCCATCACCAAACTCGACGGTACCGCCAAAGGTGGTGTGGTCATTGGCATCAGCGATCAGTTCAAGATACCGGTTCGCTATATCGGTCTGGGCGAGCAGATGACCGACCTGCAGTGCTTCAACCGCGTAGAATTTGTCAAATCCCTTTTAGGATCTATGAAATAATGTATTAACCCTTAAATTTAAATTCGTATGGAAAAGTATCGTATTGAATCCGATCTGTTGGGCGAGTTGCAAGTCCCCGCAGAAGCCTACTACGGCGTACAAACCCAACGAGGCATTAACAACTACAAGGTATCGAACCTGAAGATGTCCGATTTCCCGGAGTACATCATCGCCATGGCGTACATCAAATTGGCGGCAGTGGAGGCGAACCATGAGTTAGGTATCATTCCGGATGAGATTCACGCAGCTATCGCTCAGGCATGCCGCGAGATCATTGACGGTAAGATGCACGACCAGTTCCCGACGGACATGGTACAAGGCGGCGCAGGTACGACCGTGAACATGAACGCCAATGAGGTGATTGCAAACCGTGCTCTGGAGATCATGGGACACCAACGCGGAGAGTATCAGTTCTGCTCGCCGAACGACCATGTGAACTGCGCACAATCGACCAATGATGCTTACCCTTCGGCTTTCCGTTATGCATTTATTCGCATGAACCGCGGTCTCGAAGAAGAGTTGAAGCGTCTTATCACGTCTCTTCGCAAGAAAGGCGACGAGTTTAACGACTCTATCAAGATGGGACGTACGCAGCTGCAAGATGCTGTGCCGATGACCAGCGGACAGGAGTTTCATGCCTTTGCCAACAACCTTGAAGAGGAGGTGGCTAACTTGGAGCGCAACGTCAACCTGCTCTATGAGATCAACATGGGCGGTACCGCTATCGGTACAGGTCTGAATGCCGTAGCCGGGTATGCAGAACTATGCACCCAGAAACTGCGTGAGCTGACCGGTGAGCCTTTCTCCAAAGCCAGCGACCTCGTAGAGGCTACTCCCGATACCGGCGCTTATGTCAGCTATTCGGCTGCCCTCAAGCGTCTCGCTGTCAAACTGAGCAAGACCTGTAATGACCTGCGTCTCATGGCTTCCGGTCCGCGTTGCGGTCTGCATGAGATCAACCTCCCGCCGATGGCTCCGGGTAGCTCGATCATGCCGGGTAAGGTGAACCCTGTCATTCCGGAGGTAACGAACCAAGTATGCTTCAAGGTCATTGGTAACGACACCGCTGTGTGCTTTGCAGCAGAGGCAGGACAGCTGCAGCTCAATGTCATGGAGCCGATCATCACCGAGTGTATCTTCGAGTCCATCACTTGGCTGCGTAACGTCATGGCTATCCTCCGCGAGAAATGTATCGACGGTATCACCATCAACCGCGAGCACAATGCCGAGACCGTACGCAACTCTATTGGTATCGTCACCGCCCTCAATCCGGTTATCGGCTACAAGGCTTCGACGAAGATTGCCAAGGAAGCGCTGGAGACCGGTCGTGGTGTCTATGATCTCGTGCTGGAACATGGCTTGCTGAGCAAGGAGCAACTCGATGAGTTATTAGATCCCGCTCGCATGCTTGCTTCGCATTAATTCTGAATTCTGAAATCTGAAATCTGAATTCTTAATTTTTAATTTTTAATTCAATAAAAAAGGTGGTCACCCGACCACCTTTTTATCTTATCTGCGTCCTCCGGAACTGCCTCCGCCTCCTCGGCTACCGCCACCGGAATAACCTCCACTGGAGCGACCACCGCCGCCGGAGAAACCTCCTCCTGAGTAACTACTACGGCTGCTGCCTCCTGAATAGGAGCTGCTGCTACGGCTACTTCCACTGTACGAACTGCTGCTACGGCTGCTGCCGCTGTATGAGCTACCGCTATAGGAGCTGGATGCAGGCGAACGTTGTACGGAGCTGGAGCTACGCGTTGTAGCGGTAGCGGAACGCGTACCTGCTGTCGATGCTGCAGAACGGGTAGTAGCTGTTGCGGAACGCGTACCTGCGGTCGATGCTGCAGAGCGAGAAACCGAAGACGATCCTGCGCTACGAGCGGACTCTGAACGGGATGCTGCCGAACGGCTGGTTACCGATGCGGAACGCGAACCTGCGGACTCCGAACGACTTGCGGATGCCGAGCGTGCGGCTGCAGTAGTCTGACTACCGAAAGTACGGCTGTTGGCTCCGGATGAGCGACCGCTGACGCCTGCACTGCGGCTTGTCGACGATGCCTCACGGGAGGCAACACGAGTTTGTGCTTCGGATGTTCTGCGGATCTCACGAGCGTTGGTCATTCCTACGTTACGACGTTCGAACGAATGATCCGGACGAGCCACTGCTAAATCTCTGCGTGTTACACCGCTGTGTAACTCACGGTAACCGTGACGGATCTCGCGTCCCGGACGGAACGAACAGCAGTGGTGGTGGTGATGGTAGGCGTAGCAGTGATGCCAATACCAATCATGTGCCCAACAGGAGTGTACGTACCACCAGCCCGGGTAATAACCCCAATACCAAGGTGAATGCCATGCTACCCAAGTGGTTCCCCAGAACCAATCATATATAACAGGACGATAAACGTACACCGGTTCGATGATATAGTTGGTACCATATATATACTCATCGCCGACTACTTGTACCGTGACTTGCTCATTCTCGTCTTTCTCAACGTATATGGTAGCTACGTCTTGGTAGATATCTTTGGCGAGTATAGCCTGCAAAACGATCAGTCGTTTGTTGCCCTCACCGGTCTCTACTACGCGCAGATAATCCACTTGTCCGTCTCCGTTGAGATCGAGGTTGCAGAATGCGCTGTCGGGGTTGTTGAGCATCGTCTCGAACTCCTCGAGGTTTTTAGCTTCTGCAAAAAGCTTAGCTACCACCTTCAAGTCCAGTCCTTCAGAGATGTCCGAACTGTTGGCAGAAACCGTCACTGTTTGGTCTGCCCACAACGCTGCACACATCAGCATCAGCGTCATCAAAAGTGTAGTTAATCGTTTCATAATCGTTAAATTTTAAAGGGTTATAGTAGCCTAGTTGACTACTTACCCTGATTAATCAATAACCGTGCCAAACTCATCAAACGAGTTGGAGATCGTGGTGCATTTTCTCCTTTTTGGTACGCATATAGCGTTCGTTCCAGCGGTTTGGCTGAATCTCAATTGGCACATTCTCAACGATTTCGATGCCGTAGCTCTCCAAACCTACCCTCTTGACGGGATTATTGGTCATGAGTCTCAGTTTATGCGCACCCATTTCTCGGAGGATCTGTGCGCCGACACCGTAATCGCGTTCGTCAGGACGGAAACCAAGGTGTACGTTTGCCTCCACGGTGTCCTCGCCTTGCTCCTGCAGTTTATACGCGCGTATCTTATTCATGAGTCCGATGCCTCGTCCCTCTTGGTTCATATAGACGATGATGCCTCGTCCTTCTTTCTCGATCATCTGCATCGCCTTGGCGAGCTGTTCGCCGCACTCACAACGCTTGGAGCCGAACACGTCTCCGGTCATGCAACTGGAGTGTACGCGGCAGAGCACAGGTTCATCGGCGTTCCATGTGCCTTTGGTCAGTACCACGTGCTCCAGACCGGTCGTCAGATCGCGGAAGGGGGTGAGCATGAACTCGCCGTTCTCAGTCGGCAGAAAGACCGTCTCGCCGCGCTCGATAAGAGAAGTATTCAGATTTGAGATTTCAGATTTCAGATTTCTGACTTCTGAATTCTGACTTCTGAATTCATGATTTAATCGGTACTCGATTAAATCTTTAATCGTGATGATCTTCAGTCCGAACTCTTTCGCTACTTCCTGTAACTGCGGCATACGAGCCATCGTGCCGTCGGCGTTCATGATCTCAATCAGCGCCGCCGCAGGCTGCAGACCTGCCAGACGCGCTAAATCGACACCGGCTTCGGTGTGTCCTGCACGTTGCAGCACACCGCCTGCCTTAGCGTAGAGCGGATTGATATGTCCGGGACGACCGAAGGTCTCCGGCTTGCTGGAGGGGTCAGCCAAGGCGCGGATAGTAGCTGCTCGGTCGGCAGCGGACACACCCGTCGTGCAACCCTCTAACTTATCTACCGTCACCGTGAACGGTGTACCGAGCATCGAGGTGTTGTTCGCTACCTGATGCATCAGATCCAACTCTGCGCAACGATGCTCCGTGATCGGACAGCAGAGCACACCGCGTCCGTGCTGTAACATAAAATTGACTTTCTCCGGCGTGATCTTCTCCGCCGCAATGATGAAATCGCCTTCGTTCTCGCGATCCTCGTCATCTACGACAATGACAAACTGTCCTTGCCGGAAATCGTCCAATGCTTCTTCTATAGTATTTATTTTCATATCCATTTATAACGTCACGCAGTGACCATTTTAACTATTTAACGTTTCACATCGTGAAACCATTTTAACTGTTTAACGCGGGAAACGAATCGTTTCCAGCCAATTACCCACGCTTCGGGGTTAAAGAGCGGCGAGTCGGTAGCGGCTTTGTAGGTCAGGAACATGCCTATCGGCAGCAGCACAAACGAACTGAGCCCCATACCTGCCCAACACGGCCACAACGCCTCACGCGCCATCTTATATCCGGTGTTGTCTATGATATAATAGACGATGAACATCACCACCGAGATCACCACCGGTGCGCCCAGACCGCCTTTTCGGATGATCGCGCCGAGCGGAGCACCGATGAAGAAAAAGATCAGGCACGCAAAAGCCAAGGTGAACTTACGGTAGAGCTCTATCTGATGTTTGCGGATATAGCGCTCCGCATCGTCCAACATGATGGAGTTATAGGCTATCTGATCGCCGTAGGTGTGCGCTTTCTCCTCCGCCATGGTCAGCACTTGGTTCTTACGCACGGCATCCAGACTGTTCCAAAGCGAATCGAGGTTGTAGATGCGCTTCTCGTCTTGCGTCACTTTCTCCGGCAGGAGTGCGGTTCGTCCCGTCTCCCGACCGAAATAGCGCTCTTGCAGCAGTTTATTACTCTGCTCATGGCTCCGTTCATTGGCTACCACGCGCATGGAGTCGATCGACTCGTTGAGCCTTGTGAAATCCTTGCTCACATGCTGATCCGCCAAGACGGACTCGTCATAACGGCTGAAATCCGTTGCAAAATCTATCAAGATACGCTTGTGGGAGAAGGTCTCTCTTCGGTACGGAATACTCTGCGACGTACCGGTAGTGCGCTGCTGCTGCGCATCGAGGTTCTCAAACGACTCGCCTTGCGACAGGTCTAAGATCAAGTACCGTTTGTCCTTGCTGGCAGCCAAGTGACCTGTATCGGCTACCATCACTTTCGCGTTATCGAAACCGCCCGAGTAGTCATATATCATCATGTTCAGCAGATCGCCTTTCGAGGTCTTCTCGCGAACGAAGATATGATAGCCGCTGATCTGGTCGTAAAACTCCCCTACCGGGATCTCCAACTCAGGGCTCTTCTGACGCAATGAGAAGATAAGCGCCCAGAGTTTCATCTGCGATTTAGGCAGGATGTTATTGCTGAAAAAGAAAGCCCCGACACTCAGCATCGCTACTGCGAACGCTAACGGTCGCATGATGCGGAAGAGGGATATACCCGCCGCTTTCATCGCGGTCAACTCGAATTTCTCCGCAAGGTTACCAAACGAGATCAGCGAACTAAGAAGAATAGCGAGCGGCAAAGCGAGCGGTACCACCGATGCGCAGGCATAGATGAAGAACTCCGCCAACACGCTGATCTCGATACCCTTACCCACTAAATCGTTCACGTGCATCCACATGAACTGCATCAGCAGAATGAATATCGCGATAAAGAACGTAGCCAAAAACAGCCCCAGAAAATTCCGGAGCAAATAAATGTCTATTTTCTTTATCAGTTTCATACTATAGGACTGTGTCCTTGTTTAAATATGTTTGGCTTCGCTTGTTTGAGCCTGCGGCTATGTTTGGGGCAAAGCCCCTGTTTGGAAACTGTTTCTAACAAGCGGCTTTGCCGCCAAACCTTCAAACAAAACCCAAAGGGTTCAAACCAAGCAGCTCTGCTGCTCAAACCAACGACTATTATCCTTTCAAATTTTCGCTTACGAAAATCAGAGGCAGCAAGTCGGCTGCGGACTCAAAGACATAGGTCTCATTCTCGCCGTAGAGCAGCACCTCCATCTTTCCACCATAGCGGTGTTCGGTCTCGAGCATCACCTGTCTGCATGCGCCGCAAGGTGCGCCCGGTTCCTTGGTAAAATGTCCGTCTGTATAGCAAGCTATCGCCAAACGCTCTACCGGCTCTTCGGGATACTGCGCTCCGGCTGCAAACAACGCACTACGCTCAGCGCACAAACCGCTCGGATAAGCTGCGTTCTCCTGATTGCAACCACGGATCACTACTCCGTTCGCTAACTTAGCAGCGGCGCCTACATGGAAATGGCTGTACGGGCAATAACTCCGTTGGGTCTGCTCCTTGGCGATGTTCAGCACTTCGCGTTGTTCATCAGTCAACTCATCCCATTGATAGGAACGCATTTTGGTGGTAAGATTGTATTCTTTCATACTATTTAGAGGTTAAAATTTTTCTTAGTTTGGGACTGTGTCCTTGTTTGGTTGCACATGTTTGGGACTGTGTCCTTGTTTAAATATCAAATTAGCGTGCAAAGATACAACTTTTTTTGCATATATGCAAATAAAAAGCGAAAAATCGCCCGATTTGAGCGATTTTTCTTGAATTGACGATTGGACGATTGACGAGGTACGATTGATTGACGATTGAATAGAATTGACGATTGTCCGCGGTAAATCGTAAATAATTAAAACTCGTAAATAAATCGTAAATCGTAAATCTGTAAATCGTCAATTACCCGTTGTGCTCGGCGTCGTACGCCTCTTTCTCCAGCTTCCAGAGGAAGGCACGCATGGTCTTTTTGCCGTTCGGGGCGTCCTTCTGAGCTGCGAAAGCGGCTTGGTCGGCACTGATCTTCATCAGGTCTTTC
>ONMU01000054.1 GCA_900319035.1 uncultured Bacteroidales bacterium
CTCTGCTTCTACAGCTCAGAACCACAATGACCTGCCGGAGGAGGAACAGAAATACGACTCCAAGACCCGTGGTGCCGTGCAGAACAGATACCAAGACGTAGTGAACGAACCCAATATCGTTCTGAGCTATTACAGCCAAGACCTGAGTTTAAGGAGAACGAATTATTACCACCCCTTGTTGGAACAGCTCAACCGCAGCGGAGCCCTACCCGCTTCTCTGCGTCTCACGAGTCAGGAGACAGTGCTCACGGCAGAGATGGTGGATTTCCATTTCTCGGAGATCCACCGCCGTACGCAGCAGATAGACAACTGGTCTGATCCGGACGAAACGGGCTTAGCTCCGGTCTTCTTTGCCCGCGCTATCGAGTTCGCTGTTGTGCAGGACTACACCAGTGCTATCGATGACTGCACAAGGGCTATCCAACTGGCACGAACGAACCATGAGATGCAGGTGCTCCTCACGTTCTGCCGCGCTAACTGGCGTTACCGACTCCTCGAATACCGGCGCGCTACCGGCGAACAGGACGCTACCACGAACATGGATTTTGATATCATGCAGCGCGACTATGATCAGGTGCTTCGGCTGCAACCGGATTTCACCTTTGCGCTCTATAACAAAGCCAATATCCTCTGCGCTCAGCGGGAATGGAAAGATGCGATTGAGTTCTACTCACGTGCTATCCTCCTCGACCGCGATTTTGCGGAAGCCTATTTCAATAGAGGACTGACGTATATCTATATAGGCGAGAACGAGAAAGGTCTCTCGGATCTGAGCAAAGCCGGAGAACTCGGCATCTATCAGGCGTATAATTTGATAACAAGATTTAAATAAGGTGAGAGTTATTAGAAACATATTAGTCTTTTGTCTTTTGTCCTTTAGCACAGCGGTCCTTTGTCCACTAAAGGCTCAGTTGCTGTATGAGATCTCGGAAAACAGCAGCAAGTCCAAATCGTACTTGTTGGCAACGAACCGGCTCGTGGAGATGCAGTTTCTGGACACTATTCCGAACGTGTTCAAGTGCTTCGGAAAATGCAACAAAGTGATCACGGAGTTTGCGATGCAGGACTACGAAGCACTCGCAGCCTTGCGTCAAGCCGCCTTGCTACCCGACTCTGTTAAACTGAGTAATTTTTACAGTGAAAGCGAGTACGAGTTTATCGATAACGCTCTTCGTATCAATTTGCAGATGGGCTTGGATAAGCTTTGCCGCATGAAACCTTCTTATTTGACAGAGATGTTTCGTACCGAATTACTGCGTCAATGGATGCAGTACAACGAGCAGCGGTCAATGGAGAATTTCTTCGAGTCCGTAGCTGCAGAGCGCAATATACCCGTCATCGGTTTGGACAACATAGGCGAGACGATGTACATGCTTTTTGACCGCGAACCCTTCAACTGGCAATGCAAAGAACTACTCAAGATAACCGAGTATCCGGAGAACGAGATCAAGCAGGAACGGACGCTCAAGTCCATGTACCTCGACGGACGGTTGACCGAGATGGCTTATCAGGTGGAAGCACCGGATAACAACACCACCCTCTCCTTCTCGGACTACAAAGTCTTTTGTCAGCGAAACAAAGAGTGGGTCAAACGTCTCAAACCCCATCTCTCGTCCGGAGGAGCGTTCATTACCCTCAACGCCATTTATCTTGGCGGCGAGAAAGGACTGATAGAGCAACTCCGTACCGCAGGATACCGCGTGCGACCGGTAAACCGGAAATTAAAAATTAAGAATTAAAAATTAATAATACAAAACTAATCACAAATGAAAAAGGTATTTTCTGTATTGGCAGCTTTTGTAGTAGCTGCAACGATGAGTGTAAATGCCGCTCCTGAGCGCGGTAAGTTAATTCACGTGGACAACTCCACCTCCAAGAACCTCAAGCCGCAGATTGCGTTCTGTCAGGATCGTGTGGACGGACAAGATGTCACCACCCTGCTCGTGAAAACCGTAAACGTCAATGCGTACAACGAGTTCAACGACGCATCGCGTGTGCTCGTTCGTTTTGCGGACGGCAAGGCTATCCGTCTCAACCGTGTGGCAGGTTCGGAAGTGCAGAAGAACAAACACACCGAGAAGAAAGGCAATGCGACCATCTCGTATTACGACACCTTCACTTCGTACGAGGTGACGCAGGAGGTCATTGACAAACTCAAAGCCGGCATCGCGATCATCAAAGTGCGTATTGTCTTCAAGGAGAACGACTCCAAAGATTACGACATCGTAGAGGGCTATCAGGAGAAGATGGCTTCCGACCTGCTCAAGTCGTATTTAGAGGCAGCTGACAAGAACAAGAAAGCGCATTCCGACACCAGCGACGAGGATTTTTAAGAATTGAGAATTCAGAATTCAGATTTTAGATTTTAGATTTGAAATTGAAACGCTACATATTATCCTTGGTACTTGGTACTTGGTCACTTTGTACTTTTCCTCAGTCCGGTTTTCAGGAGTTGGCGGATTCGTTAACGGCTTACACGGGGTTCTCTACTCTTTGGGCACCTGCTGTCCGCGTCAAACAGATGCGCGTCAACGGCAATAAAGTGACCCTGCATACCAACCTCACCTTGCGTGACTACCGCTGGACGCCGGAGAACATCGCCGACATCAAACGAAAAGTCAGCCTTTGGACACTCGGTCATGAGAACGGCAAAGTGACGATCTACAGCGGTCGTACCGACATCGAGACCCTCATCACCGACTGCGCGCGGCAGGAAACCAAACGCGCTACGGTCAAATGTCAGAAGACAAGCGGCAGATGTGACTTGACCGACCGGCATATTGCTCTCTATCCGTCCCACGGTCTCTATTTCAACCGTGACCGGAACGAATGGATCTGGCAACGCGCTACGCTCTGGACTACCGTAGAAGACCTGTACTCGCAGGAGTACGTGCGGCTTATCAAACAGATGTTAGAGAACGCAGGTGCTACGGTCATTATGCCTCGGGCAGGGTTAGATAATACCCAGACCGGCGAATCGGGTATGCCTCGATGGGCAGAAGGCGCACGCTATTGGCTCAAAGCCAATGAAGCCGACTCTGCCCTTTGGGATCTGTATAAAGGCGATGAGTACAAGGATGATATGAAATGTCGTGCTATGTGGCTCAATGCGCAGACAGATCCTATTGATCTGTGCCTTGCGCTTCATACGGATGGATTAGATAGCGGCGATGACTCCACCATCGTGGGTACGCTCGCTATCTATACCGCCCATGACGACGACGGACACACCGCCCTGCGCGATGGACAAGACCGAGAGAAGACGAACCGCAACCTCGCAGACTGGATTCAGACCCAAGTCACGAATGATCTGCGTTCGATAGCACCCGAATGGATCCGACGCCAACTCAAAGAAGCCAACTACTGCGAGAGCCGTGTGCCGGTCATGCCGAGTATCATCTTGGAGCTGCTGAGCCATAAGAACATGGCGGATATGCGTTACGGACTTGATCCGAAGTTCCGCTTCGCTGCCGCGCGCGCGATATATAAAGGTATATTGCGTTACCTCAACGGCATCAATGCAGCCGTGCAACCTCTCCCTGTGCAGGACTTAGGCATCGGTGCCGACCGAGTGCTTCGCTGGATAACTCCAGTGGACAGTCTTGAGCCCAATGCGGCGCCTTCCTACTACATGGTCTATATGCAGGAGGACGGAGGCGAATGGGATGTGCAGCAAGTGGAGAACGACACGCATCTCTCCCTGACACTTAAACCCGGGGTGCAGTATAACTACTACGTCGTAGCCGGTAATGACGGCGGTCTCTCTTTCCCCTCACCCGTCATCAGCGCATATGTAAATGACCCATACGGCAAAGCAGATCGTATGAACGAAGTGAATAAAGAAATGGTAAATGCCAAAATGGTAAATATCATTGATGCTTTCAACGACACCTACGGTCCTGAGTGGTTTGCTGATTCGACCTATGCAGGTATCGTGCCGGGCACGTATGCCTGTGAGGATCATTTCACCTGCGCCTATATCGGTGCGCAATGGGACTACCGCCGTGCGAGCCAATGGATCAATGATGACAACTGCGGATGGGGTGCTTGTTATAGAGATCATGCGGGTCAGTTGACGATGGGTAATACCCGGGACTGGTCGGTTCAGCACGGTCGCATCCTTCGTCAGATGGGTATCTCCTATGTCTCCTGCACCGCAGGCATGGTGGGAGAAATCAGAATTCAGAATTCAGAATTCAGCCTCGTCGATTATGTCTGCGGCAGACAGCGAGATCCGCTGACAGACGCGAATCGTCAGTGGCTTGGTGAGTACTTAACGCAAGGCGGAAAACTCCTGCTTAGTACCGACCATTTCAGCGCTATTGATACCCAATGGGCAAAGCGTCATCTGCATGCTTCTTACTATGCCGCCAAAGCAACCCGCAGCGGTCGCATCGTTCGTCCGAACCACCGTCCCTACCGGCTGCTCATGGAGCCGAACGAGACGCAACTCTTCACCTGCACGCCGGAGGCGCTCCGACCGGAAGACGCCAATGCTGCCCGTTATGCTTCCTACGAAGATATGCGCTGCCCGGCAGCCGTCAGCAGTCCCAACACCCTCGTTTATGGCTTCCCGCTGGAGAGTGTCATTGACTTTGACAAGATCTACCGTCAGTCGATAGAGTTTCTGCTGAAATAAGAAATTCGCATCCTTTGGGGTGCGATTTTATGTAATTTTAGGAGCCCAAAACAAGCTATTTATACCCTCTAAAATGCAGTTTTCAAATAGGAGAAATAGTAAATGACTGATTTAGTGCATTTTACAAAAATCATTTTTCAAACACTATTTCTTGCACAATTCATAGAAAAGCAGTACTTTTGCACCGGATTTCAAAATTTGTGTGATTATGAAAAAATTTATCTTCACGTTATTGCTTGCGATAGTGAGCAGCGTATGGACAACGAGTATGGCATTGTGTTTAGGGTACACTAATGGTCTCTATGATACGCAGTTTGCTTCTACTATGCATACAGGAACAATAGAAGTAATTGCTTTTCCGTGCGATGGAGACAATGATGAACCCTGTCCCCCTTGCTTAACGCTCGCGCTAAAGCAAGCATCTGATGGTCAAATTTACTATCTGACTACAGCCCAACTTCGTTATAACATTCAAGAGCAGTTAGACAGTATAATGCATATAGCCGAATCTGCCAACAATTCTTATAAACAATGGATTACTGTCGTAGGTATGGTTTTTTGGCGCGGTCACAATGCTTGTATTGATGTTGAACGTATTCAAACTAACAATATATCCTCTCTCTGCGACGAGTGGAATGTAGGGTATGAAAGCTTTCAGTCTTTTGGTCCTATTAATTACAACGCAGTAATTAAGTACCGCTTGGCAACTGATACGATGATAAACGGGCAGCGTTATGTACAGTTGGCATACGACAATTCTCCTTACATGGAGGGCGCATTGCGCGAGGGTAGCAACCGTGACATCTATTATATTCCGTCCAGAAGCACACATGAGTATTTACTCTACGCCTTTAACGCACAAGTGGGGGACACTATTACAAATTTATATGTAGGAGCAATGGGTAAGGAGGAAGGTTATCAAGCCGTCGTGCGTGCCATTAGTGATAGCAACCCGCGAATATTCACGGTAGGTGTTAACATAGACGAATACACAGAATATTCTATTAAATGGATAGAAGGTGTCGGTTCACCTGAAACACCTTATGGACTTGCGGTTGTTCCTACTGTTCCGGCGGACCCCGGTGTATACAGCCTCCTCTGCGCCTACAAAAACGGCGAGCAAGTATATGTTTCCGAATGGGGCGAGCAATACGGGTGCGAGTTCCAATACCGAGAAGACTTTATTGAAGGTGAGTTCGTAACACTATACGGAAATATAGTTGCATCGTTTCGTGAATGTAGTATTGACGGATGTCCAACATGTTTTGGCTCATTTATGACACAAGACGCATCAATCTATTCGCTTACAGCAACCGACACACTAATAATGGAGCAACTCAACATGTTGTACTTAGGCAAACAGTATACTATCAAGGGGGTATGGACAAAGTGCAAATTCATTGAAGTAAACGCCATCTATGAGACAAAAGATACCATTCCGGCAGACACTATTCCGCTGTATATCAAGGACGGACCGGGGTCGTCAACCATAGAGCCTGTGGATCCGAATGAGATTATAGCAAAACTTATCCACGACGAGTTGCAGATAAAAGAGTATCTCCATACGATTATTGACTACAACCTCACCAAAGCACCAGCAGCTAATTCGTCACCGGCAGTCAAGCACGTCAACCCGGTGGTAGCAGCCGATAGTTTCACCGATTCGGAGACGGTAACTCTGACGGAAAGCGGCAGGTACTTCCTCGAGATGAGCCATCCGGACTGGGACTACACCATCGTCGGCACTTTCGTTTACAACGCTCGGCAAGGATTAGAGACCGTTGAAAACAGTCAACGCGCATGTGCTAAAGAGCTCCGCGAAGGTCAGCTGCTGATCCGCCAAGGCGAGCATCTCTATACCCCCACCGGCATTCGGATTCAATGAAGGGAATAACGCACATAGGACTTTGGTTGCTTTGCGCCTTGACCATCTGCTCATGCAGCAACGCCGATGAGCAAGCCCAAGCGCTCTATGAGCAAGGACGTGAGTTGCGCCAACAGGGAGAACCTGCACAAGCAATGCAGGTTTTCCTGCGCGCCTCGCAATGCAAGACCAAGGACGAGAAACTACTCGGACGTATTTGGTCGAACATAGCGACCCTATGCCGACAGGCAAGCGAGCATCCCTTGGCGTACCGCAACTACGCCACCTCAGCGGAGCATTTCTCTGCGGCGAACGACACACTCGCTTATGCCTATGCTCTCAATAACATGGCTTGGGAACAAGCGGTGATGGGACATAAAGACAGTGCGATGCTGCTCATTGATTCGGCAATCATCAGTTATCCCCGTCCTCCTCTGACGGACAAGATCATCGAGACACGTGCGGCTGCTTGTCTTTTTAAAGGCGAATACGACTCGGTCTTGCTCTACTCCGCTCCGCCTGCCAATGATTATCTGCTCATGCTTCGCGCACAGGCTTTCTCGTATCTCCACATGGATGATTCAGCTACGAGTTACGCCAAGCTCCTTCTGCCGCGCACGAATGATCCGCTCTATTTGGATGACCTCTATTATATCCTCACGCATAATGACTCCGAGGCAGACATAGAGACGATTCGCACGCTCTCATCCGAACGGGCAGACGTGCAGAAGGATCTGGAGTCCCGTCATGGTGAACTGACTCGTGCCGTACAGATCTTCGAGGAGGAACTTAACCGCCGAACGCATCCTTGGCTGATGATAGCGTACTTATTCGCACTCCTCATCAGCATAGGTCTGAGTATCTGGGCATTGATGATCCATCGTCGTCACTGCAAACTGCACCATGCTCTTTCCGAACAGGAACGTCAGCGTCGCAACGAGACGGAGCGGAACATACGCCATCTGACGGAAACGGGAGACCTGCGTGCGGAACTAAAATGGGATAACTACCCTGCCCTCTGCCGCGTGATAGACCGGCAGTTCCACGGATTAGCGGATCAACTGCAGGCACAAGGTCTCAACGAACAAGACATCCGTCTGTGCGTCTTGGTGCTGCTCGGACTAAGCCACAAAGAGATAGCCGACTTGCTCAACTGTTCGCCCAAGAGCATCGGTAAACTCAAAGACCTCACCGCCCGCAAGCTCCGCACCTCCGGCGGCAAACTAAGAGAGGACTTGCTATTTAATGTTATCGAACCTCATTTCCTATGATGGTATAGCGTTTGGAGCCTTTGCGGATGAAGAGGATGCCGTGGATGAGCTCTTTGGTGCAGGTATCCGGTGAAACGGAGTCTTGGTTCGTATTCGGGTCATCGTACAGGTTCTCAAGGGATTCGGGAGCGGAATAATGGCAGAAATAGCCTTTCTCTATTTCCGGCGTGCCTTGGTAATTCAGAAGACGACCGACAATGATTGCTTCTCCTCCGAATTTGATCTCATAACCGGTGGTATAGTCCGAATTATTGAGCCAACGGGTGTTATAGGCATAAAGTGGCGTAAAACCATCGGATATATACAAACGGCAGTTATGATAAGTAAGCATCTGTTCGGGGGTGTTAAGGAGCTGAGAGATGGTACCTTCGACCACATAAGGGATATAAGAATGTCCACCTTCGCCTTTGGAGAGGATGATATTCGTTGCCTGCGTAGTGGTGAGAGCGGTATAGAGGTTGTTATCCAAGGTGATGGTTTCATACCGGGCATGTGTATCGTATTGCTCTCCATAACCCGCCCAGACATCGGCAGCCGGTATATCAACCTGTCCGACATAATGGTTTCCGCTCTTTTGGAGATGATAGTGGAAGCGATAGGTTCGGGTGTTGGAATGATAGACCAGCGTATATTCACACGAGTCCATGTTGATGCGGATATAATTGCTGGAGTTACCCAAATACATAGTAGCTACGGCGAAGCCTTCCTTCGTGACAGGATCTTCCATGAACGTACCGACCATAGCATCCGGATAGAAACCTTTGGTATTGAAGACGATACACATCTCATCCGATGCGGTAGAGGAATAGAAACTTTGCGTAGCCAACTGCAGTTTCCAAGCCGAAGAGAAGAGGTCGGACTTAGTAGGATAATAGTAGCCGTCCAGCCGCGTAAAGGCAAAATCATTGGGGTTTGGCGACGTTATGTCGTCCCACTGTTTATCCGGAAGGGTAAAGAAGATCGAGTCCGAGGTGACGGTCATTTGGCAACGGTACTCCCCTATTCCATTCACATAAACGGGGATCAGTTGGTTGTTGTCAGTGGAGGTGGTATAAGCAAATTGCAGTTCGTATTGCCCCTCCTCCAAGGAGGCAAAGAAGGGAGCCGTCAAATACCGAGAGCGATAAAACCACTCCGGGTAAAGGGATAACTGCGTGTTGGAGTCTATATAGGAAGTATAGAGTGTTCCGTCTCGGTACACCTCCATCGCAGGTGATCCTTCCCAAGAGCAGATGCTCAAGTTAGTCAAGGTGTCTTGCTGAAAAACAATCACATCGTCTCGTCCATAACGTGTACGAAACGGAGCAATGCTTCTGGCTCCGATGGTATATACATAATCGCCGTTTTGGTTCGGTCGGATGTTGCTAAATGCAATCACTTTGAGCACATACGGATGGTTATAGACAGATCCTCCCGAGCCCTGTGTCTGAGGGTTAAAAGCCGAGAGGCGGAAATAGCCGTCACTCATACCACTCCAACCCCAATTGATATGCAGCATACCGTCGGCATCGATACCGTCGCAGATGAAAGCGTGCCCTTCGTTGTTATAAGTCTTGGCGGAGAAGAAGACCGGATGCCCCAAGAGCAGATCCCGTGAGATAGAATCCAAAACCGCCTCTTCGCCCATATAGTCTTTAGGCAAAGCCCGGATGGATTTGTCATAATCGAAATAGCGCGTGAGTCCGTACATCATCTGGCGCGAGTTAGCGCCGCTGGACGAGGGACCATAACTCATGTCACATGCTACACCACAATGGTACATCAGCGTAGCCACCGCTTGTTTCTGCGCGTACGTAGCGGATGAGCCATACGTATCCAGCATCTGATCCCACTGATAGGTGGTATTGCCGAAATTGGCGGAAAGGAGAACAGAGTCTCCATACAGGGTGTGCCACCAATAGGCATGAGAGCCTGTTCCTTTGGTCGGATACTGATGCGCTTTCATCAGCTGCGCTGCCGCCGTAGCTACACAGCCGGTATAACAGCGCTTATCATCATCTGTCGGGCAGGACAGATTATACGGATTGCCTTGATCCCACAGGGTGCTACAAATAGGCGATACGGGAGTATAAGAGGTCTGCTGTGCGTTCTTGGTAAGTTGGTTGAGCGGAATGTCCTGCTCAGCTAACCACGCGAGGTAACGGGTGTATTCCTCTAACCAGACGCGCATGTTGTCCGGGATAGCATCCTCCTCCAGATGTCCGTTCTCGGAATACGCCAAGATCTCATACGACCGGTCGTCGGCAGAGACGATGGCAAAACCGTTCTGTTCGCCACGGTTGAAGATATACAACGCAGGTTTACCATCCGGCTGTTTCGCCGTCCAGCTGTGTTTCAAGACTTGCGGCTGTGCCGAAGGGGCTCGTTTGATCTTGGACGAAGAGGCAAAATACTGATTCGCCAACCGGAGTGCTTCCTGCTCGGTTCGTATAGATGCGAAAAGAGGATTAACCAAGGACGAAAAGCCTATTAACAGACTGAGAGTCCATAGAAAACAGATGTTCGAAGATGTTTTCATTGCGATGAGTTTTTTGATGTAGTTGCAATTCGGGTGCAAAGGTACGACTTTTTTGGCATATATGCAAGAAAAAACAATTATAAATTAAAAATTATAGAAAAAGAGCAGCCTCGCGTTCTTGCGAGACTGCTCGGGAATGATACTAATTAGATTGAGGGGGGCTTATTTGATTTCAGCACCAAGAGCGTTGTAGGTTTTGCCGTTTTTGAGGATAAGAACTTGACCGTCACGGATGACTTTGACTGTTTTAGCCTCTACAGCGGTGTTGTCGATAGCAGTATGATCCTTCATTACGAGCACTACGTCGGTTACATTGAAGGCCTCACCAGCCTCTTTGTTGAACTGGATCATCCAGTGACCTGCGTTAGCGAGACGCGTACGGAGCTCATCGGTGAGCGGGAGTTCCATGTATCCATCACCTGGGGTCATAGCTGTTTGGTCAGCAATCTGTCCTCCATCTTCCCAGCTCTCCTTGATGTTGATCACAAAGTCCGAGCGGCCAGCCTCCGAATAGATGCGGAGAGCATTTGCTTTGGAGAAATCCACATTGCAATAACCGTCGCGATAGAGTTCGAGTGTGGTCCATGCGTCAGCCCAGAAGAAACCTGTCCAAACGGAGATACCATCTTTGAGAACCTTGCCGTCCAACAGTTCAACCTGCGTGCAGGTGAAGTTAGCACCGATGATCTCCAAGCCGTGTGCTTTGAGACTCTCTACAGCTTCTTGCGTGAGGAACTGCTCGAAGGTACCGTTTCCGCTGATCCAAGCAGCCTCACGGCTACCTGCGAGGTGGTCAAAATTCTCGTTCATCACTTTGAACTCCACACCATCGGAAGCATCGGAGAAATGGAGTACGATCTTCTGACCGGGCTGTGCATTAGCGAACTGATCAGCTGCGATCTGCACACCACCATCCGCCCAACACACATGCTTCGAACCGGTCCAGATGTCGGTAGCGTTCACACTCATTACCAGCGCTGCGAAAAGCGCTACAAGAGAAATTTTCTTCATAATGATTTAATTTTAAAGGGTTGTTAATAAGTTATTATTGAGATTATTTAATTAATCTCCTTCTGTGATCGAGGAGCCGGATGTTGATCCACCCATGCCAATCGTATTAGCAGAACCACTACCTGCACAAAGCGCAACCAAGTGATTTACCTGCTCCGTTTCCATTTGAGGAACGATATAATTCTTTCTCATGGTTATATTCTTTTGATGATTATACAATTTATTGAACGCGTACGCCGGTAGCGTTGTACTTCACGCCATCGCGGATGATGTAGAGGACGCCGTTCTCGAAGATTTTCTCAGATCCGCCAAATGTGGCAGATGCATCCTCGATTCCGGTAGCCTGATTATAGGTGGCAATCACACGACGTTTGGCGCCCTGTGCCGGAGCGACAGGAGTGATGGCGTCCATATCAATGTAGGCACGGTTAGGAGCAATAGTTACGGCGCTATTCACCAAGTATAGGAGGTTGGTCGAGAGGACGTAAGAATGTCCGTTTTGCGGAACTGTTATAGCCGTTGCGCCAAGGTTGCCAACGAGACCATTAGCTGTTTGTACGTCAGCGCGTGCTCCAGTCATGGTGACGGTGAGTTGGTCAGCCGAAGCCTGGAAGATATAGGGTTTGCCGGCCTCCATCGAAGCCACCTCTTCGATGGTGATACCCTCGGAAGCGTTACCGCCTACGATACGGTACATCGTGGCACCCTCTATCGTAGCCGCAGCACGGCTAAGACAGATCGTACCGTAGTTGCCGTTGGTCACCGTACGGGTGTACGGCTCCTCCATCACGAGCACGATGTCGGTTACGTTGAAAGCTGCACCACCCTCTTTGTTGAACTGAATCAACAGGTGCTCCGAAGCAGCAATCTTCTCGCGCATGTAATCCGTCAGCGGCAGTTCCATATAACCCTCACCGGCAGTCATAGCGCCGATATTGGCGATCTCTACACCGCCGTCGCCAGCCCAATTATCACGTACATTGAGCACGAAATCCGAGCGGTTTGCCTGGTGATAGAAACGGATTGCCTTGACATCATTGAAATCCACATAACGATAGCCGTTCCAATAGAGGTACATCGTGTTCCAATCGTCTGCCCAGAAGTAACCGGTCCATACGTTGACACCTTCCGGCAGGGAAGCCTTGCCGTCCACTAACTCGACGCGCAACGCATTGAATCCATTACCGCCTATTTCCAAACCATATGCCTTCAGTTCCTCCACAGCTTTCGGGGTCAGGAAATGCTCAAAACGGCCGTTTCCGTTCAATTTGACTTGCTCACGGCTACCTGCCAAATGGTCAAAATGCTCGTTCTTCACTTTCAGTTCAATCTCTTTCTCGGCATCGGTAGCATATTTAACGATGAGCTTCTGGCCTGCCGTTGCGGTTGCAAAGAGCGCCT
>ONMU01000049.1 GCA_900319035.1 uncultured Bacteroidales bacterium
GTCTCGTCATAGTCGGAGTGGACATAGAACAGTTTGGGGTCCTCCCTCATAAACCGTATCAGCGAGTCGCGGACAATGGCGAGACTGTCGTAATTGTCGCCCTTGATGTAAATCTCAATAGGCGAAAGGGCCATCTGGTAATCCAGCTGCTTGAATCGCAGCTGGGCATTGGTGAAGACATTCTTGAAATAGAGGTAGTCATCGTTGGTCAGACCCATACCACCAAGGATGATCTTATCTGCCTCTGCACGGAGCGCTACGTTTGCCATCACTTGGTTGTACGGCTGATCGGGATCCGCGAAAAACGGAATCTTCTGTCCGGAAACGAGGGTGTTGTTCAGGTCAATACCTGCAATACCGGTAGCAATCAACTCTGACGGCTGTTTACGACGAACGGGGTTCACAGAAGGGCCACCGATTTCTACGTCCCTACCCTCGATAGCAGGTCCGCCATCAATCGGGTCACCGTACGCATTGAAGAAACGGCCTGCGAGTTGGTCAGAGACCTTCAGACTCGGAGCCTTGCCAAGGAATACCACTTCTGCGTTGGTCGGAAGACCTTCGGTTCCTTGGAACACCTGAAGGGTCACCTCGTCACCAAGGATTTTTACTACCTGCGCGAGTTTGCCGTTGACGGTAGCGAGCTCATCGTTACCAACGCCTTCGGCTTTCAACGAACAGGTCGCTTTCGTGATCGCAGATATCTGCGTATATATCTTTTGAAAAGCTTTTGCCATAAAACTATTTACAATTTAATCATTTACCATTTACCATTTACCATTTTACGCAGCAATCTGCTTTTCTGCCAAGAGGGCATCGAGTTTCTTGCGGTAGTCTTCAAAGTCTGCGGAATGGAACTCACAGTAGTTCATCTGCTTGCAGAGGTTGATGATGCGTTTGAAGTAATCGATGACGTCAAGGAAGTTATCGAAATCGTAGTCATGATTGCAGATGTCCATTACGAGACGCAACATATACTGCTGACGATCCAACGGACAAACGGCATCGATCTTATCGAAGGCATCCTGTTGGAGAATGACGAAGTCAATGACTTCGGATTTCCAGAATGCCTCGTGGTAGTCCACAGGTACACCATCGTCACCAAGGATGTTAATCTGCTCTTGGATCTCTTTACCACGTTGCAGGAACGTCTTCATGTCGTTCACCATCGGCAACCACTCTTTGTCGATCAGATTAGAGATATACTCCTCAAACTCAGGGTATTCCACATATTTGGAGTACGAGTCAATCGGGTTTACAGCCGGGTAACGTTTGCGGTCCGCACGAGCCTGCTCCAAAGCATAGAAACAACGTGCCACTTTCTTGGTACCTTCGGTAACCGGCTCTTTGAGGTTACCACCGGCAGGCGAAACGGTACCGAGGAACGTAACAGAACCGGTAGCTCCATTATTAAGGTACACGTAACCTGCGCGCGCATAGAACGCGCCGATGATAGCGGAGAGGTCCATTGGGAAGGCATCCTGTCCCGGAAGCTCCTCCAGACGGTTAGACATCTCACGGAGTGCTTGTGCCCAACGAGAAGTGGAGTCCGCCATAAGGAGGACACGCAGACCCATCGAACGATAGTACTCAGCGATCGTCATGGACGTATAAACGGATGCCTCACGAGAAGCGACAGGCATGTTAGATGTGTTGGCAATGATGATGGTACGCTCCATGAGCTTGCGACCTGTGTGCGGGTCCTCGAGTTCCGGGAACTCGGTAAAGGTCTCTACAACCTCATTCGCACGCTCACCACAGGCAGCGATGATTACGATGTCTGCCTCGGCTTGTTTGGAGATAGCGTGCTGAAGCACGGTCTTACCGGTTCCGAAAGGACCAGGGATAAAACCTGTACCACCTTCACAAAGCGGGTTCGCTGTGTCGATGGTACGCACACCTGTTTCGAGGAGTTTGAAAGGACGCGGTTTCTCGCGATAAGCCAAGATGGCTTTCTTTACCGGCCATTTCTGAACCATAGTTACTTCGTGGTCCACACCATCTGCATCGGTCAGAACCGCCATCACTTCGTTGATGGTGTACTCACCTGCTTTGGCGATGGACTTCACGGTATAAGTACCTTCAAAGACGAAAGGCACCATGATCTTGTGCGGCTGATGGTTCTCATCTACCTCACCAAGCCAAGCAGCTGCTTCGACCTTATCGCCGACTTTGGCGATAGGGGTGAAGGACCATTTCTTCTGCTCGTCAAGCGGGAAGTTGTACTCACCACGTTTGAGGAACACGCCTGTGAGTTTGTCAAGGTCGTTCTGCAAGCCATCATAATTACGGCTGAGCAGACCGGGACCAAGTGTCACCTCAAGCATGTGACCTGTGAACTCCACTTTGTTGCCCACTTTCAGACCACGAGTGGACTCGAATACCTGCGCATATACATTGACGCCGATGACTTTGATGACTTCCGCCATCAGTTTGGTCTCGCCAACATAGATGTAGCAAATTTCGTTTTGCGCAACCGGACCATCTACTGCGACGGTCACCAAGTTGGCAATAATTCCTTTAACTTTTCCAGTTGTCATATAGAATAATTAATAATTAACAATGAATAATTAATATCTCGCTAGGATAATTAATAATTAACAATGAATAATTAATATCTCGCTACGCGTCAAGCTTTACACCTTTTTTCATGTCCGTAACTAAATCACGGAAGATCTTTTCGCCTTCTTCGACGGTGAGGATAGACCAGCGATGGAGCATGATCGCTTCAAGGTAATAAGCAAACACCATCTCCGGGGAGAAGAAGTCAAACTCCGTGCGCTCTTGGAGCCATTCAAAGCGGATTGCATCCATTGCTTTCTCACGCTCCATGAGGTTCTCTATCTGCGCGAGAGAAAGGATAGCTTGGTAGTCGCCCGGAAGCTCATTCAGACCGAAGTCCTTTTGAGAGGTGTGTGTGCGTAGTTGCTCCGCCACTTCGCCTTCTCCCACGATCTGGGTCTTGACATCAAAGCCGTGCTTGCGGCATATTTGCGCCACGAGCACGTTGTTCATATCCTGATTAAAGCCAAACCATTCCCGAATGAAGCGGTTCTTAGCCTTGAGACCCTGCTCCAATGTCTCCTCATTCATAGGCGCACGAAGCAAGTCCAACAAGGTCTTGTCGGACGCAGCCAACTGCTCATCGAACAACTCATCGAGTTTTTCGAGACTAATGGGCGCGTCTGAACCTGCTTTCAATTCAGGCAGTCCGGCAAGTAAATATTCGTAAGTCATTTTATTGACGATTTACAGATTTACGATTTACGATTTATTGACGATTTAAAATATTGACGATTTACGTTACTGACAATCGTTAATCACCTATTCGTCAATTAGAAGAGCATCTCAACGAGTTGGGGACGGAGCATCTCTTTGAAGTACGCGATGAACTCTGCGTCACCGAAAGCGAGCTTGTAACCACCCTTAGCAGGCTGAACAGTAAAGTCTGTCTTGATACCTTTCACCTCTGCGATCTTCACACCTTTATCCAAGAGCGCTTTTGCGTTCGCTGCAAAGTATTTCTTCAACGCCTCTGCATCCTTAGCTTCTAACAGCACTTCTCCATCTTTCGCCATCTGCTCAGCCAGCTTTGCGATCAGACCCTGCATAAACTTCGCATCCGCAGTAGCGGCTTTTACGCTATCTGCAGCAATTTGGTCAGAGAGCAGATTGACGATCTCCGTCTTAACGGCGTTTACACTCTGCTCCGCATACAGTTTTAACTCTGCACGTGTTTTCTTGTCCAGATCAGCAGACTTGCTCTCTGCTTCAGCCAGCAAGGCAGCGGCTTTTTTCTCTGCCTCGGCAATGATAGCAGCAGCTTTCTCATTCGCCTGCGCAACAATCTCTTGTGCCTGCGCATTTCCTTTCTCTACGCCTTCAGCATAGATTTTCTCAGTGATTTCTGATAAGTTCATTGTGTATATAGATTTTAATTATTCGCAATTTGGGCGCAAAGTTACAAAAAAAATTTGACATATGCAAACAAATATGACTTTTTTTTATAATTTGAGAAAATACGACAAAAAGTATATAATACTAAAGTATTATATAGTATAAAGCGTGAAAAAGCGTGTTTTTGGACAAAAACAGGTGTCTATCATATGGGTATCCTATGGGTATGTTTGGGGTATCCTTTGGGATGATATCGTAGTTGACTCGTATTTGGCTGTAGAAAGCCTCGTAGTTGAGGCGTAGTTGCTACGTAGTTTTGGAGAGAAAAGAAGAATTTTGAATTTTTAATTCATTTTATTTGCATATGTCAAAAAAAAGTTGTACCTTTGCACGCTATTTTAATTTGGCTAATTACAGACTTTTATTTTAGGGGTCAAATACTGACTCGTAAGAACGAGACAGACTCATAAAAGAGAGAGAGACTCCGGAAAACAATACTGATTAAGATAACAATACAGACTTATGATAACTATTGAACAATTGAAAGATGTACAGCTGCGTGCGGATAAGTTAAAAGCGTACTTGCAGATAGACGAGAAACGTATTCAGTTGGAGGAAGAAGAACTGCACACACAGGCTCCCGGTTTCTGGGATGATGCAAAAGCAGCAGAGGCACAGATGCGTAAGGTAAAGGGCATCAAACGATGGATTGAAGGTTACGAAAGTGTTCGGGCTGCTGTGGAAGAGTTGTCTCTGAGTTTTGATTACTACAAAGAGGAGCTGGTGACGGAAGAGGAAGTGGATGCTGCTTATGCACATGCACTCTCTGCCGTGGAAGATTTGGAGATGAAGAATATGCTTTCGCATGAGGAAGATCAGATGCCGGCGGTTCTGAAGATCGTTGCGGGCGCAGGTGGAACAGAAGCACAGGACTGGGCTGAACAGCTCATGCGCATGTACCAGCGATATTGCGAGAAACATGATTACAAAGTGACGATAGCGAACTTGCAGGAAGGCGATGAGGCAGGAATCAAGACAGTTACCTTCAATATCGAGGGTGACATGGCATATGGTTACCTGAAGTCCGAGAACGGCGTTCATCGTCTCGTGCGTGTCTCTCCTTATAACGCGCAAGGCAAACGAATGACTTCTTTTGCTTCGGTGTTTGTAGTGCCACTTATTGATGATACTATCGAGGTAGAAGTTAATCCGGCAGGACTGAGTTGGGACACCTTCCGTTCGTCCGGAGCCGGTGGACAGAACGTCAACAAAGTGGAGTCCGGCGTTCGTTTGCACTATAAGTTCGTTAACCCGCTGACGAATCAACCCGACGAGATCGTTATTGAGAATACCGAGACACGTGATCAGCCTAAGAACCGTGAGAACGCTTTGCGTCACTTGCGGTCACAGCTCTATGAGTTGGAGTTGGAGAAAAGGCGTCAAGCGCAAGCGAAAGTGGAGGCAGGCAAGAAAAAGATCGAATGGGGTTCACAGATCCGTTCGTATGTCTTCGATGACCGTCGTGTGAAAGACCATCGTACGAACTATCAGACTTCGAATGTAAATGCCGTTATGGACGGAGATATTGATGCTTTCATTAAAGCGTATCTGATGGAATTCCCTGAATAAAAAGAGAGTGACCAAGATGAAGACAAAACTATTTCTATTCGCCCTGTTGGCTCTGATGTCCTTTGCGTGGATTAGCTGTAACAAAAAGGACGAAGCACCCAAAGAGCAGCCTTCTTCCACTACGGAACTGGCCGGTACTCAATGGGAAGGATCGCTTAATGACAGTATTAGTCTGGAATTGTCGTTCGTAGAAAATAGATGTTATCTCTCGACTAATCTTCCCGAAACCACAGCCGATGGTACTTATGCCACCAGGAATAGCTCCAAGGTATATATTGTCATCAAAAATGTAACAGGAGACTGGGGCAGCGGCATGTATAAAGGAACGATCATCATTGGGACATATGACCTTACTGAGAAAACGTTGACATTCAATTTGGTCGTGGAAGGAACTCCCGTGACCGTTATTTTTAACCAAGTATTAACGAATTAAAACAAGGATAATATGACTTTTATTTCAATTTTTGCATCTCTTTTGCTGAGCGCAAATAGCGTAGCTGACACAAGTGTTGTAGTCAGCGAACCGACTGTTATTAGCAGCGACACAACCGTACAAACGGTACTCCCCGACTCCGCCGTGATCGCTGAGCAGCTTATCAAGGACACAGTTGCTGTAGTGGCTAAGGACACGACCGTAGCCGAGAAAGATACAGCGGAAGGCTGGCATTTCACCACCGTGGACAGCGTAGCTATTACGCCTGTTAAGGACCAACATCGCAGCGGTACTTGCTGGGCATTCTCTACGCTTGGTTTCTTGGAGTCCGAAGTGCTCCGTACGAAGGGCAAAGAAGTGGACTTCGCAGAGATGTTCGTAGTGAATAAGACGATGATGGATCGTGCTACGTACTGCGTGCGCATGTACAACGATGTGAAGTTTGCGGCAGGTGGTAGCGCGTATGACGTGATCTACTGTATGAAACACTACGGTCTCGTGCCGCAAGAAGCGATGCCGGGAATCCGTTATGGTTCAAGCCCTGCGGATACTCTGCCGGTTCATACAGAGTTGGACAAGGTGGCTTCGGGTTATCTGAATGCGCTTTCGGGACTCAAGAAACTGACTCCGGTTTGGCGTGAGGGTTTGCAGGCTATTTACAACACGTATTTAGGCAGATGTCCGAAGGAGTTCAAGTATGAAGGCGAGATGTACACTCCGCAGAGTTTCGTAGAAGAGTTAGGTTTGGACGCAGATGATTATGTATCGCTGACCAGCTATACGCATCATCCTTTCTATCAGACTTTTGCGCTTGAAGTGCCGGACAACTGGCGCATGGATCAGATGTACAACCTGCCTATTGACGAGCTGATGCGTGTTATTGACAATGCCCTGAATACCGGTTATACCCTTGCTTGGGGCGCCGATGTGAGTGAAGTGGGCTTTACCCGCAAAGGAATTGGTGTCATTCCCGATGATGACAAGGGAGCAGATCTCACGGGTAGCGACATGGCTAAATGGGTCGGAATGACCAAAGACCAGCAGAAAGAAGAGTTGACCAAGAAACCTCTGCCGGAGAAAGAGATCACGCAGGAGATGCGTCAACAAGCTTACGACAACTGGGAGACCACGGATGACCATGGAATGCAGATCTTCGGAACCGCCAAGGATCAGAACGGCAAACGGTATTACATGGTGAAGAACTCTTGGGGAACGATGAAGTCGGACTACAAGGGTATCTGGTACATCAGCGAGGCGTTCATGAAATACAAGACGAATGACGTGCTTGTACATAAAAATGCTATTCCGGAGGATATACGGGTTAAGCTGAAGCTTAACGTTAAATAGTTAAAATGGTTCACTTCGTGAACGTTAAATAGTTAAACTGTTAAAAACGTGGTAGCAGAAGGTATCTATAAAGACCGTGGGAGCAAGTTCCTTGCTTTTGCAGAGCCCATAACGGATGAGGAGCAAGCGAAGACACGTATTGCATGGTATAAGAAGAAATACCATGACGCGCGTCATGTATGCTACGCTTACCGTTTAGGCGCCAATTTATGGCGAACCAAAGACGACGGCGAGCCTCACGGAACTGCCGGAGCTCCTATACTCCGCTCTATCGATGCCCGTAATTTGGATAATATCTTAGTGGTTGTAGTGCGTTATTTTGGCGGCACACTCCTTGGCACAGGCGGACTGATGGTCGCTTATCGCGAGGCGAGCAAGGATGCGCTGGACAAGTACATGAGTACGGATAATTGATTTGGATATATGAAAAATGATTTTAAGGATATACGCGCTTATCGTGTGGGAGGATTGTTGCCTGTAACGGATTTTCTCATTCTGTTTCCGCTCCTTCAGCTGCTGGCTCATAAACGCGCGAAAAGTCTCAAATTGGAGTTCCTTGGAGACAAGAAAGTGATTGAGAAAGACATCCAACATGGCGCGTTCTTTATCACGAACCATCGTGACATCGTCATGGATGCGGCTTGGCTCTCATATCTGTTGCGTACCCGTTATTTCATCCGTCCGTTCATGGGAGTTGGTAATAATCTCTTTGCCAAACCGTGGATAGAACATTTTATGCGTTTCAACCGTTGCTTTGCAGTCAAACGCGGTGTTGGCGCACATGCACAGTTGGAGAATTCCAAAGAGCTATCTGCGTACATCCGTCAGTTGCGTGACCAAGGTAAGTCGATTTGGCTTGCACAACGTGAAGGGCGTGCCAAGGATAGTAATGATCTGACGCAAGCGAGCGTGCTGCATATGCTGACCATGGGAGAAGGAGACCTTTATGAGAACATCAAAGCACTTAATATCTGTCCGGTGAGTATCTCATATGAGTTCGATCCTTGCGACTACCTAAAGGCAGCAGAGATGCAGCTGAAGCGTGACAATCCCAAATGGCGCAAGTCCAAACGGGATGATGTCATCTCGATGAAAACAGGTATTAACGGTTACAAAGGGCGTGTGGTCTATCGTCTGACGCCGAGTATCAATCCCGAGATAGATGCGATGTTGGCGGAGCACCCTGAGTACCGCGAGCAATCGAACCACGATCAGTTGCAGCATATATGTGACCTCATCGACAGGCATATTCATTTGGGCTACGAGCTTTTTGAGCGTGGCACGGAATTTGATAAGTATATTGAGAGCAGGCTTGCGTTGATTGACATCCCGAATAAAGACGAGGCATTCCTGCGCGAGAAACTACATGAGATGTACCGCTTCCCGGAGATCAACTACCGGAAAGCAAAAGAAATGTGTAATTAAAAAGAGAAAGATAAATGATGAAAAGAGCTATTTTCCCGGGATCGTTTGATCCTTTTACCGTCGGCCACTATGATATTGTGAAGCGTGGTCTGGAGTTATTTGATGAGATTATTATAGGTATCGGTCGTAATAGTACCAAGAAAGAGACTTTCCCGATTCGTGAGCGTGAGGAAGCCATCCGTAAGATCTTTGCGGACGAGCCGCGTGTCAAGGTGGCTATTTATGATTGCTTGACCGTTGATTTTGCGAAAGAGCAAGAAGCACAGTTCATCCTTCGCGGAATGCGTTGCATCGGCGATTTTGAGTACGAGCGCAACATGGCAGAGGCGAACAAGCAAATAGGCGGCATCGAGACCGTGATCCTCTATACCCGTCCGGAGTATGCACACATCTCCTCTACCCTCGTGCGTGATTTGTACGCTTACGGAAAGGATGTTAGTGAATTTGTTCCCAACACATTAAGATGAAACGAATCGTTCTAATAGGTCTGTTGTCTTTGGTTCTCTGTCCGCTGGCATCTGTCATGGCACAGGACAGACAAGCTACTACCCGTGCCGATGAGTGCGTCAATATCTTCACCGATGTATTGCGTCAGGTGGATGTGAACTATGTCGATACCCTCAACTACGAGGATCTGACAGAGACAGCCATCAACGCGATGCTGCGTAAGATAGATCCTTACACCATCTATTATCCCAAGAAGAAAGACAAGGACCTGCGTATGATGACTACCGGCAAGTACGGTGGTATTGGCAGTATTATTCAGCAACGTCCGCGTCCGGGAGTCAAGGCAAGCAAGAAGCCATCGAAAGACAGCCTTTGGACATATGCCGTGAACCCGTATGAAGGCAAACCGGCTCAACGCGCGGGCGTACAGGCGGGTGATCGTATTATATCTATTGACGGTAAGACAACGAAAGGACTGACCGTCAGCGAGGTTAGCAATAATCTTCGTGGTGTGCCGGGTACTACTGTGGTGTTGGAGTTGGAGCGTGAAGGAGTTGAGAAGCCCTTCAAAGTGTCCATCGTTCGCGAGGATATACATCTGGATCCGGTGAGTTATTACACTGTCTATAAGGCAGATTCTCTGTCCGAACCGGTGGGTTACATCGCTTTTGGAGAGTTCACGGAAGGTTCCGCACAGGCGTTCACCAACGCGCTGGACGAGTTGTATTACAACCAAGGCGCACGCAAGCTGATCATCGACCTGCGTGGAAATGGAGGCGGCATCGTGGATGAGGCGATACAGATAGTGAACCTCTTTGTGGATCGCGACATGACCATCGTGGAGACCCGCGGCAAAGTGGCGAATAGCAACCGTACATACAAGACCCGAAATAACCCGCGTTACAAAGACCTGCCTTTGGTAGTGTTGGTCGACAAGAACTCTGCTTCGGCAAGCGAGATCGTCTCCGGTGCTCTGCAAGACCTTGGAAGAGCCAAACTCATCGGTCAGCGTACTTTCGGAAAAGGTCTTGTGCAGAATGTGCGTCCGGTAGCGTACGGAGGACATATAAAAGTGACGACCAGCAAGTACTATCTGCCTTCCGGTCGTTGTATTCAAGCCATCGATTATAGTGAGCGTCAGAAAGGGCATGAGCTCAAGAAAGACACCGCAGGAGGTATTCTGCCGGACATCGTCTTGGACGACTCCGCAAAAGTGGATGTTTGCTACTCGCTGTATATCAATAATCATTTCTTTGACTACGCTACCCGCTATCATCGTTTGCACGACAGCATAGCTGATCCTAAGTCGTTCGTGCTGACCGATGCAGAGATAGATGATTTCTGCAACTGGTTAGAGACCCGTGGCTATAAATACGAGACGGAGACCAGCAAATTCTTCGACGACATGCTCAAAATGGCAAAACACGAAGATATAGACTCGGCTACCATAACGAAACTCGAAGCCTTGGAACCGGTTCTCAAAGCCGATTTCAGAGAGGCTATTCTCCGCAATAAGGAGGAAGTCAAACAGATGCTGGGAGCCGATATCGTGCTGCGCTATTACTATCAGAAAGGACAAGCGGCGTACCAGTTACGATTTGACGACGAACTCAAACGAGCACTCAAAGAACTACAATAAAAACAAAAGATACCCAATGAAACTAACAGAAAATGAATCACTTCTCCCCATAAGGGATGCAAGTCCCATATGGGCCTCGTTTACAGAGGAAGAGCGTGCATATGTCTTAGAACACGCCAAAGTAGTGCGATTCGCCAAAAATGAAATCATTCACCATGCCGGAGACGAATCCATATGCGCTTGGCTCCTATTGCGCGGCAAGGTGCGTATTTACAAAGAAGGAATAGGTCAGCGCCAACAGATCATTCGTTTGCTCAAGCCTCATGACATCTTTGGCTACCGTGCCTGCATCGCAGGAGAACCCTATAATTCAAGTGCCAATGCGTTTGAGGACAGCGTGGCGTACCGCGTACCAAGAGAGGCATTCATTCATCTGCTTCGAACCAACGGAACGTTCTGCTACCAAGTGATGCAGACCATGGCAAAGGACTTAGCGATTGCGGAGATTCAGACCGTTAACCTCACTCAGAAACATATTCGTGGGCGTTTGGCAGAGAGCCTCTTGCTGCTTCTCAAGAACTACGGATTTGAGAACGATGGTACGACCTTAGCGATGTTGCTTCCGCGAGAAGACCTTGCTAATATGAGTAATATGACTACAAGCAACGCCATTCGCACCCTTAGTCAGTTTGCGCAAGAAGGGCTGATTGCCATTAACGGCAGAAGGATTAAGATTCTTAACGAAAAGGAATTGGAACATATATCCCGTTTGGGATAAAAAGAAAAATCGCCGAGCGGCGATTTTCTTTTTGTCTATCATCGGTCTTGTTTAGTCCATCATCTTACCCATATTGGAGGATAGTTGAACCATCTTGTCGTAGTCTTCCGGACTCAGATCGTAGAAATAGAAATTACGCGGGTCAATGGGCTTGCCGTTATAATGTACCTCGTAATGGACATGCGGACCTGTTGATTTACCGGTATTACCCACCAGAGCGATGACATCGCCTCGTTTGACCTTCTTCCCCACTCTCGCAAAGATCTTGTGGCAATGGGCATAGCGTGTAGCATAGCCGAAACCATGATCTATCTCAATGGTCTCGCCGTAACCTTGTTTCCAACCAGCAAAAGTCACGACTCCGTTACCCGTTGCATAGATATCAGTGCCGACAGGAGCTGAGAAGTCCATTCCTTCGTGGAAACGGCGGATATGATAGACCGGATCAACACGCCATCCGTAACCCGATGCCATTCGTTTGAGGTCTTTGTTCAGCACAGGCTGAATAGCCGGGATATTCTCCATGCGCACCTCTTGGTTTTTCGCCAACTCCAAGATCTCTTCATAAGAGCGCGTCTGAACGTACAACTCTTTCTCCAAGATATCTACCTTACGCTGGATATCGGATGCCAGTTGCGTATTGGTCATTCGTGCCAAGGAGTCATAATAGGACACCTGTTGTGCGGCTCCCATACGCGCGCTCATGGGAATGGGCTCTGCTCCTAAGATAGCACGGTAGAGATTGTCGTCCCGCTGCGAAAGGTCGGAAACGATGATCTGCATCTGGTCCACCTGTTTCTCCAATACTTCCATTTGCGCCGTGAGGTTGCGGTTATACTGCATCAAAGATGCCTCACGAGGCGACGGGAAGAAATACAAAAAGGTATAGAAAAAGATCACACCGAGGCATACACCTCCTAATATATAACCTCCTGAACGGCGAATCCAATAACGGAAGCCGTGCTCAATACGCTCTAATTGCAGCGTGTCCGGGTTTATACGATATTTTTTTGCCATAATTAGTGTCGGTTAGTGGGTTTATTGTTGTGCGGTTTGGGTTTATAGGGTGTTTTGGTATCTTTGTACCAGAAAAAATACTGATTCTGTTGTTTCTTCTCTTCCGGCGTTCGTGCCACATAAACGGGTTCGCCTGTGTACGGATTGATGCCGGTATAGAACATCGTCGTGGATAGCGTCATCGGTGTTGGCGTGAAGTCCTGCACTTGTTCCGGACGGTAGTGCATTCGTTTGGTCTCGTCCGCCAACTGCTGCATGTCCTGCTTCGTACATCCCGGGTGAGAGGAGATGAAATACGGGATCAGTTGTTGGTTGAGTCCTGCTTCCGTATTGAGGCGCATAAACAACTCTCTAAACCGCAGATAATTGCTCCAACTGGGCTTTCGCATCATCTTCAACACTCTGTCCGAACAATGCTCGGGTGCCACTTTCAGCCTTCCCGATACATGACGTGTGATCAGTTGCCGCGCATACTCCTCGCTCATCAGATCATAACGTATTCCGGAGCCCACAAAGGCGTGCTTGACATAGGGCAACTTATCCACCGTCTTGTAGATATCGATCACAGGACCGAAATCCTGATTCAGATTCTTGCATATATTCGGTTGCAGGCAACTGGCTCGTGCGCATTTCTCACAAAGGCTCATGTCCTTGCCGTGCATCATATACATGTTAGCCGATGGTCCTCCGAGATCCGAGATGACACCATGCCAATCCGGTAATTGGCTCAAACGCTCTATCTGCCGCAAGATCGATTCCTTCGACCGGCTCACGATCTGTTTGCCTTGGTGCGCCGAGATGGTACAGAAGGAACAGATGGAACTGAAGGTACACTTGAATTTAATGGAGGTGGAACAGGAATTGATGAACCATTTAGAGGTGGAGGAACTGGTACAGATGGTACAGAATTCGAAGTAGGAGTTTGTGGAATTGAACTTGTATTATTATTTTGAGTATTT
>ONMU01000063.1 GCA_900319035.1 uncultured Bacteroidales bacterium
GCAGATGAAGAGATAATTAACGAACTAAAACGCTAAATAACATGCCCTGTCTGCATAATCACATACAATGCCCTTTAGCACATGAACAAAGTTCGCATCACAGCTATTCGCCAAACGGTCTATCCCGACCTGATAGCGCAGTACGAGAACCCCATTGAGCACGCTTGCGACGTCCGGCAAGGACAACAATGGATCTCCATCAACGGCAAACGTCCGGAAGGATTGTGCCCTTCCGCTTGGGAGTCCATGCGGTCGTTCGTGGAGTCGCTGGCGCATGGCAAAGGCAACTTCTTCAACGGCTGGATGAAGAATCCCATGAGCGCGATGATCAGTTGCAACGACGGTTTCCGACCGTTCAGTTTCTATATCGAAGTAATTGATGAATAGATGTCTGCCACACCCGAAATAGAACGCCACCCGTTGCGGCCATTTCTGCCGACGAACGCAGAGTTGCTGATGCTTGGCAGTTTTCCGCCGCCCAAAGAACGGTGGTGTATGGAGTTCTTCTATCCCAACCCACAGAACGACATGTGGCGGATCATGGGACAGATTTTCTTTGGCGATAAGACACATTTTGAAGGACAAAGGGACGATGTACGATGTACAAAGGCAGGTAAGAAGGTTTTCAACCGCGACGAAATCGTCTCTTTCTGCGAAACAAAAGGCATTGCCATTTTCGACACGGCGCAAGCCGTCATTCGCCTACAAGGCAACGCTGCGGATGAACATCTGGAAATAGTCGAACAGACCGACATTGCCGCCCTCTTGCAACCAATCCGGCAATGCCATGACATCTGCTGCACAGGCGGCAAAGCGGCACAAACATTAGCAGAGACTCTTCATTGCGTTCTACCCAAAGTCGGTGAATCTATCGAAACAAGTTTCGCCGGACGAACTATCCGTTTCTGGCGAATGCCATCCTCCTCACGCGCTTATCCACTATCCCTTGACAAGAAAGCCGCTGCCTATCGGAGGATGTTCGAAACTATCGGCATATTATGAAAACATATACAGCCACATATACCTCGCCTCTGGGACCTATCGTCATCGAAAGTGACGGCAAGGCGATAACGAGTCTGCGGTTCTGCTGCGAGAAAGCCTCAGCCGTCCCAAAAGAAGCTCCGAAAGAAGCGGTCCCAACGCCGCCGATTATCGCGGAAACCATCCAATGGTTAGATGATTATTTTGCGGGCAAACGGCCATGTAACGTGCCGCGACTCAATCCGCAAGGCACCACTTTCCAGAAGCGCGTTTGGCAGGCTTTGTTCACCATCTGGTTTGGTCAAACCAAGACTTATGGTGAGATTGCTAAGATAGTGGATTGTCGTTCCGCACAAGCAGTT
Organism: uncultured Bacteroidales bacterium; assembly: GCA_900319035.1. GTDB lineage: Bacteria > Bacteroidota > Bacteroidia > Bacteroidales > Paludibacteraceae > Colicola. Next base: position 1,344 of record ONMU01000063.1, read on the forward strand.
GGTCATGCCGTCGGACGCAATCCTATTGCCCTTATTATCCCTTGCCACCGAGTTATCGCCGCGAATGGTCAATTAGGCGGCTATGCCTATGGAACGGAGATAAAGAAACGATTATTAGAACTGGAGCAACATAATAACTATTCAATACCAAGAGACCCCCAAAGATGGCATTTAGGAGACAGGGATGAGTGACACAGAAGAATAGGGAAAATGACTTTTTTTGAAAGAAACGAGGAGGAAAATATACAAATGGCATAATTTTTGTTGTTAACTGAACAGAAACTCTAAAAATTATACAGTTATGAAAGAATTAAAAGGAACAAAGACCGAAAAGAACCTCATGGAGGCTTTTGCGGGTGAATCAATGGCACGTAACAAGTACACGTATTTTGCATCGAAGGCGAAAAAAGATGGTTTCGTGCAGATTAGTAAGATTTTTGAGGAGACTGCAGCGAACGAGAAAGAGCACGCGGAGTTGTGGTTCAAATACCTGAACGGTGGCAAGATCAGCGATACCGCTGCGAACCTTGCTGAGGCTGCTGCCGGTGAGAATGCCGAGTGGACGGATATGTACGCCCGTATGGCGAAAGAGGCAGAGGAAGAGGGATTCCCCGAGATTGCAGCTAAGTTCGCGATGGTGGGTGAGATTGAGAAACACCACGAGGAGCGTTACCGCAAGTTGCTGAAGAATATCGAGGATAAGGTGGTTTTCTCGCGCGAGGGTGATTGTATCTGGCAATGCTCTAACTGCGGACACATTATAGTGGGCAAGGCTGCTCCCGAAGAGTGCCCTGTTTGCCACCACGCACAGGCATATTTCCAGCTGTTCGCGGAAAACTACTAATAGTAGAACTATTGAAAATAAGTCACGCTGCGCAAGATTACAGGATCTGCGCAGCGTGATTCTTTGTATCGACTTTTTCTATGATACGTTCTAAGACGCCTTCGGCATTGAAAACGAAGGTTTTTCTTAATGTTCCCATCGACACCTTGCCGTAGTTTTTCTTCTCGCCCCACGCGCCGAAGGCTTGCAGCATCTCGGTTGTCGGATCGCTCAGAAGAGGGAAGGGTAGAGCGTATTTCTCTTTGAACTTGACATGCGAAGCCTCGCTGTCCTTGCTCACACCATAGACCTGATAGCCTTGCGCAAGGAAAGCATGGTAGTTGTCGCGGATGTTACATGCCTCTGCCGTGCAGCCCGGAGTCGAGTCTTTCGGGTAGAAGTAAATGACTGTTTTTTTGCCGATTAGGTCTTTGTCTGTGACCATTTTGCCGGTTTCATCGGCTGCCGCAAAACTCGGCATCTTGTCTCCAACTTTTAGCATAATCAATATGGATTTATTTAGTGGGTTAGTGGGTTAGAGGGTTAGTGGGTTAGTGGATTAGAGGGTTTGTTCCTAATTAACAAGTTGTGATATATTCGACTTTATTGCCCACGGCGGATAAGTACTGCTGAAAAGCGTCTTGGGTGATGACTACTGTTCCTCGGCAGTCGTTAGGGTGAAAGCTCAGAGAGGGAGCTTGTTTGAGGCGGCTGTCAAGAAAGAGGATGACGTGGTGGTCGGTGTCGTTGATGAGTCCGAAGGGGCTGACAGAGCCGGGTTCGAGACCGAGGTAACGCATCATCCGTTCGGGAGAGGCGAAAGAGAGTTTGCCGGGCGCTTTGAGACCTTGCGAGACGAGGACATCCTTGAGCCAATGCTCGATGTCGTGGATTGCGAGATCGTAGTCGCAAGGGAAGCAGATGAGGTAGTGCTGGTCGCCCTTATGATTGCGCATGAAGATGTTTTTGCAATGGACGGAACCATCATCGTGCCACCAACGTTTCGCCTCCTCGATGGTCTTGCCCTCGGGGTGATTGTAGGTCGTGAAAGGAATGTGGTGTTCGTCCAGATAGCGGAGGACGCGCTCCTGACGGTCGGAAATAATCTCGTAGTTCATATTACAGTTGATTTAATAGGGCTTGGCAGCCTTGGAGGATGTCGTTGTATGCCTTTTCGAAGTCACCGGTATACCAGGGATCGGAAACATCGGGGATGTTTTCGAAATTGGTGATTGGTAATTGGTGATTGGTGAATTTCCAAGCCATCATCAGTGAGACTTTGTGGGCGGAGTCGGAGGGGATGATGTAGTTGAGCCAACGGAGGTTGCTTTGATCCATGCAGATGATGTGGTCGTAATAGGCGTAGTCGGCACGCGTCATCTGACGTGCGGCGCGACGGGTAAAGGGTACGCCTTTGGAGGTTAACATCCGTTTGGCAGGAGGGTAGATGTCATTGCCTATTTCCTCCGTGGAGACAGCCGCTGAGGCTATCTCGAACTCATCAGAGCGACCGGCTTGCGACACCAGATGCTTCATGATAAACTCCGCCATGGGAGAGCGGCAGATGTTGCCGTGACATATAAAAAGGATCTTTGTCATAGCGCTTCGGATTTGTCAAACCACTCCCGGCAGAGTGTGCGGAGGTGGGGTTCTTCGTGAATAAGGGAACGTAGCGCCGCAAGGCCTTGGACGTTGCGCTCGGAATGAAGCCAGAGTTTCATGTAGCCGCCTTCCGCGTATTTCTCGTGCAGATGAGCGAGGGAACGTTGGTAAAGGGTTTCGAAATCGGCTTCGGGCAGCAGTTTGCGGCTATACGCCATCGTTCGATGGATGACGGTAAGCGGGTCGATCTGACGATCGGCTTCCGCCACGATGGCTCCATAGATAGTACGCGGCGGGTTCTTGCTGCTGGCACGATGGTCTTCGACCGCATCGCGCATCGTGAGCAGTTGGTCGGGCGTGAAGAACTGTCGCAAGGTGTTGTCCGCCATGAGGATCTCACCGGAATGGATATGATGGAGCTCGCGGTCGATCTTCAAACCCAGATCATGGTACGCGGCAATGACATATGCCATGGTCTCATCGGCGTTGTTAGTACGTGCGAGTTTGAGACTTTCGCTGATGACCGTTTCGGCATGATCGCGTCGGTGACCACCATCGAAAGCATCGTATTGCGGAAGGATCGATTGATGGATATAGATGTCCAAGGCGAGTTCTGCGGGCTGATCGATGATACGAGAAACGCCGGCTTCTATCAAGGCTTGGCGGCTGACAAATCCCCATGAGCAGGCTACGAAAGGCGCGTGAGCGTTAGCGGCTGTGTCGCGGTCCACGAGGCTGTCACCGAGGTAAAGAATAGACCGTCCTGCGGACTGACAGACCGCTTGCGCTGACAGACCGTTAGCACTGACAGACCGCTCACTATCGTTCGCTGACAGACTGGACAAGATGTCATAGACGATCTGGGGATTTGGTTTGCGTTCGATGCCTTCGCGTTCACCGAGGATGACATCAAAAATGCCCGGGAAGAAATGGGAAACGATCTTCTCTGTGGCAGCTTGGTACTTGTTGCTTGCCACCGCGAGGTGGTGTCCTTGGGCTTTGAGGGATTGCAACAAGTCGGGAATGCCTTCGTACGGACGGGTGTAGTCGCTGTTATGGGCATCATAATAAGGAACGAAATGCGCGCGCACGCGAAGGATGTTCTCCTCCGTGCGTTCGGCTTCGGGCAAGGCGCGACGAATGAGATTGTTGATACCATTTCCCACCATGCGCGGGTATTCCTCGATGTGATGCGTCGGATAGCCTGTTTGCTCCAAGGCATAGTTGCACGCATAGCCCAAGTCGTCAATCGTATTGAGTAGCGTTCCGTCTAAGTCAAAAATTATGGTCATTGTTTTGTTGTTTGATAGTTTGAGCCCTGCGGGCTTGGTTTGGGACTTCGTCCTTGTTTGGCTTCGCTTGTTTGATGGTTTGGGACTTCGTCCTTGTTTGAGCCCTTCGGGCTTTGTTTATTTTATAAAAAAAGAAGGTTGTCTCCCGACAACCCAATCTTTTCATTTAACCTTAAATCTAATACCATGAAAAACACGATGCAAAAGTACTGCTTTTTGACGATATGACCAAATATTTTAGCAAAAAAGTGTCAAAAAACTAAAAAGTGCAAATTCGAGTTTGCAAAATTGCATATGTTTTTATAAAATAGGCAATTTATGTCGAAATGTTATAAATTATATGGGTTGAAGAGCAAAATGTTAGTCGCAGAGGGAGAATAGGTCTTCTCGTGGATTCACCAACATGACAGGAACGAGTGCTCGTTGGATCGCTTTTCGTTCGGGAGGTCCGAAGAGAAGATCATCGAGTCCGTAGTCCCTGCTGGCAGTAAGGATGAGCAGGTCGTGCTGAAAATCCCTTTGGCGTTCCGCTGCTTCCTGAATGAGGGAGAAGGAGTCTTTGCGAGCAAGGACGATTTCGTAAGAGATAGGATCGGCTTCCTCTGTTTTCAGACGCTCATTGACTTTGTTGATGTGCGTGACGATGCGGTTGACGTTTTGTTTGGCGTGCGAACCGTAGTCGTTGGCTTGCAGGAGGATGATATGTGCTCCTGTTTTGCGGGCGATATAAGTGCAAATCTCGGCTTTGTAGGTCTCTTCTTCGAGCATGGATACCGGCACAAGAAGTCGTCGCAGCGGTTTGATGGTCATGGTGGAAGTGACGAAGACATACGGACGCCGCTCTTCGCGACATTCGTTGAGATGACGTTGAATAACGCGTTTGTTATTCTCGCACTCAATCAACTTAATATCTTCATTATTATCCCAAAGCATAAGAGATTTCAGATTTCAGAATTCAGAATTCATATTTCAGAATTCAGATTTCAGATGTTTTTACGTGTTTGATTCATATATGCCTTTAACATACTGCGAATTTCGCGTATTTCTTTTGTCATTAAATTATATTGTTCTATTGTAATATAATTTATATCTTTAGCTAAAAGCAATTCATACTCCACTTCTGATGCCGAACCTGAAGCAATATTTAAGAACTGTACTAATTCTGTTTGTGACTTTCTTCCGCATCCCTCAGCAATATTGGTTGGAATTGAAGCAGCGGCACGCCTTATTTGGCTGGTTAACCCGTACATCTCTTCTTTTGGAAATTGTTTTTGGGTAATTTTATATATTTCTAATGTCAAATTATGGCTACGTTGCCAAAAAGCTATATTATGAAAATCGAACATACTTATGCAATATTAATCTGATGTCTTTTGTCTGATATCTGATATCTTCATTGTGTCCATCGTGTATCTATACTGCCGAGCGGCGGCGGAGTGATTGCCGTACGAAGAAGAGAAGATGTGGGTGTTATTGAGGGCAGGGTTGGCGCACATGAACAAGTAGTCCGTTTTAGGCGCATTGAGTACCATGTCGAGTGTCTCGGGAGCCGGACAGCGTATCGGTCCGGGAGGCAGACCCGGGTATTTATAGGTGTTATAAGGCGAATCGATTGCCAAATGGCGGTAAAGAATACGTCTGAGTTTGAAATCGCCGACCGCATATTTGACGGTCGGACAGGCTTGGAGCAGCATGCCTTTGTGAACGCGGTTGAGGTACAGGCTGGCGATTAATGGCATCTCGTTTTTGTTGTGACTTTCGCCTTCAACGATAGAAGCTACGATGGCAATCTCGATAGGCGTGAGTCCGAGCGAATCGGCTTTGGCTCGTCGGGTGTCGTTCCAGAAAGTGTTGTACTCCCGTTGCATTCGGTTGAAGAGCTGGTCGGGGGTAATGTTCCAATAGACCTCGTACGTGTTCGGGATGAAAAGGCAACGGCTGGTCTCTTTGTTGAGCCCGTACGGCTCCAAGAAGGCGTCGTCCTCCAAGAGATGGAGCAAGGTGACGCTATCCATGAGCAGATGTCGGGTCACTTTGCCAGCCAAGTCTTCGCGTGTGCGGACAAAATGATTCCAAGTGATGTGCACGGGAGTCTGATGACCGTATTTGAGGCGCTCTATGAGTTCGCGGTCACCTATCTGCGCCGGAAAACGGTAGTGTCCTTCCTCGGGATAGTTGAGCACGAAATAGCGCATATGGAGCTTGAGGTCGGTCTCGGAACTGATCTCGTAATCCTCGCGCAGGAGGTTGAGCACGGAGTCGGTGGTTGATCCGGCGTAGATGTTATACTCGTGCGGTTCGCCGTCTCGCGAGACGAAGTTGCAAATATGCCAGCGGTAGTACTGCTCGCCGACGAATGCACCCGTGAGGGCTAAGATGACACCTAATACAATGAGTATCGTTCGTAATATGTAACGTTTTTTTAGCATTCAGATTTTAGATTTCAGAATTCAGAATTCAGAGTTCAGATTTCAGCATTCAGATTTTAGAATTCAGTTATTTTCCTCCGACTAATCGTTTGATCTCCGACAGTTTATTGAGTGCCTCCAAGGGGGTGAGGTTGTTGATATCCAGCGATTTGACTTCATCGCGTATCTGCTCCAAAACAGGGTCATCGAGTTGGAAGAAACTGAGTTGCATACCTTCGCGGGTCTCTCCGATTTGTTGGGTTGGTTTGGCGATGTCTCCGTTCTTGGCGGCACGCTCTAAGTCTGCGAGAATATGGTTTGCACGTTCAACGATGGAAGCCGGCATGCCTGCCAGTTTGGCTACGTGGATACCAAAACTATGCTCCGAACCACCGCGTACGAGTTTGCGCAGGAAGATGACCTTGCCGTTCACTTCGCGGACCGATACGTTGTAGTTACGGATACGATCGAAGGTCTTCTCCATCTCGTTGAGTTCGTGGTAGTGGGTAGCAAAGAGGGTCTTGGCGTGCCCTTTGTTCTCGTGGATATATTCGACAATCGCCCAAGCGATGGAGATACCATCGTACGTGCTGGTACCACGTCCGAGTTCGTCGAAGAGCACAAGGCTTCGTTCGGAGAGGTTGTTGAGGATTGAAGCCGCTTCGTTCATCTCGACCATGAAGGTGGATTCGCCAAGGGAGATGTTATCGGACGCTCCAACGCGGGTGAAGATCTTATCGACGATGCCGATGGACGCACTCTCGGCAGGTACGAACGAACCCATTTGTGCGAGAAGCACGATGAGGGCTGTTTGGCGGAGCAGGGCAGATTTACCTGCCATGTTCGGACCGGTGATGATGATGATCTGCTGTCCGTTATTGTCCAAAAGGACGTCGTTGGCGATGTACTGCTCTCCGGGAGGCAGTTGTTGCTCGATGACAGGATGTCGTCCTTGACGGATGTCGATGACGAGGCTGTCGTTGATGTCCGGACACACATATCGATGCTCGGCAGCTACGGTGGCAAAGGAGAGGAGGCAGTCCAGTTGCGCCAGCACATTGGCGTCTAACTGCATCTGCGGAACCCATTCGCATAGAGCGAGCATGAGCTCCTGATAGAGGCGGTTCTCGATGATCTGAATACGCTCTTCGGCTGTCGTGATCTTTTGTTCGTACGTCTTGAGTTCCTCGGTGATGTACCGCTCGGCGTTGACGAGTGTCTGCTTGCGGATCCAATCTGCGGGGACTTGCTCTTTGTAGGTGTTGCGGACTTCGAGATAGTAGCCGAAGACGTTGTTGTAGCCTATCTTGAGGCTCTGGATGCCGGTTCGTTCTATCTCTCGTTGCTGGATCCGGAGGAGGTAGTCTTTTCCGTCGGATTGAATAGCGCGCAGTTCGTCCAGCTCGGTGTCCACACCACGGGCGATGATGTTCGGTCGTCCTTGTGCCAAAGGCGGGTCGGGTACTATCTCGCGCTCTATACGTGTGCGCATCTCTGTGCAGGGATCGAGTTGTTCACCGAGGAGGGAGAGATAGGAGTTATCGCGTGCTTCTTCGCAGATCCGTTTGACGGGTGTGACAGCGCGGAGGGCTCTGCCTAACTGGACCATCTCACGCGGACCTATACGCCCCGTGGAGACCTTGCTGACGATACGTTCGAGGTCGCCCATCTGGTTGAGTGCCTCGCGTAATGATTCCCGTGCTTCGGGGTTCTTGAAGAGGTGTTCAACGACCGTTTGGCGGTTACGAATCGGGCGTACTTCCTTGAGCGGAAAAGCCATCCAGCGGTGTAACATACGTCCTCCCATTGGGGTGATCGTTCGGTCGATGACATCGTATAAAGTGGCACTATCGTCGCTCTGTCCTTTGACCAGTTCGAGGTTGCGGATAGTGAATTTATCGAGCCAAACGAATCGGTCTTCTTCGATACGGCTGAGGTGTTGGATGTGTCCCGTCTGGAGGTGTTGCGTCATGTCGAGATACATGAGGATGCCTCCTGCAGCAGTCACTCCGGCAGGCATCTTCTCCAAACCAAAACCTTTGAGCGAGCTGACGCCCCAGAGTTTCTGGAGCCGTTCGCGTGCGGTCGATTCGACCAACATCCAGTCCTCCAGTTCGAAGGTGAAATACTTGCTGCCGAAGAGGCTCTCCACGTCGTTCTTACGTCCACGCAGGTACAATACTTCTTTGGGTGCGAAGTTCGTCAGCAGTTTGTCGATGGCATCGCTGTCTCCTTGTCCGGCAAGGAACTCTCCGGTGGAGATGTCGAGGAACGCCACACCGATGATATGTTTGTCAAAATGGAGACAAGCTACCCAGTTGTTCTCTTTCTGGGTGAGGGTAGTGTCGGAATAGCTGACGCCCGGGGTGACCAGTTCGGTCACGCCTCGTTTGACCAGTTTCTTGGTCAGTTTGGGATCCTCCAGTTGGTCGCAGATAGCGACACGCAGTCCGGCACGAACGAGTTTGGGCAGATAGGTATCGAGGGCATGGAAGGGAAAGCCCGCCATCTCTAAGGCTTGAGCGGTATTTCCAGCGCCGTTGGAACGGTGGGTAAGGGTGATATTGAGGATCTTGCTTGCCTTGACCGCATCCTCTGCGTAAGTCTCATAGAAATCGCCACAACGAAACAGCAACATCGCATCGGGGTATTGTGTTTTTATATCCCGAAACTGTTTCATCAT
>ONMU01000050.1 GCA_900319035.1 uncultured Bacteroidales bacterium
TATCCGTAACCGCTTCTCGGCTGTCGCAGCAGCAGTATCAGCTCGTGCGAAAGACCTGATGAAGATCAGTGCCGACCAAGCCGCTTTCGCAGCTCAGAAAGACGCTCCGAACGGCAAAAAGACCATGCGTGCCTTCCTCTGGAAACTGGAGAAAGAGGCGTATGACGCCGAGCACAACGGCTAAGCCGATGTACGATGTACGCGGCGGACAATCGTCAATTCAAGGAAAAGCGCACCCCCAGGGTGCGTTTTTTCTTCCTTCTTACATAAATTTTACATCTTACATTGTTCCTTCTTACATTTTTTTGGCGCTTTTTCTCGTCTATGGCACCCAAAAATATATTGTTTGTAAAAAAAAACTATACAATTCGTAAATTTTTTCGCACGCGTGTTGCGTATATGAAAAATATTTTGTAACTTTGCGCCGGATTTGGAAATAGGCCGCTACGCTGTTAGACCATGGACTAACGACTAACGACCAACGACCAATGACAAACGACTAAATTTTTAATTTTTAATTATATTTTATTATGAAGAAAATGTTGATGAGTTTTGCGGTTATCACCATGATGGTGGTAGCTGCCGGTTTGGTGTCTTGTAATCCGAATAAGACCCAGTGTTGGTTATTGAAGGCGACTTTCCCGAGCGGTAAGACGCAGGAGATGTATTTCTACGGTTCCGGAGATGAAGCAGATGCTCAGTTGGAGCTCATGCATCAGGCGGGTGCCAACCAGATCCATCGTGAGTCCACTTCCAAGAGCAAAAGCGACTGCCAATAATCGGTGGTGCATCGGGTATGCGAGGCTGATTACCTCGCGTACTTGCAAAATGACCCCCCCCGATAGGTGATGAAGGGGACTCCAATGAATAACACAAAGTAAATACATAACTAACACATATGAAACACATTTTTAACCGTTTGACAGTCATCATAGGACTGCTCGCTATTTTCGTAGGAAGCGCTTTCGCTACGAACAGTTTCCTGGAAGAAACCCAGAACTACAGCGTCACGCCCAAAGGCAACGGCGTAGTGCATTTCAAAATCCCTATCTGGGCGTATGGCCGCGTGAACAACTATCGTCTGGGCTACGGAACGTCGATCTGGTACTCGGCTACATACGACAAGACCCCGACGTCAGGCGTAACCCATTTTATGTATATCCGCAGTACGGACACGCAGAACACCTCTGACCCCGATAAGAACAGTACGGCGGAGATCAGAGTGAGCAAGGGAACCGTGAAAGTGACCAAGACATCGGACGGCGGCACGAAGCAGATAGATTCGGGTACGGACTATCAGCGCGTGGAACTCCCGGCTCAGAAATCGATGGACGGCAGTTACCAACGCGTCGTGTTCCTCGAATTTGACTGGTATGTGCCCCAAGACCTGACGACTACGACTTTCTATGCCGGCGTAGACGGGTTAATCTACAAATATGATGCGAATGATAAATCGGCATTACAGGAAATGAATATATGGTATTGTTTCCCGGACAGGTTGGACGGCGCGGATGATCTGATAGCACCGGAGTTGCAGTCTCCCTATCTGTATTTCATGGACGAAGAAGGCAATCCGGTACGCGAAGGCAAGGCGGCGATTCCATACGTGGTATATCAGACCCCGAAGTCGTATACCACATCGTTTAATTCGCAGAGCGTGACGGTGAACAACCGTGCGGGTTCGATCATCGTACCTACCGCCGACACTATCCAGCGCAACTTCAAGGCGACCTTTACGGTGCAGCCCAACTCGGATGTATCGACTACGGTGGAGCGTTCGACAAACGCCATCGATATCCCTGCCTATCACCGTATCTATGATTTCGCGGTGAAAGAGGGCAAGGATGCGCAGGGCAGTTACACGGGCGCCAAGACGCTGAGCTGGACGATACGCAATCCGCAGGCGGAGGATCTGATGAGTACCGACTATTTCGAGATACAGCGTGCGCAGAAAGAAGATTATTCGGATGCGCAAACGATTCAATTGCTGCCCATGACTCCGGATAGCAGTACATACACCTACGTAGACGAGACGACCGTACCGGCAGGAACAGCTGTGACAGAAGACTCACTCCAACGATACTACAATATAGACTATAAAAACTATGTGCTCAAGTCTGAAGAAGGCGAACCGCTCTATTCGATGAATCTGCAATTGGTAGCGAAGACGAAGACTCAACCGGCGCAGCCTATTTACTACCGCGTACGTCGTGCTTCCGCCTCGGCATGGGACTGGAATCATCCTTTCGCCCAGCAGACGACATTGCAGCAGCACAGCTATCTTGCGCCGTTGGCACTCACGCAGCCGAACTACACGCTTGACCCTGATTTTGAGAACAACCGTAAGGTACATTTCAATATCAAAATTGACAATGCTCAGATAACCGATGCGCCTATTGTACCCGCAGACTGCGAGCTTACTCCTGAGTTCGTGGAGAATAAGATGCCGATCGATTCGATTACGCTCAATGTAAATGTTACACCGGCATTCCATGAGGCAGTTGGCTACATCAAGTTCAAAACCGACAACCCGCAACACGAAGTTATAGTGTTGGATGAAGGCATGCAAACCATCAAGCTGCCGTACTGTAGTTCCGGGTCCTTACGGATTGAAATAAGAGGTAGATGGTACAATACCTATTTGTTTAACGGATGCGGCAATGATTTTTACTTGGAAATTATCAGACTGACTGATCAGAAGATGGTTGAGATGGACGGCGGTCTATATACGTTCATCCTTGATAGCCGAGATCGTTACAGTGGCGCATGGGTGTATGAGGGCCATGCGGAATTTACCCCCAACCGGGAAACGAAAGTGATACCTGCCGTCGTAACCGATCGCTGGAACGAGGTGAAGGATACGGTGAAACAGATGATGTTCGAGAAACTGACGGAGAAATACCGCACGACGGCCTATGGCCGCTGCACATGGGACCGCGGCGCGAAACTGGTGCTTACGCGCACATCCGTAGAGTCGGGAAGCGAGATAGAGTTCATCGTTCCGCAAGACAGCATTCGCCGCAACGAGGACGGCAGTTGGACAGCGCACTTCACGGATATAGCGAACATGGCTTGTACGCACTATACCTACACCGCACAAATTGATCCGTCGGACGCCGAGTTGCGCTTCCAGAACCCGAATTCCACGGCGCCGGTAGCCATCAACGGACCGTCGCTTTATTTCGATGAGGCAGCGACGATCACTTCCTTTACCGCTTCGCAGGGACTGACGGACGGAGAGAACAAACGCGGCGTGCAGTTGCGTTGGACGGCTTCCGCGCCTTCTGTGGATGAGTTTATATTGCTTCGTATCCCGCAAGGCAGCAGCAGTACGCCGGATACGATTTATCGAGGCGCAGAGGTTACATGGTTTGACCAAACCGCCGTGCCGGGTCAACACTATGAGTATACCATCGTAGCGCGCTATGAGTGCAACGGCCGGCGAACCGACAACAATGCTACGGCGATAGGATGGCGTACCGAGTTCGGCGAGATACGCGGTGTAGTCACGCAGACCGACAACTCGGGCATGGCCGGTGTGACGGTCAGCCTGAGCGGCAACGGTCTCACGCGCAGCATGGTCACGGGAGCCAGCGGTGCGTTCGTCTTTGACAGCCTGCCGTATGATGTGACTACCGGAGCGATCTATACGATAACGCCTACCTCGCAGTACGGTATATTCAGCTATAACAACACCTCTTCGGGCGTAGCATCCGTGGCGCTGGACAGCAAGAACTGTATCGCGAGCGGCGTGAACTTCGTCAATACCAGTTGTGTCCGCCTCACGGGACGCGTGCTCTATGACATGAGTACGATACCGGTAGCCGACGCGTATTTCCTGCTGAACGGCGATACGATCCGCCGCAACGGAAAGGCCTATCTCACCGGCATAGACGGTTCGTTCGAACTGACGGTACCGAAATCGATGCCTTGCCGTCTGCAGGTAGCGAAAGCCGGACATACGTTCAAGAACGACGGATGGCTCTTCGTGACGGAGGGCGATACGACCTTCTCGTTAGTCAAACCGCTGGACGGCGTTCGGTTCTACGACCAGACGAAGGTACGTCTCGTCGGACGTGTAGCCGGAGGTATCGACCAGCAGAAACTGCCGCCTGCTTTGGGGTTGGGTAAGAATAACCTCGGTGATGACCTTCAACTGGTGCTGATGCTCGAGGGTGACAATACCGCTCATGTGGTGCATAACCCCGACGACCTGACGCAGGATTCTCTCCATTTTGCAGTGGATAACACGCAGACCATATACGAGCTCAAGCGCATCATCATCCGTCCCGACAGCAAGACCGGTGAGTACGCGGCGGACCTCTTCCCCGTCAAATACAAAGTGGTACAAGCGACCGCCAATGGTTATGCGACGCTGCTCAATATCGCAGCAGGTGCTCCGACCCTTGACCTGATTAACGCTCCGCTGCAGACGCTGCGTTCCGACAGCGGCGATTTGCATGCTACCTACAACGCCGTGTATGACTGTATCTACCGCAGTCCGATGGAGGTAGGCATCGTGCAACTCCAAGCCGGAATGCCGCAGGAAGGCTACGGCGAGAAGACGTTGCCGGTATCGAACCTGCTGAACCTCAGCAAGTCGGTGGACGCCTATACGGTCGATAGTTTAGGCAGGGTGAACTACCTGCTTGAGTATCCTATTTTCCAGCAGGGCCGCACCTACCAGTTCCGCGTCTCGGTCTATGAGGATTATTATTACAACAACGACCCCTTCTCCTCCGGCACCGACCGCGTTCGTCTGAACGGCGGCAAACTGAAAATCTACAACGGCTTCAAATCGGGCGAGAACACCGCAACGGCAATCTATCCGCTCAACGAAGCCGGTGAGGCGAATATACAGGTAGAGGTAGATAACCTCAGCCTGCTGGCTACGGGCACGAACGCGCTCCGCACGCTCGACCTCTCCATAGAGCGTGAAGGAGGTTCGCTTGACTATCAGGCGCTGCGCGGATTTGTGACGGGTAACTATGTCGAGAACGGCGATATCCGCGCTGTCACAGCTGACATCAAGGTGTTGGATGTGCTGCGCGACCCGCCGGGAAGCGGAAGTAGCTGCTCACTGGAGAAAGGCGCCAGCTATAAATCGGTTAACCCGTTTGCCATCACCCTTAAGGCCGGTATCAACCTCAATTTCAAGATAGGTACGGCGTACAACCAGTCCGTCGGAGTGGTGAGCACGGTGTCGTATAGCGGCGTGAGCGTTTCGGCCGGCAAGACCAACGCATTCACGTTGCCGCTGGTGGCATCAATCAAGTATAATTCGTCCTACTCCTATACCTATAGCAATACCGAGAAGATCTCTACCGGTTCGTCTCCATCCTTCGTGGGCGCGGATGCGGATGTGTTCGTCGGTCATACGACGGAAGTGCTCTACGGTACAGTGCGCGCCGTGCGTATCATCGATGATACCACCTATCAGCTGCGTAAGCCGGCTATCGATGCAGGATATATCAAGGAGATTGCGTCTGCCCAAACGGAGGACGGTGCGAAGTACCATTTCGTGATCGCCAAAGAGACGGTGCTCGGTAGCCGCGTAGGAACGGATTTCGCCTATACGCAAGGACATATCGCCAACAAGATCCTTCCGAATCTGGTTGCCCAGCGTAACGCGCTGCTCACCAATGTGGCAGACTCTGCAGCGGCACAAGCGATAGCGAATGCGCAAAAGAAGGCCGTCTATTGGAATATCGCTACCGATGAATCGAAGATAGGTTTGGACACTACGACCTATAAAATTATCAAACCGACGAATGTACCGGACTTCGTTGAAGCCGATAAAGTGAAGGCTATCAACAATGTCATCGTCAAATGGGTAAGTATCCTGGCGACCAACGAACGGGAGAAAGTGGTAGCACGCCAGTCCGGCAAGCATGTAGGAACCTACAGCGTCAGCGGCGGTACCAACCATGACTATAGCGAGAGCTACTCAGCAGACTGGTCGATGGGCGGAAATATGTCATATGGTACACCGGATTTCGGTACGCTGTTCAAACAAGCGGGCGACGGAAGCGCGTTGAAAGGCTCCACGCCGTTATACAACGCGTTGGTGAATCTGATCACTGAACGCATCAAGGGAGGAGACAATGCCGCCGCTATCGATATCAACGGCGTAGCTGTCGGCGCACAGTGGAAAACCGAAGTGACGCCGGTATTCAATATCGACACCGATATCCCGTTTGCTGACCACAGCGGAAGCGAGTCGGTATCGCGTAAAATAAGCTTCAACATCGTGCCGGACTCCTACGGCTATACCACAGTCAGCGTCTATCGTGCGCCGGCAGACAGTATCTTCGCCAAGCAGATTGGCAGTTGGAAGCAATATATGAATATGTACTCCAACGCCACGGACTATAAATACGGCAGTTTCATCTTCTTCCAGGAAGGCGGTTCGAGTCACTGTCCGTACGAGGGAGAGGTGCGCACCAAGTGGTACAAACCGGGTATGTTCGTCTTGGGCAACGCAACGCTGCCGATGGAGAACCCGAAGATCACGCTTGACCAGCACTCTATCAGCAATGTGCCTGCAGACCAAGCGGCTGTGTTCCGTGTTACGCTCGTCAACGATAACCTCAATACCGACGGCCGTCCCGCCAAAGGGCAATATCTATCGTTGTCCGTAGAGCCGCAGACGAACCCCGACGGAGCCATCATCCTCATGGACGGCGAGCCGCTTACCTCGGCTTCGACGCTCACCTTCTTCTGCGAACCGGGCGTACCTATCGTCAAGACCATGCAGGTGAAGCGCGGCATCGTGGACGACTATGAGGATCTGACGATCAAACTGGCTTCCACTACCTGTGCGTCTATCGGTACGCTCGCGAAGTTCTCCGTTCATTTCATGCCGGAGTCTTCGCCCGTCAGCATTTCCTATCCGCGGGATAAATGGGTGATGAATACCCTCTCTGCGCGGGATTCTATCGGCTATTATCTGCCTATTACCATTGATGGCTTTAATGTCCATCATAAGAACTTCGACCATATTGAGTTCCAGTACAAACTATCGACGGAGAACAACGATGCGTGGGTCAATGCCTGCTCGTTCTTCGCCAACGACAGTCTCTACGCCCTCGCTACGGGTAACAAAGCGAAGATAGAGAACGGACGAATCACTCCCTTCCGCTTCTACGGAGAGCGTGATCCGAAGGAGCTCAACTACGACCTGCGTGCCGTTTCCTTCTGCCGCTACGGTTCGGGCTTTGTCACCAAGGCTTCGCCCGTCGTCAGCGGTATCAAAGATACCCGTCCGCCTGTCCTGTTCGGCAAGGCGAACCCTGCCAACGGTATCCTTACGCTGGAGGACAATATATCCCTCCGTTTCTCGGAGCCGATAGCCGGCAACTGGCTCGATGAGGACAATAATTTCCAGATCCTCGGCGTGACCAACACGACGGGTATCACGCAGACCACTTCGCCCTATTTCGACGGCGAGGCAGGTCATTTCGCTTATACGAAAGCCAAACGTGAACTGGCGATCACCGATCTGACTGTCGATATGCTTATCAAACCGGCGGAGAAGAACCGCGAGATGGTGCTTCTGGCGCATGGTGACGACGTGTCGAACATCACTTTCAGTCTCACCGCCGACAACCGCCTCAAACTGACAGCGATGGATGACGGCGAGGTGAGCGAGACCAAGCTCTCCAAACCGATGGGCGAACTGTCCACAACGGACTTCACACGCGTTATTATGGTGATCAGTTTTGATAACCAGACTGTGCGCTTCTACGCCGGTACGATGGATATCACGGACGAAGAGGATGACTATACCTCCTGGTTGCTCCAGGATGAGATGTCGCCCTTCATCGTCGGTGCCGGACGGGACAGCACGCATCTCTATCACGGTAACATGATGGAACTCCGTATATGGACCAAGGCGCTCACCGCTGCCGAGATTGCCAATACCCATCTGCGCCGCCTCACCGGATACGAGTACGGACTGCTCGATTATTATCCGATGAGCGAGAGCAAAGGGTCGGAAATGAGCGATCTTGCTACCGGTGCCACGCTCTATGCGGAGGGCATCAGTTGGACCACGCCGCAAGGCATCTCGCTGGCTGCCGACGGCGAACCGGTCTATCTGCAGCCGACATTGTTCAGCCGTAACGAGGCGGAGGACTACTCGCTGCTCTTCTGGTTCAGATCCTTTAATAATAATGACGACAGCGTATCGCTCTTCGGTACCTCGATCGGCGATTCGACTACCATGGAGATCGTCCTGCATGAGGGCGAGTTGTCCTACAGGGCAGGGGAGGTCTATGAAGCCGCGAGAGCGGAACTGAATAACGGCAAATGGCACCATTGTGCACTTGTCATCTCCCGTACCTTCAATACCGGTTCGCTTGCTATCGACGGCAAGAAAGTGCTCCTCTTCTCCGCCCTCGAGACCGGTGCTCTCACCGGTACCAAGATGTGGCTCGCCAAGGGACTGGAAGGTAATATCGATGATGTATGTCTGTTCGAGCAGGCACTGCCCAACGAACTGATTTCGGAGTTCGGTATGCAGTCGCCTAACGGAGAGGAGATGGGTCTGATCAACCTCCTTACGTTCTCGAAGATCAAGCGTAACTCCGCGAATGTCATGGAGCTCGTCTTCTCGCCCGAGAACCGACGCGTCTTCAAGGATGCCAACGGCAAGGTCATCGAGAAGGAGCAGATCCTGCTCGTGGATGATCTCAGCGCAAAGGCGGACAAGAGCAACAGTGCGCCGGTACGCGACCGGGGTCAGCTCACCCGTCTGCCCTTCACGTGGAACTACCAGCTCTCCGATCTCATGATCAATATCAAGGCACAGCCGCGTGAGATCAACAAACGTACGATGTACCTCACCGTGCGCGATGTGGAGGATGTCAACGGCAACCGTCTGCCCGCACCCGTCACATGGACCGTCTATGCCGACCTCAACAGCGTCATCTGGAACGAGCGACGCCATGAAGAGACCCTCTATGCCGACCAGGAGAGTCATCGCTTCAAGATGACCATCTCCAATACCACCGGTATGACACGCCAGTTCACGATCGATCATCTGCCCAAGTGGATCACCGCTTCGCCCGGACAAGGCACGCTCGAGGCGAAAGAGGAGAAGACCGTGACCTTCACTATCAATGCGGCCGAACTCAAGATAGGTACGCACCAGCAGATGATCTACCTCACGGACGACCAGGGACTCGCGGAACCGCTGCTCTTGGAGATCACCAAAGAGACCGAACCGCCTTATACCAATGTCGATCTCAATAAATATCCGTTCAACATGTCCCTCTGCGGACGCGTGATGATCGAGGAGAACGGCAAGACCGTCATCAATACCGATGAGGAGGATTTCGTCTATGCTATCTATAATAACGAGTGCGTAGGCGTAGCCCATTGCACCAACCGTGGAGAGCTCTATCTCACTATCCACGGCAGCGAGGCAATGATGCATAAACCCATCCGCTTCCAGCTCTGGAAAGCCTCTACCGGCAAGGTCTATAACCTCATTCCCGATCGCGAGATCACCTTCGCACACGGCTTTGTCTTCGGCTGTGGTAACGAGCAACCCGTTGTCCTTACTGCCGGTGGTAGCGAGATGCAGACGATCTCCCTCAATAAGGGATGGAACTGGATCTCAACCTATCTCCAAGTGCCTTCATCGCTCCAGACCGCTATCACGGCGGAGCAGCCTTGGGCGGAAGGGGATCTCATCAAGAACCCCGCTACACGGCAGTTCTGTACCTATTCCGAGCAAACGGATAACTTCGTCGGTACGCTCAACAAAATCCATTTCTCACACATGTACATGGTTTATAATGCGTCAGCGAATAACATGCATATTTTCGGAGACGAACTCTCACAAGACTCTATGCAGATCATCTTGCGCGGTGATGGACACTGGAGCGAACTGCCCTGTCTCTACGAGCAGGTTATCTCGCTTCGCGAGGCAATGGGCGACTATTACTCCTATGCTTCGCCGGGTGACATCATCAAGTCGCATAATCATTTTGCGACCTTCTCTACCGACAAACGTTGGGTAGGAGACCTCACGTCCCTCACTCCGGGAGAGGGCTATCTCTTCCGCCGTATGGGCTCCGGTTCCGTAGCGATCAATTTCTATAAATATCGCTATTCCGCGCCTAAGCATAAAGCTCTTCCCGTTAAGGAGGAGCCGGAGGTAGGCTTCCATGCTTCGTCTGCTACCAACATGACCATGATTGCGACGATAGAAGGTTTAGTGGATGAGAGGGTTAGTGGATTAGAGGTCTTCATAGACGACGCCCTCGTCGGCAAAGCCAAACCGATCCAAATGTCAAATGTCAAATGTCAAATGTCAAATGGCGAAGCCCTTTACTTCCTGACCATTCAGTCCGATGCGATAGGTGGCACCCTCCGTTTCGAGATGGACGGTCAAGAACTGACAATCGTCAATAATGAACAATTGGACAATCAATCGTCAATCGTCAATCGTCAAATCGTCAATTATGTACCTGATTCTCATCTCGGTTCTCTTGAGTCTCCGGTGATCCTTACTCCCTTCCTTTCGGAGGAGGGTCGGGGAGTGGCTTCTCCTTACAAGCTCCTCGAGGACGATCACGTGGTCATCATCCGCAACGGTGAAAAGTACGACGTCACCGGCAAAAAACTCCGCTAACTGCCAAGTTTAGGAATAGAAGAGATATGAAATCAATCGAAGTAGTTGCAGCGGTTATCTTCGACGAGCAAGGACGGATCTTTGCTACGCAACGGGGATACGGCGAATGGAAGGATTGGTGGGAGTTTCCGGGAGGTAAGATGGAAGCCGGAGAAACCCCACAACAAGCCCTGTGTCGTGAAATCCATGAGGAGTTAGATGCGGAGATAGAGGTCGGCGAACTCTTACGAACGATTGACTACGACTATCCGAACTTTCATCTAACGATGCATTGTTTCAAGTGCAAACTATCCGGAAGTCACGTCACACTCTTGGAGCACGAAGCGGCAAAATGGCTCAAAGCCAAAGACTTAGACTCGGTGAAGTGGTTGCCGGCAGATGAAGAGATAATTAACGAACTAAAACGCTAAATATGAGAGGATTTTCATATGGCGCAGAAGATACAGAAAACGAATGTATGTCGGCTGCTGGATGCGGCAGGGATAGCGTATGAGTTGATTGAGTACGAGGTGGATGAGTCTGACTTGAGTGCTACGCATGTGGCTCAGCAGTTAGGCGAAGATGTGGATGCCGTGTTCAAGACTATCGTACTGGAGGGCGACAAGGTCAAGCATTTTGTCTGCGTCGTTCCGGGTGCATGTGAGGTGGACTTAAAGAAAGCGGCGCGTGCCAGCGGCAATAAGTCCTGCAAACCGATTCCGCAGAAGGAACTGCTACCTCTCACCGGTTATATCCGTGGCGGCTGTTGTCCGATAGGGATGAAAAAGCCGTTTCCATCATACATCGACGAGACCTGTCTGCTGCACGAGAAGATCTATGTCTCTGCCGGTCAGCGCGGCATGCAAATCCGCCTCACGCCGCAAGACCTAATTAAGTACGTACCATTAGAAGTTAGCGATTTGATATAGTATGCATCGTACCATCCGACGTGCAACATATATTTACTTTCAGGCGACGAGCGCTCTTGGGTGGAATGTGGGGCTCGAAAATTGCCCTTGGCAATAATCGTTCGAGCGTAGCGAGATAAGAACCCACGGTCGCGGGCTGAGACGCCCCTCTTCCACAAAAAAAAGCCCCATTATGGGACTTCTTTGGGTGGAATGTGGGGCTCGAACCCACGAAACTCAGCACCAAAATGTCAATAATCAAAAGTGTTGATTTTCAGCAGTTTATAAATTCAATTTACTATCATTTTTGCCATTTTTTAGCACTTGTTGGCAGAATTCTGGCAGAGTTTTAACTATTAAAAATCGGGTGGTATAATATATTCATATATTATAAAAAAGTGATCGAATCAAAAAATGGTGTTTTGCGGTCTCAAAAAATCATGGTTTTAAGCACCCGATAGGCACTACATAAACACCATCTTTGCGACGATAGGCATATTGTCCTCCCGTTAAAATCATTAGCACATCCGGCTCACGGATTGGCATTTGTTTTTCTTTTTGATTGTGCTCAATGATTAAACGTTTCAGTTCGAGTAAATGTTTTGCTCCATCATCAATCTCTCGGCTCCCTAACTTACACTCAATCAACGCATATTTGTCAGCGTTCATATGCAGGACTATATCAGCCTCCAAGCCATACCGATCATGGTAGTACGACAAATGAGAATAAAAGTTATTCTGAGTGAACGCTCGCAGATCCCGAATACATAATTGCTCAAAGATAAAACCGAATGTCTTCAACTGCATCTGTAGTGCCTCTGGTGATAATTCTAAAGCAGCAACAGCCACAGACGGATCACAAAAACAACGCTTAGGTGTACTACGTATTACTGTTTTACTCCTGATGGCTGGACACCATGCGTCTAGATCGTCAATTACATATAGTTTCTCCAGGGCCTTTATATAGTCATCAAATGTACCTCGTGAGCATTCAATGTTATCCGAAGCGGTGACATCAGCCAATATGGATGTCTTTAAGGCTAACGTGGAAATGTTGCGTGCGTACGAACGTAGAATCATGCGCGTTAATTTAGGATCGCGCGATACCTTATCTACATTCGATATATCGTATTCGCAAACGGAAGTAACATAATCATTGGCTGTCAATAACTTAGCTACATCGGTCTTTGCTTGTAGAGTCGCAGGCCATCCTCCTCTACATGCAGCAAAGATAATATCCGCTATACTCATTCGGGATATTCCCTCTATGTCCTGATTCGGGTCATCAAAGAGAGCTTGCAAACTGACTTCACCGGTAGATTCTTTCGATTCCCACAAACTCATCGGTAACATCTTAATTCGAGTGATGCGCCCTGTACCCGTATGCATTATCTCAGATGAATCAACAGCGTTCGAACCTGTTAATATAAATTGCCCGGGCAGAGAACGTCTATCTACTTCCATTCGCACAGCATCCCATATTAGGGGTATGTCCTGCCATTCATCAATCAAACGAGGAGTATCTCCGCGCAAGAGCACGCTAGGAGTAGTCATTCCCGTTGCCAAATACTCAGCGCGCTTATCCGGATCTTGCAGAAAAATCGTACTCTTTGCTTGTTGGCCTGCAGTCGTTGACTTTCCACACCATTTAGGTCCTTTAATATACACGAATTCAATGTCTGCTACTCGTTCTAAATACTCCATAGTGATACCAATTCAAAATTTGCTGCAAAGGTAGTAAAAATAAATGATATATGCAAATATTTTTGAAAGTTTTTTTACTTTGTTATGAAAAATTGATGTTTTTTATTATGAAGATTTGATGTTTTTTATTATGAAGATTTGATATGTTTTATTACGAAACTTTGAGATATTTGAGATTTGGCGCATTTTTGTTAGGGAACTTGGCAAAAAAACATCCATATTTCATACAAATTCCTACATTTTGAAGTGAAAAAGTAAAATAATCTTGCATATTTCGCAAAATTGTTATAACTTTGCAGTCGATTTTGAATACATTCCTTATGAAACGCATTCTACACATATTTTACCTTAAGAGCATAGTGTACCAGATTCAAAAAGTAGACACAAAAAATGTTTTTTTAATGTTTTTTGTTTCTAATAGTAGACAGTTCTATACTTTTTCATTTCCATAAGTAGA
>ONMU01000029.1 GCA_900319035.1 uncultured Bacteroidales bacterium
TATGCTGTTCTATATGACTTTGTATATCGGTCGCGGTGAGTTCTTGTGGGCAGATATGGATCAAGCTGAACGCTGGCTCAAACGTCAACTCGAAGAACAACACACCGAGAACCCCTTGGACTATCTCCATGCAGGTCATCTGGCTTTGCATAAGGGCGACAAAGAGAAAGCGCTGGATTACTATCGTCAAGCTTTTGATCTATCGACCAACAAACCTTTCTTGCACGACATGTTCCGTTTCGAGAAGCGTGAGATGGTTAGAATGTACGACTTTGACGAATCCGCCCTCAATGAGGTAGAGGAGCAAATAAAAGACTTGTAAAAAGTGAGACGCGTCTCACAAATTGGAAACTGCTACCCGCGTAGCAGTTTTTTCTATCTTCTTTGTATATGTTTTCTGCAATTTCATGCTGATTTCGTGCAATATGCAAAAATAATTTGCATATGTCAAAAAAAAGTAGTACCTTTGCACCCGAATTGGGTGCATATCCAATACCGCTGAGCTCAGCAGCGTAAAAAAGTGAGTACATATTATATAAAAGGCGTTTATTGACGCTTGTTTTGACACCTTTGAAACTTCGCAACTTTCAAAAATATCTGATCAAAACAATGCAACAATAGATGTCTATGTTGGGTATATAAACACCCCTCTATGGGGGTACTATATACTTTTCAGCGTAGGCTCTGTGTTGCTTGTACTGACAGATATAGGCAATGCGAAGGCCTCAAAGGTGCAGGACAAGTACAATTACAGGTCCTGCGCTTTTTGTGCGGATTCTGTTAAAATAACGCTTTGGACAGAAAACAAGGCCATTATGACAGATAACCCTATTTTGAACAATCCTTACGAGGAACCGAGGTTCTATTACGACACCGACGCAAGCGGTAATCTTGATTACACGCGTATATGCAATGGTCGCCGTCCTTATACCTCGCAAATCAATATCACGCCGCATACAGCTCAGGAGCGTAGTATGTTTAGCGGAAGTGATTTCGAAGAGTCCGACCCCAACGCGCGATTTATCAATGCTATCCGCGAAGAAGTAAAGAAATGGCGAGAAGCGGATTATCCCAACACAACGCGTGTTACAAAAGAATTGCTACATTTTTGGTTTTGTAACTCGGAGCGTCAGCCGGAGCAGTCTTTGTTTTTCTGTCAACGGGAAGCTGTAGAGACTGCTATTTATCTCAACGAAGTTGCCGACCGTGACCCCAATAAAGGACGTGCTTTGCTGCATGAGTTGCAAGAGCGCAGAGAAACCATATCGCTTAATCCGGATGATATTCTTCCCCGTACGGCTTTCAAGATGGCTACCGGAACCGGCAAAACGGTTGTCATGGCTATGCTGATTCTGTATAACTATATCAACAAGCACGAATATCATGCAGATACACGCTTTGCAGACCATTTCCTTTTAGTGGCACCGGGTATTACCATTCGTGACCGTCTTTCCGTTCTTTATATAGATGAGCGGAACTCGAATAATAACTACGATAAAAACGACTATTACCATCAACGGGGACTTATCCCCGAACAATACGAGAATATATTGGGAGGACTGAATGCGGCGATTACGATAACTAATTACCACCAGTTTGAACCCAAAGTGTTTACCGGAAAGAAAGCTTCTCCGATGGATGGTAAACTGGTATATAACAAGGATACACGCCAACTGGAGAAACAATCCGATAAAGAAGAGTACTCTTCCATTTTATCGCGTCTGCTCGGACGTAATATGCGAGGCAAGCGTATTCTTGTTATCAACGATGAGGCACACCATTGTTACCTGCCTAAATCTGCGCAGAAAGCCAAAGATGATGAGGAGCGAGATACGCAAGAGGAGAATCAAAAGGCGATGGTTTGGTTCGAAGGTTTGCGCCAAATGAGGCTTTGCGGTTATCGTGTACAACAGGTATATGATCTAAGTGCCACACCTTACTACCTAAAGGGATCCGGTTATCCGGAATATAGTCTTTTCCCGTGGGTGGTAAGTGATTTTGGCTTGGTGGATGCTATCGAATCCGGTTTGGTAAAAATACCTTTCTTACCAGCCATAGATGATAGCCACAATCTGACAGAACCGGTACTAAGAAATATATATGAGCCTATCCGCCGAGAGTTACCGAAGAAAGGTCAGAAAGCAGTCCGCAAAGCGGCGAAAGAAAGTGGAGAAACGATTATGGAGCAACCTCCAATTTTACCGTCTCTTCTTACTGTCGCTTTGCAGCAGTTTGTAAAGGATTACGAGGACTACGACCGAGGTATGCGTGAGGCAACAGAGGCAAAAGCAAACCTGTTTACTACACCTCCGGTGTTTATCGTCGTATGCAACAATACTACCGTTAGTCGTGAGGTCTATCGTTATATTGCCGGATATGAAACACTAAACGAACAAGGCGAACCGCTTTATATAGACGGTGCTTTTCCTCTTTTCTCCAATTACAAGGATGGCATAGCCAAATCAAAAGCTCCAACACTTCTTATCGACTCTACTGCTATAGATGAAGCGGGAGCAACGATCTCGGATGAGTTCAAGCATACCTTCCATACGGAGATAGAGCAATTCAAACGCGACTATGCGGTATTGCACGGAGCAGGAAGCGCTGACAAACTGACGGATGGAGATATTCTTCGTGAAGTGGTTAATACAGTGGGCAAGCATGGTATGTTGGGACATCATATCCGCTGTATTGTATCGGTCTCCATGCTCACAGAAGGATGGGATGCCAATACGGTAACGCATGTAATGGGTGTACGTGCTTTTGGCTCACAGTTATTATGCGAGCAAGTAGCCGGGCGTGCTTTGCGTCGCCGGTCCTATGAACTGCAAGCGTACGATGCACGTACCGGCGAAGAAATAGAGCCGCAAAATATGCGTAGATACAAGGCGGAGAATATTACTTACAAATTCTTACCGGAATACGCACATATTATCGGTATTCCGTTCAAGTCATTCAAGGGAGGTACAACACCTCCTCCAAGACCCCCCAAACCCAAGACAGTTATTCGAGCCTTGCCGCCACGTAGTCAATTTGAAATCACGTTCCCGAACATTGTTGGCTATCGGAGCGAGAATGAACAAGCCTTGATAGAAGCCGATTATACCAACGTACCGCCATTCAGGTTGGATTTCAATCAGATTCCTACGCAAACTACATTGCGTACCGCTGTTGGAGAGGAACAAGTGGTTCTCAAAAGCGAATATCGTAACCTGCGTGACCAAGAAATCATCTATAATCTGACGCGTTGGGTGATTGATCATAAATATACGGATCGCGAAAAAGGACGCCAGTTCCAACTCTTTGCTGCCCTTAAACGCATAGTGGCTTTTTGGTACGAATCGCAACTGCAAATATTCGGTGGAGATGGCTCCAATGAGTTACGGCGGTTGGTTCTATTCTGGAATCAAAAAGAGGTGGTAGAGAGCATCTATGAAGGAATACGGGAAGCCAACCGGGAGAAATCGGAACGTATCACGGCTATCCTCAACTATCATAACCCTTCCGGCTCTACTGCGTATGTACATGGCGTAACTTCGAAACCGGTCTATGAAACCGTCAAATCCCATATCAATTATGTGGTGGCTGACACCCATTCTTGGGAACAAATTGCGGCAAAGACATTAGAGGAAATACCCGAAGTGGAGTGTTATGTCAAGAACCACTTCTTGGATTTTCGTATTCCCTATTTGCTCAATGGTAAGGAACACCAATATATCCCCGATTTCATAGCCCGCATTGTGACACCGAAGGGCGAGGCGATTAACTTGATTATTGAGATTTCCGGCTTCTCGGATGACATAGAGGGTAGTAAAGATGCCAAACGCCAATATGTAAAGGGCTATTGGTTGCCCGCAGCGAACAACCTTACCAAATATGGTCGCTGGAACTTTATAGAGATAGATAATATAGATAATATTAAGAAAATACTGAAAGACAAAATACAACAGTTATGAAAACCACACCGGTAGATGCCATCAAACATGATTCAGAGCGCCGTGCTAATATCCCTACCACCGAACGGGCTGGTGAAGAAGCAGGTGTAGTAGCCGCAGAACCCAAGCAGGCTCAATATGATCAGTTCCGACATGATTTCACACGTGGACGGGATCCCGAACTCTATTGGCTGAATAAATACCAGAATGATGACGAAGAAACCGAACGCGCAGACTTGCGTGTGGATATTCGTTCGCTCTATGTGCATGAGGATATACAGCCGGAGATGCTTATCAATCGGCTCTATCGTCTGCGCGAGGAGAAAAGTGAAGGACTACGAGGGCAAACGGAGTTGTTCGGCTCTGAAGATATGCGCACGGTGGTCGAAGATGAACTGGAACGAGTGGCGGAATACTATCGTCATGATATGAACTGGAAGAACCGACTTATACAAGGCGATTCGCTTCTGGTTATGAACTCGCTTCTTAAACGCGAAGGCATGGCGGGAAAGGTACAATGTATCTATATGGATCCACCATACGGAATCAAGTATGGCTCTAACTGGCAAATGCGTCTCAATTCTAGAGACGTCAAAGATAGCGATGAGAATGTCTCCGGCGAACCGGAAATGATTAAAGCCTTCCGTGATACATGGGAGTTAGGTATTCATTCCTATCTCAGCTATCTGCGTGACCGTCTCGTCCTTGCGCGTGAACTGCTCACACAATCCGGTTCTGTCTTTGTGCAAATATCCGATGAAAACGTCCACCTTGTTCGTAATATTATGGACGAAGTATTCGGCAGTGAGAATTTTGTTAGCCTTATAACCACAAAGAAAAGCGGTGGAATGAGTGAAGAAATAATCAATAATATTTCTGATTATATAATTTGGTATGCTAAAGATATAGAACAAGTAAAACATAGAAAATTATTTATACCAAAAAGTCTTTCCAAAGGAGCGGGTGCGCGTTATAATCGAGTAGAAGAAGCCGATGGAACTATTCGTCCAATTAAACCTGAAGAGCAATTGAATCCGGCGTTGCTCCCCAAAGGAGCCAAAGTGTTCTTAGGTGGTCCACTAACTTCTCAAACACCTAGTGCGACAACAACCTACGACTTTGAATATAATGGAGAAGTATACAAACCAGGGAATAGAGGCTGGAGTACAAACATAGAAGGAATGAAGAAACTTGCATCAATTGGCAGATTGTTGCAGACAAAGGGTTTTATCAACTTTAAGATTTACTTTGATGATTTCCCTGTTGTGAATCTAACTAATTTGTGGGATGATACAATGGGAACAGCCGAGCAAGATAAACAATATGTTGTACAAACTTCGACAAAGCCCATCCAGCGTTGTATCTTAATGACCACCGATCCGGGAGATTTGGTACTTGACCCGACTTGCGGAAGTGGCACAACGGCATACGTAGCGGAACAATGGGGAAGACGTTGGATTACCATGGACACCTCGCGCATTGCACTCAATATAGCCAAGAAGCGTTTGTCTATGGCGGTTTATCCCTATTATGAACTCTTCGACAAAGAGACCAAAAACATTCGTCAAGGGTTTGTCTATAAGCAAGTGCCGCATATAACACTCAAATCTTTAGCCAATAATGAGCCGGCTGAAACAGAAATCCTCTATGACCAACCCAATGAGGATAAGACACGTATGCGCGTTAGTGGTCCGTTTACAGTTGAGACCTTGCAGAACTTTAAGATAACACCACCGGAAGCATTGGAACAACACCAAGACGAATCAGAAGAAAACCGTCTCTTTACACAGCGTATCTTTGACCACTTGCAAGCAAATGGTATTCGTAATGGCGACCGCACACAGCAGGCAATCTTCCATGGACTGGAAACAGAAGCCGGTCCGTATCTCCATGCGCATGGTTATTACAAGGACGCTAATGGAGAAGAACGACTGACGTATTTCCATATAGGACCGAAATTTGGAACCGTTTCCAAGCAAGCGGTTACGATGGCGTTGAGGGAGTTCCGTTCTAAGAACCAGACGGAAGGCGCCTCATGGCTTGTTATATTGGGTTTCTCGTTCGAGGATAATATCAATGAGAAAGATTATAACCTCGGTACATACCAAGTCTCCAAAGTGCGTATGCACGACGATCTGATGCAAGACGGTCTCTTAAAGAAAGACCGTGGAGCAGGTTCGTTTATCACCATAGGCGAACCGGATATTGAGTTGTTGCGTGAGGGAGATAATTGCCATATCGAGATCCGCGGTTTGGATATCTATGACCCGATCCGCGATGACGTGAAAGCACGTTCGGTAGAAGATATTGCGTATTGGGAGATGGATGATGATTACGATGGAGAACAGTTTATCTGCCGTAGTCTGCATTTCTGCGGAGGAGACAAGAAAGAGTTTGAGCAATGGAAGAAAGGTTTGAACCAATTGGCATCTCTCTCCACAAAGAAGAAAGCAGAGCGCACGCTGCATATTGAGTTTGCCGATGAGTTATGGGATACCTTATACACTTTCCATAGTGAGCCTATCCCATATCGCAAAGGACGGCAAATAGCAGTACGTGTCGTTTCCCAGTTCGGCGAAGAAAGCACGAAGGTACTTGTAATGAATTAACCCAAGTACGTCAGAAACTCAATCTCCCCGAAGCCGAGGATATCACAATGGCGATAATATAATTAGAACAACGCTCACGAAGGGCGTTGTTCTTGTATCACACACGATAGCTGTGAGATATGCTAATAAAATTTTGATTTTGCCCAAGTGTCCTTATTGCAGTTGGCGGATGGTTTTGGCGACGTTGATGAGGTGGTCGGCGACACGTTCGGAGTTCTGCGCAAGGGAGATATACTCCGTTCCGGCTTGCGGTTCGCAGATTCCCACGTTCACAAAACCGATGATCATCACAGTAACGGCACCACTACTCTGGATAGCAGCGGTGCCGACAGTGCCGATTGCCACGCCGAGCCATTTGTTGTCGCCGGTCTTGGCAAAGAGACGTTTGAGCCGTTTGGAGGAAGCTGATTCGAGGTTACTGCTCATCATCGTGCAGGCAATCAGAAAAACTCCGATACCAGCCAAGAGCGTTAGAACGGCGGTTATGACAGCTAAGATATTCATTTTTCAGTGCTAATAAATTTTGAGTTAACATGTTATCAATCAAAACTTAACAAAAATTGTGCCATAAGCCAATTTGCACAAAAAATCATGTGTTATCTTGTGTATGTCAAAAAAAAGTAGTAATTTCGGCACGCCCCTTCCCTAAATAAATTTAGGGCGGGTTCCCTCCGAATTTACTTTCGCGTCCTGCCGGACATACGCAAAGGCGGGTATTTTTCGTCCAGCCTAACGGCTTTCGTATTTTGCACCCATATATATCGTCTTATGCAAGCATAGCCGCTATATATCGGCACAAAATCCAAAAAATTGCATTTTATGGGACGAAAAATGCCCGAATGTTTGCGTATGTGCAATTTTTGTTGTAAATTTGCACGCTGAATGAAAAAGACCATCTAATGTACTATTAGATATGAAATTTAGGACTTTACCTATAGTGGCTATTTTGTTCATTGCTGCGGCAATGGTTGTGCAGTTTGTGATCTCCTTTTCGCTGGAGAAAGAGCATGTGCGCGAAGTGGTGGAATACAAAATGCAGTTGGCACAGAAGGACTTCTTCTACGTGTTGTTGGGCTTCCATAACGCAGCGGACGAGATGCGGAAATATGTCCTCGAACATCCCTTTTCGGAGCGCGAGTTATTGGAGGCAACCCGTTTGGAACTCAATCGCTATCCGCATATAGACAATATCTTCGTTAAGTTTGCACCGGGTATCTATCAGGGCAAGGAGAGCAATTATTTCCCGCGTACGTACCGTTTTCACGGTCAGACGATCAGTACTGCGCATGGCTCGGACAGTTTGGATTACTACGTGCGCGACTGGTATACGGGTGCGCTCCAATGCGACAGTAACGGGTATTGGTCGGAGCCGTATATAGGTGCCAGCACGCAGACACGGATTGCTTCCCATTCCATCAAAATAGAAGACAAACAGGGACGGCTGATAGGCGTGGTGGGAAACGACTTCTCGATTGAATGGATCAAAGATATTCTGCAGGACATCAACCCGTATGACGAAGCGGTATGTCTAATCCATAGTACGGACGGTACGTTCATCGCTTCTTCGGACAGCAGTACGCAGGAGAATGAGATGCTCTATAAGAGCGATAAACTGCATTGGCGGGTCTATTCGCAGACCTTGTATCCGATCAACATGCAGTTGATGATCGCCGTGCCGAATACCATCATTTGGCAGAGCATCCAAGCACGAAGTGTAATCACGCTCTGTGTGCTGATTATTGGTATTGTGGTGCTCGTGCTGCTTTTCCACCGGATAGAGATGAACCAAAAGGCCTATTTTCAGGTGGAGAACGAGCATAAGCTCATCCAGAACGAGATAGAGATTGCACGGAATATCCAACGAGGTATCTTGGTGCATGATTTCATTGATGATGACCGGCTCTCTCTGCATGCTACGCTCGTGCCGATGCAGAGTGTCGGAGGCGACCTGTATGATTTCTACCGAGACGGCGATTATGTGACCTTCATCATCGGTGATGTCAGCGGAAAGGGTCTTCCGGCGGCTATGTTCATGAGTGCCACCATCACGCTTTTCCGCGCTGCTGTCAAACATCATTTGTCCACGAACGCGATCATGGAGGAGATCAACTCCACGCTATCTTCGAATAACAGCCAGATGATGTTCGTCACCGCTTTTATCGGTCAACTCCATCTGCCTACCGGTCAGTTGACCTACTGCAATGCCGGTCACCTGCCGCCGCTCATCG
The DNA here is from genome assembly GCA_900319035.1 of uncultured Bacteroidales bacterium. Lineage (GTDB taxonomy): Bacteria > Bacteroidota > Bacteroidia > Bacteroidales > Paludibacteraceae > Colicola. The sequence continues at coordinate 8,773 of ONMU01000029.1, forward strand.
TCCGAGACGGGCAGTGCCGTTGGTACGAGCTGCAAGAGGCGAATGTGATCTTGGGTTTGGATGAGACCTACCAATTCACGGAGCAATCCATGACACTTGAACATGACGAGCAGATGATCGTCTTCACCGATGGTGTGACCGAGGCGGAGAACAAGCAGAAAGAGTTATTGGGCTTTGATCGTTTGTTGGAACAACTGCAAGCTCTTCACCAGCCGATTGACGATAAGACGGTTTATGATGTGGTGTGCCGGTTCAGCGCCGATGCTGTGCAGTCGGACGACATAGCTATCATGAATGTCAAAAGGAAGTAATGAAGGACAGATGTAAGATGTAAGATGTAAGATGTATGATGTAAGATGTATGATGTAAGATGTAAATAATATGAGGTACAAAAAGATTCTGTATTTGTTTTTGGTGGGCTTTTGGGCTGTGTTGATGACCGCTTGTTCGTCGAAGAAAGATGATGAACCCACACCACAAGACTCCAAACCGCTGATTATATTGGACACGGATCTTGGTTCTTCTACCGACGACCTGTTTGCGATGCAGATGCTCTTTGATTATGACCGAAGAGGCATGTGTAAGTTCTTGGGCGTCATCGTGGATCGTGAGGGCGAGAACTGTGCCGCTTGTGCCGATGTGATGAAAACGTGGCATGGTTATGGCGCACTGCCTATCGGACATGTGAAGGACGGTCTCAAGAACCCGAAAGTGTGGATTGATTACCGTCAGATGCCTTTCTATAAGAACGCAGACAGCACGTATATGTTCCGCCATTCGGTGGCTAACTATGCCTCTTTGCCCGACGGATATAAACTGTACCGCAAACTCCTCTCGCAGCAGAAAGATCATTCTGTCACCATCTGTTCCATCGGTTTCTTAGCCTGTCTGGCGCAGCTCTTGCAGTCCGAAGGCGATGAGTATTCGCCCCTTAATGGAGTGGAGTTGGTGCGTCAGAAAGTGAGGGAGGTCTATCTCCAAGGCGGTGTGTTCAGTACGGCAGAAGAGCCGGATTTTAACATGACCCAAGGACCCGAATTCGCCCATGAGTTCTTCCGGCTGTTCCCCAAGGAGGTCGATATCATCTTCTCTCCGCAGGAAGTAGGGCAGATGATCGAATACGTGCCGGAACAGGTGATCGAGGATATCCATTGGACGGATATTCATCCGATTAAGCAGGTCTATATGACTTGTGATTGCAACACCGGTCAGCGCATGTGGGATGTCTGTACGGTGATGAATGCGGTGGAGGGTGAGCTTTTCAATCTCTCGGTGCAAGGAACGGTCGTTCTCACGCCGGAGTGCTATACGATCTTTACGCCGAACGCGAATGGCAACTGCTGTTACCAAAAGCCCGGAGATGAGGAATGGGCACAATATATTTTAAGCCGAATCCGTGCCCTCGCTCAGTGGCGTCCGTAAGGTGGTTTAAGCCATGCGGCTGAAAGCCGAATTCACAATTCACAATTCACAATTCACAAAGGGTTCATGGTGTTTGGTACGGACTAAAAGAATACGTACGGACTTTTCAGTTTGTACAAAACCTTATAGGACGCCTTGTACATTGTGAATTGTACATTGTGAATTGAAAAGCGTCCGAAAATCTCGGACGCTTTTCTGATGTTAGAGCTTCTTGCCGGTGACATCGTACTTCTCACTGTTACGAATGATGACGACGTGATCGTCTTCGATGAGCTTGTAGGGAGCCTCACCCGACCTTCCCGTAGAGGGGAGGGGAGTAAGGAGCACCGGAGATTTGAGCGTACCAAAATGTTCATTCGCCTTATAGTTGATAACACCGCTTTCCGGTACGAGTGCCTGACCGTCCATCGCGAAACGGAGAGTGCCTCCTAATACATCACTCTGAACGGTCACGTAGTACAAACTGTCCATCGGTTCAGCTTTGCCGACGAGCTCGTCACCAATATAAACCTCTAATCCACTAACCCTCTCATCCTCTAATCCTCTAATCTTCGCAATCATGGTCATGTTGGTAGCGGATGGCGCATGGAAGCCTACCTCAGACTTCTCCCTTAAGGGAAGAGAGGTTCTTTTCGGAGCGGAGGTGGGTTTGTTGAAGAAACGAATGCGGACGTCACCTTGCGCCATGCGGCGGAAGAAATAGCCTTCACCCGGACGCATGGTGGAGAGGTCACCTTCCCATTTCTTATCCTCGGAGAAGTACGCAAAATGGTCGTGGCTCTTAATCATATCACCCGGAGTAGCGTCGGTATAGTAGTCCGAGAGGGCTTCGGTGATCGGTGTCACTTGGTTGAAGAGGCACGGCATCGCGCTCCATTGACCGTTATCGTTCACGATGACGTACATTGAGTCCGCGGGCAGGTTATTGCCGCTGATGTGCATGGTGTTGCCTGCCTTGCTATAAATCATATAGGTGTAGATATAGCGCAGGTAGTCGAAATCACCCATAAAGCCGTCCAGCGCCTCCGAATAGGTGGTGAAATGACGGGTAGCAGGGTTCTTGATGAGGTCGCCTTCCGTCCAAGGCTTGTCCACGGTCATGACATTGGCTATCTTCGAGGTGTACTGACGCAGGTCGAGATAGAATGATGTCCAGTTCCAACCGGGTTGTAAGGCGACGGTCTGACGCTCATTACCATTGGAACTGAGGATGACGATCTGTCCGTCTCCGCAGCCATAGACTGCACCTTGCGAGAACTGTATCTCGCGTGATGGGGTGAGGTCAAAGACCTTACCGGTCGATGCTTGCCAGAGGCGGAAACGAATCGGCTTGCGGTTCATCGCTTCGTTGCCATAGATGGTGATGAACAGTTTGGACTTGTTCGCTACGGCATCGAAGCTGATGTTCGCCATACCGACGCACTCGTCTTTGCACATCGCATAGACGATATCGCGTTCGTCGGAGTCGAAGGTCTCGTTGAGGATCACTTGTCCGCAGAGGGACATATTCAGCGGATATTTGGTCTTATCTACTTCGTCATACGGAGCTTGTGCTTCAATGGTCAGTTCCGCACGCAGCGGTTCGGTCAACCCGTTCTCATCGGTGAGGTAGATGAGATCGGTATAGACACCCACAGGCAACTCCACGGAATAGGTGAAGGTGACGGTTTTGTCCTCGATAGGTTGCAGCGAACCGGATGACTGCTTGAGGGTGAGCCATTCGGGCAGGGACTCAATGGTGTACTGATGGCGCTTACCGGAGTTATTGATGATCTTCATCTCGCGTGTGTTCGTGGTGGAGTTGGTCTCTCCGTAGAGGGCATACAACTGCATGTCGGGTTCACCCCATTTGAGGTTGTTACGATCGACGTACGCGAGCCATGTGACAGGAGACGGCATCGGGTTGCCGTTGAGATCCTCCACATCACGGACGGTGATGTAGATGCTCTGTTTGTTGATCTCACGGTCATTCATAGCGAGGTTGATCATCAGCTCATCGTTGTTAAACGCCCAGTCGAAATGCAGCGGAGTGAGCAGTCCGGCGCCTGTGACGGGAGCGTAGATGGCCTTGTCCGCAAAGGTCGGTACGCTCGATGTGCCGTGCTCCAAAACCAAAGGCACGGTTTTGTTGATGATGTTACCGTTCGGGTCTTTGAAGATACGTCGGTCGTTGACGGAGAAGACGAGTTCTAAGATACCGTTGGGGTTACGCACCTGTTGCTCAAAGGGCAGGTACGCCATCAGACCCATCTCATCACCATAAGGCGAACGGTTGCCGTACTCCTCGATGAGAGACTTAGGCAGGGCTTGCTCGAAGAGCACGAACTCGTCGATGTTACCCTCAAATCCTCCGCCACCGAGGTACATATCGCCTGAGATAGTGGGCACTTCGGTTGCATTCGTGAAGCCGACTAACTGCCCGTCAAGGAAGAGCGAAGCGTTGTTATACGTGCGGTTGACAGCGAAGACCAGATGATGCCAAGCACCATCTGAACTCTGAATTCTGAAATCTGACTTCTGAGATCTGAATTCTGACATCTGATATTTATTGCTGTCGCAATAGAGCGTCAGGGCACCGTTCTCCAAGGCGATCTTCACGCCACGCTGCGTAGTGTCCGTTTCCACTCTGCCTGCGCGGAAGAGGCTACCGTCTTTCTCGGCACGGAACCAGAACATATACGTTGCATCATAGACGGAAGAGCGCGAGAGGTAGTTCGAGGCTAACATCAGGCTGTCTTTGGTACTCAGATGCACAGAGATGCCTTTGGGCAGATGCCATGTAGCGCCGTTGAGGGTGAGGTTCGCTCCGTTAGCACGGTCTTTGGCTATGCTACCCATACCTTCGTTGAGCGGATAGTACGCCATCAACTCACGCTCGTAACCCGTCAGCGAACGCAGATGCGTAGCTGCTATCTCTTCCTGCGTGAGGGCTTTGAGCCATAAGCGCGCCTCTAACATATTGCCGTCAAACCCTTTGCCTAAGCAAACCGGTGCAGCTACATCGAACGAAACGAAATCGTCCACATACAGCTCAACGGGGTCGGTTACCTCTTTCGTGCCGACATAGAAACGAACGGTGTGTTTGTCTTTGTCATAGACGACACAAACCCTCGTGAAATCAAGGATCGTACCGATCGGCTGAGAGCTTACTCGGTAGTCCTCTCCGTAAAGGAAGAGTTGATGCCTCTCGTCAAGACCAAAGAGCAGGCTGTCGTTTTCGTCCGCATGGCAGAAGAAGACGGCTTTGCCGTTCGGATCAGAGGGCTTGACGAGCATGTCTATCGTGAACGAGCTGTTCTTGAGACTGCGGTTGACTTGCGAAACGGCATAGGAGTTCTCCGAGCCGTCGAAATGGAGGGACGTACCGGAGGTGATGCCGATAGAGTTGGTGACTCCACGGAGTTGGAAGTTATTATCCTCATCGAGGTAGTTTCCGGCGATAGGTTCGTTGAACCGCAGCTTGAGGTTATCGCCCACACCGAGGATAGCGTTCACCGGTTCGGGTTCTCCGAAGACGCGCGGCGGACGGGTGTCCTTCACACCGCTGATGACCGGCGAAGACTTGGTGACAAACCCTGTACCGTACCGGCAGAAGGAGACGGCACGCAGGTCATATTTCTGCTCCACCGGATCTTTCTCTCCGTAGAAACGGAAGGGAGCAATACGTCCGTTTTCAATCATGGCTTTGTTGCCCGTTGCTCGGTCGTAGAGCGAGTCGGAAGCATAGAACGAACAGAGGTTCACCCACATCTCATCGCTCTGCGTGGAGAGTTTGTACTGGAACTCAATATGGTCGAAATTATTCTTGGTGATGTCAAATTCTCCGATCTCAATAGGCAGATAATAGCCTGCTGAGTCGCGTGGTGAGAGGGTGTTCATCACCCAGTTGGGGCGAGGTGTCATGATTGCCACCGGCGTGGACTGCGGTATGAAATGGACGGAGAAAGACATATCCGCGAAGTTCTTCGGGCAGGAAGCGACATACAGACGGAGCTTGAGGTCGTTGTAGTCATCTACCGTTCCTCGCATGATCTTGAGCGTCTTATAAGCCGTCTGACCCGGTAAGATATTAATAGGAATAGGAGCCGCCAAGGAGGTGCCGTCTGCATAGACCTCCAGACCATCGGCATTGGAGGCATTGACCATACCCAACTCGAAGTTCCTGAAGTCCGAGAGACGTCCTTCGCCCAACTGACCGTTGTTCTTCATCTCGATGCGGATATACGCAGGCTGATCGGGTTGCACGTGTGCCACCTCATAGGTGTTGGCAGTCAGCTCGGGTTCTGCGATAGGCACGGTTGCGTTGCTCAGGAGCGTACCCGGGTTGTAGAACGCCGTGCGGTACTCACCTTCGTACGGACAGAACGTAGCACCGGCTTCGGTGAAGAAGACATAGGAACCGTAGAGCATCGAGTCGTTAGCAAGGTTGAGTTTCTCGATGTACGAACGAACGGCTCGGGTAGTGTCTTCCCAAGTCTGATCCAACTGCGCGCGGTACACCGAGACGGTGATGTCTCCATAGGCATCCGGCACAAGGCTGAAACCGCAACTCTTTCTCGACGTCTTATCGTCCGCTGCACGCAGGTCGGCATTGAAGTTAAAGACCGGCGTGAGGGTATAGGAGAACTTCGACTGATTGTCCTTGGCGCCCAACTCCTCCGTGTTTTTAAACTCATCCGTGCGAGTTATCATTCCGGTCTCGTTGCCGTTCTCATCGAACTCATCTTCCCATTTGTAGAAATCATCAAGTGCGTCTTCCGCTGCCTTACCGATGGTACTTGCACCCATCTGGGAGAAGAAATTCCAGACACTCTGGTGGTTCTGCACAAGGGTCGTAGCGGCTTGTGTGCCTGCGGTCTTGGCTTCCATCGACAGGATCTTACCTTGCGGCACATGGTTATATCCTAAGCAGGAAGCATACGTGTCGGTTCGCGAATAGACGTTTCCGAAGGAGACACTATAGGTGCCTTCCCGACGTCCTGCCATACGCGCAATGACTTTCTCTTTCTCGTTATGAATGAGGATATTAGACCAGTTGCGGAGCATATTATTGAGTGCCGCCACCTCATCGTTGAAGAGATGGGTAGTCTTGGAAGGACAGATCATCCGGTAGTACTTCTTGGGAAGTGTGTCTTGCATACTCACTTCCGTGGTGTCTATGAGCCAATAGACCGGTTTGCCCATAAGGTCAGCCGCTGCTACAGCTGCTGCGGAGTCCGGGAAGTGCATCAGCAGGTTCTGCCGCTCCATCGCCAAACGAGGCATGACCGTATTGAGGATGTAGTACTGCGAATAGACGAAGGTGTTGCCTAATTGCGAACCCAAGACTACTTTCTCGGCGTTGACGAGGTAGTAGTGGTTGCCGTTCGCGTCCTCACCATCGGCTATGACGCGCATCGTACCTGCCTTGAAGGCTTCCCGTTTGAGATTGTAGATGCTGTCATTGATGATAGAGATCGTCTTGGCTTTACCGGAGAGTTGGCTGATGGTCGATCCTACGAACACATCCGCCATACCGCCTACGGCATAACCCACACCGGCTGAGGCATCCGCCAAACCACCGTAGTTATAGATAGAACCGGAGGTAGCAGTTGAGATCTTCTCGGTCGTGGTGAAGGTGTAGTCATACTGGTAACCCCAGTCCCACTTATGGGTGAAAGGCAGCGGGATGATGAACTGACGGCTCGTAGCGTAGTTGAAACCCGAATAGGTCTGTCCACCCGGCACACCGGTGATCACACCGATATCGGCGGAGACGTCTAAGCCGTATTTGATGTTGAGGTTAATACCTAACTCCCATTTATAGGACTCCTTGTACGAATAGTGGTACGTAGCGCCGGACTCGACCCACGAGTTACTACCAGTACCGCCCGGGTTACGGACGATATCGAGCAGAGCGATATTGGCTTCGGTGGAGTGGAGTGATTTCTCTTGGATCTTATCGCCTGCTATATAAGCACGGAAGACCTCGGTCTCCACTACGTTTCCTTCGTACTCAAGGGCAGCGGTGACCGTACGCAGTGCCATCTCGCCGGTGAAGGTCACATCCAGATTGTCCACCTGCAGGAGAATAGTACATTTGCCTTGCCCGTCCAAGGTAGATGGGATAGCGCCTCCGGTGCCTTTCATGCCGTTATGAACGAGCACTCTGCCGCTTCGCATCGGCACGCGGTCACGGGCTCCGCCTTGCGGATCGTTGTTGTAGTAATACTCCTCGTATGCTGCAACGGCAAACTGATAGCTGCGTTTGTTATAGAAAATAGGGTACCCGAGCGTGTAGGATACGTGCTTGCTGCCGTTGGGACTGGTCACCGCCGTGTATAGAGACACGTTCTCCGGCACGCTGTCAAACGAAGTAACAGGCATCGACGGCTCACCGTAACCATCTTTCTCCATGCCGTAGATGAGCTGGGTCAGATGCACCTTTGCCGGAGTGTGATAGATGCGGTCATAGACTGCGTTATAGTTCACTTGATCGCCGTCATGGAGCGTGCCGCGAGGAACTTTGACAGCGATGAGGGTCGTGCTCTTGAGCTGTCCGTCTTGTTTATATTCGAGGATGACGGAGTCTTTCTGAGCCGAATAGACGGCGTGGAAAGTGTCCCTCGGGGCATTGGTCAGATCGAAGGTCTCCGAGCCTTGACCGGCTGCGAATAGGGTAGCGTAGCCTCGTGCCGTAGCCTGAATGACTTTGTATTTAACGGGGAAAAGATCTACGGCATACTCACCTGTCTCTACGTCCGGATGAATGGTGATGCGTTTCTTCTCAAAGAGCGTCTCGGTGTTGCCGACGGACTGATGGATAGTGTCTCGGGTCTCGTCGTTAGGATCATGAACGATCTGCGCGGTGTTATCGCCCTCCAACTGGAGTACTAACTGCAGGTCATCGCCTAAGTTATTTTTGCCTAATCCATAGCCTTCGGGTAGGTCTCGCTGGTCGTTACCACCGGCTACGCGACCTACCAGACGCACTTTCGTCTGGTCGTAGAACCGCACGCCGTCCAAGGCTTTGTCCAGCGCAAAGATCTCGCTCTCTCCCTCTACCCGCAGGATGCCGTCACCTTCAAAGTTATGATGGCTCTTGAAGACCTGCAAACGGTAGGGTTGACCTTTGGTCAAGATCAACTCGAAGTTACCGTCAATGCCGGTGGTGAGGGGTGCATGATTGCGTCGGATAGTATCCCCGTTGAGCAGGAACATAGCTCCTGCAACAGGGATCGTACTGCCTTTATAGAGCACCCTTCCGGTCAAGCGGACTGCGTCTGTGTTGATGAAGAGCACGTTCGATGCGATAGGGTTGCTGGTCGTCAGCGAGATAGTAGCCGACGGGCTGGTGGTGTAGTTATAGCCGAAGGTGCCGTAGGTAGCCGAAGGGATGATGACGTAGCTCGTACCGCCCTGCAGGTCGTAGAGCAGGCTGTCGAAACGGAACACTCCGTCAGCCTTCGTGGTCATGGTACGGACGGTCTCTCCGTCTTTCTGCAACGCTACCGTCACACCCGAGATGCCGCTGTTATCGCTCATCTGGATGATACCTTGAATCTCTCCGTACGGCGTTCTCCAGCCTTCCGTAGTGGCGCTGTTGACCGTCAGTTTCGAGTTGCACTCATAGAGCGCTACTACCGTATATTCATAGCGTACGTTGGGTACGGCAGTGCGGTCGAAATAGGTATTCTCGGTGCCCACAAAGAAGGTGTCGGGCGTCTGGTCGCTGTTCTTCTTGAGACGCAGTATTCGGTACTCGTCCACGTTTGCCGACGTTGCGGTCCAGTTGAGCAGCACACCTTGTTTGAGGTAATCGGAGGTTTGACCTTTGGTAGCGGTGAACTCCGTGATAGCGGCTCCTTCATCGTAATAGAGCTCGGGACCTTCGATCGTCACCGGCTTTGTCTGTTTCTCGGGATCATAGAGCCGCAAGTCTGATTGCGTCTGGTCGATGCGTACCGAATAGTGGTAATGGGTACAAGCAGAAGAGGCTTCGTCCGTCATCGTAGCGATCCATGAACCGTCCGGCTGACGATGAATACTGTCGTTGGGCACGATGAACTCCACCGTCTGACCCGTCTCCACCATCGTACGTTGCAGGATCAGATGAGCCGTCTTGTCCCACATACATTTGCCTAACTGTTCTCCTTCGGAGGAGATCAAAGCAGACGCCTCGTTGTAGAGGCTGTCGCTCAGATGTGCCTGCACGCGGTTGAGTGCCTCTTGGACGAGTTCACGTGTCGGTCCGTCGGTGTTGATGGAGCAGGAACCGGTAGTGACATACGGGGCTGTCTCTTTGGAGAGCGTGACGGTAGCCGCATGTTCGATCGTGTAGAGTTCCGTTTTCCATTGGTTGACCGAGGTGCCGATCATGTAAGACGGATATTTAACCATCAGTTGGCTGCCCGAAGTGATCTCATAGGTCTTGATGCCGGCTTGGATAGTGTCCTCTTTCATCTCCACCTCTCCATTGTCAATGTTCATCGCAGAGATGATGGCTTGCGGTAAGCGGTTCACGACGATCACGCTCACTTTGTTATCTGCTCCGACCGGCATCGTCACGTTCGAATAGGAGAGCATGAACTTGCTCTTGTCGGGGATGCTGTACTGGTTGACCGATGTGTTCTCAATCTTGATGCGGAAATAGACCTTGTGGTTCGTCTCGTAATCGGGATCAAGGGTGTAGTGCTCCTGTGTCTCGCTCAGAGGGGCTAAGAAATTATGCTTCTGCATAGTTGTCTTGCGTGTGAAATCATGACCTTCCCAACCCCATACGGCAGAGGAAGCACGACGTATACGGTAGTAAACCGGCACGGAGGGTTTGAGTACCATGTTCGTGAAGTAGTCGATGTCCACGTTACACAAGGGTTGACCGTCTGCTGTCCGCAGCAGATAGCCTTTGGCTGTGACGCTCACTTTCTCATCGTCCTTCACGGTGTCGGTCTGTATGGCTCCGTTGCCCGTCCAAATCTCACGGCTCTGATCTACAAAGCTGTACGTGCCGTCCTGCTTGCGTACCATCTGAATGACATTCAGGGTCTGCGCATCGGAGTAGTCGCTTTTTGTTGCACGCTGCAGCTCGAAATAATCGCCTTCTATCAAGTCCTTCAGCATCGGGTTCTTGACCTTCCACTCCAACTTGTTATTACCGGTATAGGTGCCGGTCTCGTCCAGCTCTTCCGTCGCCTTGAAGTCATAGATGCGGTGGTACGGCAGTACATCCACCGCCGTACTCTTCAAGGTCGTGGTGTCGCCTGCCGCGTTGTATTTGACTTTGAAATAAGCCGTCACCTGCTCAATGACGGTGTCCGAGGTCATTACGAAGATGTTTCCCGACCGCTCCGTCTCCTTCAATACTATCTCCTGCTTCGGAGCCTGCGATGTTCTATAGGAGAGCGGCTCGTAGAATAGGGTATAGGGAATACCGGCATTGCCGTAACCCGTCACTCCGTACTCGTTGAGCGTGTACAGGAACGGCGAGAACAACTGAGGCGTGGAGAGCATGTTGCCCAGATCAAAACTGCCGAAGTCCCAGTCGAGGTTGTACCATTCTTTCTCGGTCTTAGACCAGTTGATATGAGGATTGATCTTGATATTGATCTTTCCCTGCCCGTACATCGAAGAGGGTGGGTACCAGTCGAACTCCAAGAAAGTCACCTGCGGACAGTCGTCATCTTCCTTCTGATAGACGTACAGCCGTTCCGTCCATTGGTCGTTACCGGTGACAAAATAAGGCGCACCGGTAGCCATAGAGGTGATCTGAATACTACCCATGTTCGATGCCATCTGGAAGAACACTGAGCCTTTCTCCGAACTGCTCTCGTTCTCTCCGTACGGGTCGGTGCTCACATGTGCGATGACGTGCTCCTGACCGTCTTTGACATAGTAGATGCGCGATTGATCGGACAAATAGTAATTACGCACCTTACCATACGCCCATACCGGCACCTTGAAATGGATGTGATCCATACCTGCCGGATAGACCATGTAGTGTTTCTTTTGCTCCAGATAATCATTGGCTTGTACGTTCATGGCTGCCATGAAACATACCAAGACAAAAAACAAAAATCGTTTCATATTATTGATGTTTTATATTCAACCCGCGTTCTGCGAAATATTTCCAAAGCGGTGCTGCGTGCAGGGCTTGAATGATCTCGCCGTCACGCAACATCTCCAACACCTGTTCCGGCTCCATGACATCCACATGGATGTCCTCCGTCGCTTCTTGGTGTTGCTCACGCACTTTCTCCACACCGGTGGCAAGGAATGTGTATGACTTGTTATTATGGTTCGTCGGATTAGGCGAAAGGGTCATGAACAACTCCCATTCGCCGCCTTCATAACCTGTCTCCTCGCTCAGCTCACGTTTGGCTGCCTCTAAAGGCGTTTCACCCGGATCAATGACTCCTGCTACTATCTCGTAATGGGTCTCGCCGAGGGCATGGCGGTACTGATCCTCCATCACCATCTTGCCATCTTTGGTGATGGCAATGACGTTGATCCAGTCCGGAAACTCCAACACAAACCACGTAGGGATCTGTTTGCCGGACGGCAACTCCACACACTCCTGCCGCACGGACAACCACGGTCCGAGACGCAGTATATTCTCACTTTTGACCACTCTCCATGGTCTGTTTTCTAATGTCGGGTACATATATTTTCAAATTTGCGTGCAAATTTACTACTTTTTTTTGATTTATGCAAATTATACGCGCATAAATTATGATCTTCTTTCGTGATTTCGGGTACAAAATTACTACAAAAATTACTACTAAAATTGCACATACGCAAATTTTTCTGCGATTTTTTTTGCACATGTCTAAAATTTGTTGTACCTTTGCACCTTGTTGTTGCAAAAAGTATAAATGATGAAGAAAATATTTTGGATGATGGCACTGTGCCTGGTGGGCATGAGTGTCAAGGCACAGGCTCCGATGCCGCAGTGGACGATAGACTTGGTGAACATGAACCCCGATGTGATTGACTCCATCCATCGTGTAGCAATCGACTACGAGAAACTGCAGGAAGCAGGGGTGAACCCTGCTAGTATCGTCTCACGGACGTATGTCATCTACTACCACCAGCCGCGCAAACACAGCGAGCCGCAGGGGGAGCAGTTCCCGCTTCGGGCGATGATGACCGTTTATGACGATGTGGACCCGACGACGGCGATGAACCAGTTCTATATCGGCGGTTACGCGCTGCCGCAGTGGTGGAGGGAAGATCCGGATATGTATTTCTCACTCAATTCCGCGGCGGGTGGCGAGATAGCGCGACGCTATCACGGCAATTATATCTGGCCGGAGTACCGCTATTTCCAGTTCTCCGCGCCGGTGCAATGTTACTCGAAACTGGATGACCTGAGGAGCGAAGAGGCCGCGGAGGATTTTCATAATCTGTTGACGGCGATGAAGAAAGTGCTGCATGGCAAATGGGCTGTCTCCGGTGGCAGCAAAGGCGGTGAAGCGGCCTTGTTACAGCATGCTTTTCACCCGGAGGATGCCGATGCGTTTGTGCCGTACGTAGCGCCGTTCTTTGACAACAACTGCGACACTGTCATGCAACATTACTGGCTCAACAACGGATGGAACAAAGACTACCTCGAGACGTTCCGAGAAATCCAACGGACGTTTATCAAGCGCAAGGAGCAGATATACCCGCTTTTCCAAAAGATGTCCCGCTATTATGGCACTACTTCGGAGGAAAAGATCTATGGCAATTATCTGGCCAGAGTAGCGCATTTCGGCTTAGACGAACATGCATACTCGGACACCGCGGTGATAAACGATGCGATTCAGTATAACGGCAATATCATGTATCTGAACGACGTCTACGGGTACAACGATTCGGTCTATGCAATCATGCTGCTGGATTGTTCGTTTAAGTTGAAGTTTTTCGGCGACCGTATCAGTGTGTTGCGCGGTCAGCACCAAGCTCCGGCGCGTGGACCCCAACCGAAAAGAGTAGGTGCTATCCCGCGCGGCGTGACCGAAGCCGAGTGGTGGAACTATGGAGAAATAGGCAAAGACGAGCAGGGGTATCAATATCAATCGAAGGTCGAATTGGGCTATTATGACCTGCGTTTTAATGACATCGTCGGTCCCGACACGGCAGCTACGTTGAATGCAGATTATAAACAGTACGTCGGCACTCTCCGGGACTTTGATAACCCCTATTATAAGGACTTCCCGTTCGATATCAGCCTTTATAACCGCGCTGTGACGACCACGCAGAACGCTACCAAACCGATTATTTTTATCTACGGTGAAGACGACGCCTGGACCGGTGCGGCGATGAAAGACGAGTATATCAACGGCACGAACGTGAAGAAGTTCATCCTGCCGGGACAGAACCACGGCGCTTCGTTCTCATCCAATACCGACATCGCAAAATGCAACGCCATCCGTGCAGCTCTGGATGCCGTCTTCGGTGCGCCGCAAAGCATCGAAAATGCCCCCTTCCCTTCAGGGGAGGGTTGGGGAGAGGCTCATAAGTTCCTCCGCGACGGCCAACTCATCATTCGCCGCAACGGAGTAGAGTACAACCTCAACGGTCAGCAGGTGCGTTAAGTCGCGCTGAGGCTATAGAATAAAAAGAACGCGTGTACGTGTGTACGCGCGTTCCTTGTTCTCCCTCCCTTGTGAGAGGGTTGGGGTGGGGTTATCCACCGAAGTTATCGAAGCGGATGTCTGCGTCATCGACGCCCAGCGAGTGGAGCAGGTCGAGGACGGTCTTGGCCATCATAGGAGGTCCGCAGAGGTAGTACTCGATGTCCTCGGGAGCGTCATGCTGCTTGAGATAGGTGTCGCCCATAACAGGAGCGATGAAGCCCGGGGTGTACTTGATACCCAGTTGGTCGGCCTTCGGGTCCGGACGGTCCAGCGCCAAGTGGAAATGGAAGTTCGGGAACTCGTTCTCCAAAGCGAGGAAATCCTCCAAGAAGAAGACTTCGTCGATAGCGCGTGCGCCGTAGAAATAGTGCATCTGACGGTCGCGACACTGGCGGGTCTTCAACATGTGCATGATCTGTGCACGGAGCGGAGCCATACCGGCACCTCCACCGACCCAGATCATCTCCTTCTTGCTGTCATAAACAGGACGGAACTCGCCGTAAGGACCGCTCATGCGCACTTTGTCGCCCGGTTTGAGCGAGAAGATATACGTGGAAGCGATACCACAGGGTACGTCCATGAACTCAGGACCATTGGGGCACTGCTCTTTGGGTTTGAACGGCGGGGTCGCGATACGGACGGTAAGGGTGATGATGTCGCCCTCGTCGGGGTAGTTAGCCATCGAATAAGCACGTACGGTAGCCTGGGTGTTCTTCTGTTTGAGTTTGAAGAGCCCGAACTTCTGCCATGCCGGCAGGTAGAGGTCACCGATGAGCGCTTTATCCATGTCGCGGTCGTAGTCGATGTCGTACTCAGGGATGATGATCTGTGCGTACGAACCCGGCTCGAAGTGCATGTGCTCGCCCGGAGGCAGCTGCACTTTGAACTCTTTGATGAAGGTAGCGACGTTCTTGTTGGAGATGACTTCGCACTCCCATTCTTTGACGCCGAGTACGGCTTCATCGACCTTCATGGTGATGTCTTCTTTCACTTTGACTTGGCAACCCAGACGCCAGCCTTCTTTCTGCTGCTTGCGGGAGAAATGCACGGTCTCGGTAGGCAGAATCTCGCCGCCTCCGGAGAGGACTTGGCACTTACACTGACCGCACGAGCCCTTACCGCCACAGGCAGAGGGGAGGTGAACGCCGGCTTCGCCGAGTTGGTTGAGGAGCGAGCCACCTTTGACGTTACCGGAAGATACCAGATATTTCTTGGCTACCAAAAGGATAGTAACGAGGAGGAGAATAACAATCAAGAAAACTCCTACAGCATATAAAATTGCTAATGTATTCATATTGCGTTCCTCCTATTAGAATTCGATTCCGCTGAAGCACATGAACGCCATCGCCATGAGACCGACGGTGATGAATGTGATTCCAAGGCCCTGCAGCGGCTTCGGTACGTCGTTATACTCCATTTTCTCACGAATACCTGCGAGGCAGACAATCGCAAGGAACCATCCGAGACCCGAACCGAAGGCGTACATAAAGGCGTCTCCGAGGGAAGTGATGGCCTTGGGATCCACTGCGGGCAGGCCGATACGTTGCTGCATGAAGAGCGAACCACCCATGATGGCGCAGTTCACCGCAATCAGCGGCAGGAAGATACCGAGGCTCGCGTAGAGCGACGGGCTGTATTTCTCCACAATCATCTCCACCAGTTGCACGATAGCGGCAATGACGGCGATGAAGAGGATGAAACTGAGGTACTCCAAGTGCAGCGGCTCGAGAACGAGCGTCTGCAGCAGGTAGTTAACCGGCAGGGTAACGATGAGCACGAAAGTAACGGCTACACCCAGACCGGCTGAGGTCTTCACGTTCTTCGAAACGGCGAGGTATGAGCACATTCCCAAGAAGTACGCGAAAATCATGTTATCCGCAAAAATCGAGCGGACAAATAAACTTAAAGCGTGTTCCATTACTTAGCCTCCTTATCGTTAAGGGATCTATGAACCCAGATTACACATCCTACCAGAATGAGTGCCATGGCGGGCATGAGCATCATACCGCAGTTCTCGTAGCCGTGGTCATAGCACCACTGCGGAATCACTTGGAAACCAAGGAGTTGACCCGAGCCGAGGAGCTCGCGCACGAAAGCTACGATGACGAGGATGATGGCATAACCCAGACCGTTGCCCAGACCGTCCAGCAAGGAATCCCATGCGTTGTTGGTCATGGCGAACGCCTCGAGGCGACCCATGAGAATACAGTTGGTGATGATCAGACCGAGGTAAACGCTCAGCTGCATTGCTACGTCGTATGCAAACGCTTTGAGCACCTCGCTGACGAGTGTCACGAGCGCCGCTACCACCACGAGTTGCACGATGATACGTACACGCATCGGGATAGTGTTGCGGATGAGTGACACGATCACGTTTGACATCGCTACGATGATCGTCACAGCGATACCCATGACGAGGGCAGGCTTCAGCTGCACCGTTACGGCGAGTGCCGAACAGATACCGAGGATCTGCACAACGACAGGGTTATTGGCGTTAAGAGGACCTAACAATGTGTCCTTAGTCTTCTGACTCAACATCTTCGACCTCCTTTTCGTTTAAGAATTCAACATAATTATTCACGAGTTCCTCGTTGAGCATCGTGCTGACGCCGGTCGAGGTGATCGTAGCGCCGGAGATGGCATCTACCTGCTCCTGACCTTCGGCACGTGTGCCGGCCTTGAGGACCGCCACGGAAACGACCTGTCCTTCGGCGTTGCGGATATGCTTGCCCTCGAACTGAGCGCGGAAAGGCATGTCCACGATCTTAGCGCCCAGACCCGGTGTCTCGGACTCGTGGTTGAAGTTAACACCATAAATGGTGTTCTTGTCCTCGTCGAGTGCGAGATATCCGCCGATACCGCCCCAAAGACCTTTACCTTCGAGCGGCAGCACATACTTGATTGCGCCGTTGAGGTTAGCTACATATACTTCGGCTTCGCCGTACGTAAGTGTATCGTTTACAAGTGTATAGTAGATCTCGGCAGGATCTCCGTTAGTGTAGTCCACCTTGAGTGCACCGAGGATCTGTTTCTGCTTGTCGAGCAGGATGTTAGCGTCCTGACGCGGCTTGAGCGCCTGGTTCGCCAGCGCCAACAGGACCGCTACGATAATTACCACAATCGTCATATAGACGAAGGTGTACACATTCGAATTCGTATTCAGTTTCATTTTGCGCCTCCTTCCTCTAAACTCTCAACCTTTGCAGCGCGAGCAGCGCGCTTGCGTATATTTGCCTGCACGACACACCAGTCGATGAGCGGAGCGAAGGCGTTCATCAGCAGGATAGCCAGCATCATTCCCTCCGGATAACCCGGGTTGAGAACGCGCACCAGCACTGCCACGAGACCGATCAGGAAGCCGTAGATCCACTTGCCGCACTCGGTACGAGCCGAGGTGACAGGGTCGGTTGCCATGAACACCGCACCGAAAGCGAAACCGCCCGATACGAGGTGCATGTACCACGGATACTGCGCTGCGAGGTTCGCCTCGTTGCCGCCGATGTTAAAGAGCCAAGCGGTCAGACCGCCGCCGACGAAGATCGCCAGCATCGTCTTCCAGCTCGCTACGCCCGTAGCGATCAGCAGGATAGCGCCGAGCGCGATAGCCCAGATGCAGGTCTCACCTACCGATCCCGGTACAAGGCCGTTGACCATGTCCCAGAACGATTCGGTCACAGGAGTACCGGTAGCCAGCTGCGTGAGAGGCGTAGCACCCGAGAAACCGTCAACCAGCGCATGACCGCCATCCCAGCCCCATGTGCCTTCCGTGCGGATGAACGGCTTGTCACCGGTCATCGAACTCGGGTACGCAAAGAACAAGAACGCACGCGTGATAAGCGCCACGTTGAAGATGTTATAACCCGTACCACCGAACACTTCCTTCGCGAAGACAACCGCGAAAGCCACGGCAGCAATTCCCGCCAACAGGACGATGGGGAGGTTGTCGCCTGTGCGCACAAGGCCCTTCGAATTGGTGCTTGCGACTGGTTTGGTGTTGCTGGCGGTATCTCCATTCGACGCCGAGGAACCGCCGTTGCCGTTATCGTCAACGGCGCCGTTCCCATTGTCGTTGCCGTTATCGTTCCCATTGCCGCTGCCGTTATCGTCCTCAGACGGATCGTCACCAGCAGCAGGCTCGATCGTCATCGTCGTCTCCGCACTGCCGTCCTGGAAGTTCACCTTCAGGTTGTGCGCGCCCGTGGACAGCGTCTCGAGATACGCGGCGCCGATGGTGGCGTTCAAGCTGCCGGACGAAGCGGTGTAGTTCGCCGCATCGATAACAGCACCGTCAACCTCGATGCCCGTGAACAGCGAGAACGTCTTGTCATCGTCCACGCTGCG
>ONMU01000051.1 GCA_900319035.1 uncultured Bacteroidales bacterium
GTCCCAAAAGCGCGAACCCGATGGCTCCGGAAAGCCTGCCGATCGTGCGTCCGCTGCTTTGCACAACCCGCGACTATATTGAACATTATTTGCGGGACAAAAGAGACCTTTCGTGGGTGAACGACAGCACGAACAGCGACACCTCTATCAGCCGAAATGCAATCCGCGAACAGCTTCGTTCGTACACCAAAACGGAGATCGAGCACATCGCTCAAACGGCGGAATATATGCAAGGATACATAGATATCTTAGAGGGCAGGCATTCGCGCGAAGCGGGCATTGCGCGGTTGTATGAAGATATTCGCGAATACGGATTCGCAGAAATAGATAAGATTTACGATGCGTTGCAACGAGGAGAAGGAGGCAAAGTTTTCACCTCCAAAACCCATCGAGCAACTATAAAGAAAGGAAAATTATGCGTCACTTTGGTATCATAGGATTTCCGTTGTTGCACTCTTTCTCGGCGAAGTTCTTCAACGAGAAATTTGCAACACAAAAAATAGATGCGGAGTACTCGCTCTATCCGATGAAGGAGTTAACGAGTGAACGAATGAACGAGTTGCTGGACACCTTGAGCGGCATGAATGTCACGATGCCGCACAAGCAGGCGATCATCCCGTTTTTGGATCGTTTGGACGAAACGGCAGAAGCTGTTGGAGCAGTCAATGTGGTTCATAAACGCATCGGTTACAACACCGATTGCATCGGGTTCATGGACTCCATCCGTCCGCTCTTGAACGCCGATGACCGCAAAGCCTTGGTTCTCGGAACAGGCGGTGCCTCGAAAGCCGTTTGCTTCGGTTTGCGCAAATTAGGCGTCTCCCCGGCCCTCGTCAGCCGTACGCCGAAAACAGGCATGTTGTCGTACGACCAACTGACCGAAGAGCTTCTGAGCGAATACACTGTGATCGTCAACTGTACGCCATTAGGCATGACGCCGGAGGAAGACACTTTTCCGCCTATACCGTACGAGTATATTTCGGCACGACATTTGTTGTTCGACTGCGTGTACAACCCCGAAGAGACCCTTTTCCTCAAGAAAGGTAAAGCGCAAGGCGCACGCACCCGAAACGGCATGGAGATGCTCTACGGACAAGCTAAAGCAGCGTGGAAAATTTGGAATAATGAATAATGAATAATGAATAATTAATATTTCAGAGATATGAAAAAGATCTTTTTGATGCTCATTGGAGCAATGACAATTTGCGCAGTACGTGCGCAAGTGGTAGAACAAGGCGAACCCGCTTTGGTGTATTACAGCCCTAAGACCTCTCTCGTGCTGGAGTTCAAGTACACGGTAGAGACCGAGGAACCCGGTATCTTTGCGGCTTACGCGGAGTCGATGATCGGCGCTAAGAACGCCATCAAGGAAACCAAGACGACGTACACGCTCAAAAATGCGTTGGTTCGCACCTCGACCCAGACCGACTACGCCCGTCCTCACAAAGTGACCGCAGAAGCCGGTTTCCCCTTGCTGCTCACCATCAGCGAGAAAGGCTTGCTCAAAGGCTACAACCTGCCTCGCGAGGAGAAAGATAACATCTATTCGTCCAACAAAAAAGACGAGAAACCTTGCTCCAAAAAAGCCCTCAAGGCAGTGCCTTTCCCCGAAGAAGTGCTCAAAGCATCTACTCCTTCCGCACAAGCCGCAGCAGCTGCTAAGCAGATCTTCCATATTCGCGAGACCCGTATGTACCTCCTCAACGGCGAAGTGGAGCACGCGCCGGCAGACGGCGAGGCAATGCGTCTTGTCTTGGAGGAGTTGAACAAACAAGAGAAAGCCCTTACTGATCTCTTCCTCGGCAAGAGAAGCAAACGTTTTGAGAGCAAACGCGTCCGTTTGACACCCGAAATGGCGGCTCAGACCAACACCAAAACGCAGAAGAGCGTCTATTATTTCTCGGAGGAGAACGGATTTACGGACGCAGAGAATATCGATGCAGACACCATCGGCGTGACGATGGTTCTCAATCGGGCTATCTTGACCGAACCTGCCGAGAACGGCAAGAAGAGCAAGAAACATGCTCCGCAGCTTTCGCAACTGACATATAATCTGCCGGGTAACGCCTGCATCCAAGTGAACTACAAAAACCGTTCGCTGACCGAACGTACCGTGCCTGTAGCTCAATTAGGAGCCGACGTGCCTCTCTCCAAAGACCTCTTCTCCGGCAATGACCTGCCCGTTATCGTCTTCAGCGAGAAAACCGGAAACATTGTGTCCATTAGCAAGTAATGGACATCTGACTTCTGAATTCTGAATTCTGACATCTAATCATTGACAAACGTGAAAAGAATAACTTTCATCCTATTTTGTCTGTTGACATTAGCTGTACGCATCTCCAGCGCACAGGAACTGCGTTGTACCGTTACCATCAATTCCGATCAGGTAGAGGGTTCCAGCAAAGAGATGTTCGATATTCTCAAGACCTCCATCGAGAGCTATATGAACGACAACCGCTGGACGAACATGACCTTCGCCGAGCACGAGAAGATCGAATGTAGCATGTTGATTGTGGTCAAGAGTGTGGACGTGAACCATCTCTTCAACTGCGAGATGACGCTCCAGAGCCGCCGTCCTGTGTACGGTACTACGTACACCACTACCCTGCTCAATTTCAAGGACAACGCCTTTAACTTCACGTATCAGGATTACGACCGCATTGAGTATCAGCAGAACCAGTTTACCACCAACTTAACGGCAATGCTTGCGTACTACTGCTACCTCATCATCGGTCTCGATATGGACAGTTATCAGCGTTTGGGCGGCACGCCTGCTTTTCAGCAATGCGAGGAGATCGCCAACGTCTGCCAAACGGCTTCTATGGAAGGCTCTGAGCAGAAAGGTTGGTTAGCGTTCGAGAGCAACCGCAACCGTTATGCGCTCATCAATAACCTCTTGGACGAAGCCTTCAAGGCTTATCGTAATTTCTACTACGAGTACCACCGTTTAGGCTTGGATGAGATGACCTCCAACGTCACCAACGGTCGTGCCCGCATAGCGGAAGGAATACCCGTGCTCAAAGAGGCGTACCGTTCCCGTCCTGCGACATATGTCATCAACACCTTCCTCGATGCCAAATGCGATGAGTTGGTGGACATCTTCAGCAAAGGAACGGACAAAGAGAAAAAAACTGTCCACACCATCCTCAACGACATCGACCCCACCCGTCAAGAGAAATACGACAAGATCATGCAGTAAGATTCTCGGTCTATATCGGCAAACAGAGAGATTTATTTGCATATGTCAAAAAAAAGTTGTACCTTTGCAGCCGTAAAGGTTTTATAACCGAAAAAAAATAAGCGCAAAGCGTTGCGCAATAACATATTAAAATAATAAGCATTACTATTATTTCATCGTTCGACGAAGTCTACCAAACAAATTGAACTACCGAAATAATAATTGTTGAGGTGTATCCACATCTCTACTCCTAAAATGATAGTATGCGCTCATCATCGGTGGGCTCATTTATCAGGAGTAGGGGTTTGGTAGACACCTGTCGAACGGATAAGTGAGTTCACTTTTCTTATCTGTTTGATGGATTGATAGTATGCACAAAACAACTATCAATCCATGGCAGACGAAAATCAGCCGAAACAAGTCAAATCGCGGGAACGAGTGCAGAAGCACGGCGAGGTGTTCACTGCTCCGCGCGAAGTAAACGCCATGCTCGACCTTGTGAAGAATGAGACCGAGCGGTTGGATTCGCGTTTCTTGGAACCCGCGTGCGGAGATGGCAATTTCTTGGTAGAGATACTGCGCCGCAAGTTGGCGGTAGCAAACAGCAATTACCAGAAACATCAATCGCAGTTGCAATACGAGAAAGATGCTATTCTCGCCATCAGCAGTATTTACGGCATAGATATCCTGCCGGATAATGCGCAAGAGTGCCGCGTGCGGCTCTTGGAGATTTTCAAAGAACAATATCAATCATTATTTTCTAAATCTTGCAAGCCGGAGTGCCTCACTTCGGCGGAGTTCCTGTTGTCCAAAAACATCATCTTAGGCGATGCGCTCACGTACCGCCGAATTGACAACCCGCAAGAGTGGATTATCATCAGCGAATGGAGCATGTTGCCAAGCGGATTGATGAACCGGCGCGATTATGAGTTTTCCTATTTGGTGGGAGACAGTAGTGCTGATGATTTGTTTTCGGATCTTCCTTGCCAAACCTTTGCGCCACAACCTTTTCTGAATCTAAATACCCAAGCGTATGGAGAATAATAAAGATTACAACCCCGATGTGCTGAACTGCATTGCTAATCTGAGCAATGATGAGGTGTTTACTCCTCCGCAGTTAGTGAATGAAATGCTGGATTTGTTACCGCAAGAACTATTCAGCAATCCCCAAGCACGATTTCTTGATCCGTTTACCAAGAGTGGTGTCTTTCTGCGTGAGATAGTAAAGCGCTTAGATGTCGGTTTGGCAAGCATTATTCCCGACCGCCAAGAGCGCATTCTGCATATCATGCACAACCAGATTTTCGGTATCGCTCTCACGGAACTGACCTCGTTATTAGCGCGCCGATCGGTCTATTGCAGCAAGTATGCCAACAGCGAACATAGCATAGGACGATTCAAAACCAAAGAGGGCTACATCCTCTATACGCCTATGCAACACTCATGGCAGAATGGACGATGCCAATACTGCGGCGCATCCAAAGAGGTCTTCGACCGTGGCGATGCCGCAGAGACATACGCATACAATTTTATTCATACCAACAACCCCGAAAAATTCTTTCCAAATATGACTTTTGATGTAATTATAGGCAATCCTCCGTATCAGTTAAACAAAGCAACTGAAAACTCAACGGAAAGCAATTCTGCTTTCGCTTCGGCTATATATCCTTTCTTCATAGAGCAAGCATTGAAATTAAAGCCCACTTACCTTTGTATGATTACTCCTAGTAGATGGATGACAAAAGCAGGACAAGGAATTTCTGATGCTTGGGTTTCAAAAATGCTAAGTTGTAATCATTTCGTTGAAATTCATGATTATTTAGATGCGAGTGATTGTTTTGCAGGAGTAGAAATCAAAGGTGGTGTAAATTATTTTTTATATCAAGAATCATATACAGGGAAATGCAAATACATACTTCATAGTGGAGAAGAAGAATCATTAAGAGTAGATTATCTTGACTCACTTGGAGCTGGTGTCGTTATTAGGGATGCAAAAGCAATGGAGATCTTAGATAAGATAATAACAAAAGAGGGAACATATTATAAAAATTCATCTTTTGAAAGCCTAGTTAGTCCTCAGCACTTTTTTGATAAAGATGGTCAATTAGGTACTCGCTGGAACAATTATTCTCTTCATAAAGACAATATTCACTCTATAAAATATTATCTCAACAAAAGAATTGAAGAAAGCGGTGTCGCATGGATAAAATTATCTGATATTCCGAAAAATACTTCTACAATACCTTTACACAAAGTTTATATCCCTGAAGCAGGAGGCTCTGGTAACGACGATATTATATTAGGAAATCCTTTTTATGGTGAACCTGATAGTATTTGCTCTCAAACATACATTGTAATAGGATATAATCCAAAAGAGCACAATTTTACTAAAGAACAATGTCTAAACATCATTTCTTATATTAAAACGCGTTTGTTTAGATATTTAGTTTCAATAAAGAAGAAGACTCAGCACGCCCCTTCTTCTGTTTATCAATTTGTCCCCCTTCAAGATTTCTCGAAGCCTTGGACAGATGAGAAATTGTACAAGAAATATAACCTCTCATCCGAAGAGATAGCCTTTATCGAAAGCATGATCCGACCAATGGAATAAATACAAATTAAGCGTTCTTTGACTTACTGACAAGAGAAAAAAATGCAAAAATAGTTGCATATATCCGAAAAAAGTTGTACCTTTGCATCGTAAATAAGCAAAGGACAATGAGCGAGTACGATAAATGGCACTGGCAAGAAGGGCGTATATGGCGTGGTATTGGCATTTACCATGTGACAATGGTTGTGTCCAACCGCCATCCATTATTAGGCAATCTGATCATCTCGGACAATGACCCAACGCAAGCACGAGTAGATCGCACGGAATTAGGCGAAGCCATCATAAAGAACATGTTCCAGATTCCCGATTATCATCCGGAAGTGGAAATCGTTCAGTTCTGCCTTATGCCGGATCATATTCACGTGATTCTGCATGTTAAACGGACGATGCCGAAAGGTATTGGCTCCGTAGTACGGGGCTTTTGGCAGGGTGCTAAGAAAACAGCAGATTTACAAGCTTCGTCCATTTTTCCGAATAACATTCGGAGTGACAACCCCGAAAGGATACCCATTTTCACGGAGAAACCCTTCATTCGCCCACTATCCCATAAAGGTCAGCTCCAAACAATGATTCGCTATATTCAGATGAACCCCCAGCGTCTCGCTACCAAACTGCTCATGCCGGGATTCTTCCGCGTGCAGGAGGGCATCGAAATCGCCGGACGCATGTACCGCGGAATCGGTAATGCCGAACTGCTCCAAGCATCTCAATACGCGCCCGTTCATGTCCGCTGGACGATGGTGGATGAGGCGGAACATGGTGATAATAAGCGGTTACGCGATTATATGAACGGCTGTGTGATAAATGCAAGAAACGGCATCGTTATGGTCTCGCCGTTCATCAGTCAACAGGAAAAGGCGGTTATGGATGTTCTCATAAAGGAGAAACACCCGATAATCTATATCGCCGATAATGGTTTTCGTGATTATTACAAACCCGGCGATGGCTTGTTTGATGCCGTAGCAGAAGGGCGCGTGCTTATCCTCTCTCCATGGGAATATGACGCGCAAAAACGCCATGTCACCCGCGCAGAGTGCGTAGCCATGAACCAAATGGCGGAGCAAATCTGCGATGCATTGGGTTCTCCGAATGATATTCGGAAAAAATAACGAAGCGTCGTCTTTCCTTTTCCTCCATTTTCCCCAATAAAGCTTCGTTCATTTTGCCGAATAGCATTCGGCTTTAATCTTCTCTTGTCAGTCTGTCAACGAGCCAAACAAACGACAGACTATGGCAGCAACAGATCTATTACAACCACGGGTGGAAACGACACCCATTATCTATGCCTATAGCGATACACGCTATCCGGGTGCACTCAAAGTGGGTTTCACGACACGCGATGTACAAGCACGCATGAAGGAGCACTACCCGACCGTAGTGCCCGGACAATCATGGAAAGTGGAGTTAGTACGTCCGGCTATGCGGAATGATGGTACTACTTTTGATGACCACGCTGTGCATGAGGTGTTGCGTAACAGCAACATCCGCCAACTCAAAGGCGAATGGTATCAATGCAACCCTTCACAAGTGGAACACGCTATCCTTGCGGTCAAAAGAGGAGCAGACACTATTCTTCGTCGTGACCGCTCTTTCCCGATGCGCCGCGAGCAAGAAGAAGCAGTACGCAAGACTTCGGAGTATTTCTTCCGGTTCTATAGCGATCCTCATAATAACGGCTTGACGCCACACTTCCTTTGGAATGCCAAAATGCGTTTTGGCAAAACATTTACCACTTATCAATTGGCACTTAGGATGCACTGGAGGCGTGTGCTTGTGCTGACCTTCAAACCGGCTGTCCGTTCGGCTTGGAAAGAAGATCTGCTGACCCATACGGATTTTGCAGGATGGCAGTTCTGCGAGAAAAAAGACGACCGCAGTTTCTCGCGTGTGGACGAACGCAAACCGTTTATCTGCTTTGCCTCTTTCCAAGATGTGCTGGGCAAAAACGAAAACGGCGGCATCAAAGCTACCAACGAATGGTTGCAAGATGTGGACTGGGATTGTATTGTGCTGGACGAATATCATTTTGGCGCATGGGGTAAGCGAGCCAAAGAGTTTTACGACAAACAGGACATCGCGAACCAAGAGATTGACGAACGGCAAGGAATCCTGTTCGAGGACAGCGAGAAGAAAGAGCGCGAAGCCATCGAGGATTATGATGAGCAACTTATGCCACTTACCACGCGTGCGTACCTCTATCTATCCGGCACGCCCTTCCGAGCCATCGCATCGGGTGAGTTCATCGAAGAGCAGATTTTCAACTGGACGTATTCGGACGAACAAGAAGCCAAAGCCCAATGGACAAAAGGCGGCTTCAACCCTTACGCCGCTTTACCGCGGATGGTAATGATGACATACCAACTGCCGGATAGTATCCGCGAGATTGCTTTGCAGGGAGAGTTTAATGAGTTTGACCTCAATGAGTTCTTCCGTGCAGAGGGCGAACGGTTTGTGCATGAGGAATATGTGCAGCATTGGCTGGAATGGATTCGCGGCAGTTTCTCCGAACAGATTGTGGCTGATCTCAAACTGCAAAAAGAGAAACCGCCTGTTCCCTATAGTGATTTCCGGCTCAAGAGTTACCTGCAACATACCTTCTGGTTCTTGCCCTCTATCGCAGCATGCAAGGCGATGAAACGGCTCTTGCAAAGCCGTGCGAACAGTTATTACCACGACTACCGGATTATCATGGCAGCGGGTAATGAGGCTGGCATGGGAGCGGACGCCTTGGATCCTGTTTACGACGCAATGGATAATCCGCAGGAAACCAAGACCATCACCCTTTCATGTGGCAAACTGACAACAGGTGTTACGGTTCGTCCGTGGAGTGGTATTTTCATGCTGCGTAACTCATCCTCACCAGAGACCTATTTCCAAGCGGCTTTCCGTGTGCAATCGCCTTGGACTACCCAAGACGAGTACGGCAAAGAGCAAGTACTCAAACCGGTATGCTATGTCTTTGATTTTGCGCCGGATAGAGCACTCAAACAAGTAGCCGATTATAGTTGCCGACTCAATATCAACGAAGCGAATCCAGAAACGAAAGTGGGCGATTTTATCAAGTTCCTGCCTATTCTTGCGTACGACGGAAACTCCATGAAAGAGATTGATGCCGCAGGTATATTGGACATGGCGATGAGCGGTACGACATCTACCTTGTTGGCGCGCCGTTGGGAAAGTGCCTTGCTGGTTAATGTGGATAATGCTACCTTGCTCAAACTGATGGGAAATGTGGATGCGATGCGCGCACTACAGAATATAGAAGGTTTCCGTGCGTTACGGCAAGACATAGAAACGATCATCAACAAGTCCGAACAAATCAAAAAAGCAAAGCAGCAAAAAGAAAAACTGACTGATAAGCAGAAAAAAGAACTGACCGAAGAAGAGAAGAAAACCAAATCGCTCCGCAAACAAATCCAAGAGAAACTCATTAAGTTTGCGACACGTATTCCGGTCTTTATGTACTTGACCGATTTCCGCGAGTACTGTCTGAGAGACGTGATTACTCAGTTGGAGCCGGATCTGTTCCGCAAAGTAACAGGTCTTACGATTTCTGATTTTGAACTCCTCATCAGTCTCAATGTCTTTAATGCGGCACTTATGAACGATGCTGTCTATAAGTTCAAACGCTATGAAGACAGCAGTCTCAGTTATACCGGCATACAAGCCAGCGACCTGAGTGCCATCGGTTTGTACGATACCGTGATTTATACCAAGCCGGAGAAACCAAAGTCCACTTCTGAGTCTCATCAACATAAAGAAAAAGGTTCGTCCATTTTGCCGAATAGCATTCGGCGTCAATATCCCTCTATCTACATCGGCGATAAACTCACGCACAAGACTTTTGGAGATGGCGTTGTGGTCTCATTCGATGGTCATTATTTGGTTTGCCGTTTCGATTTTAACCGAGAGAAGAAATTCATCTATCCGGATTGTTTTGAAAAAGGGTATTTCATATTTAATCAGTAATACGCGTAATTAGCTCAAACGATTTACGCGCCCTACAATAGGGCGCTTTTTTATGCAAATTATCAAAATAAGACACAAGAGAATACACAAGAAAAGGGTTAAAAATGAAAGAAAACAACGAGAGAAGAAAGGAAAAAAATGTTTAGAAATCAAACAGAATTAAACATAAATGCAAAATTTATCAAAATAAAATTATCAAAATATTTGCTCATATCAAAAAATTATTGTACCTTTGCAGTCCAAAACGAATGAATAATAAAATTACAAAATATGTTAGGACAAATTTTTGACGCTAAAGAGCTAACGCAGCGGCTCAAAGCAACGGTGCAACGCACAGGAAAATTAGGATTTACCGCAGAGACACTTGATGTTCTGCAAATAAAACAAGGCACGTACATCCGTTTCGCAGAAGATACGGAAAGCAAGCGTGTGCTTTGGATGGGTGTGCTGCAAGAACCAGCGGACAACGCTTTCCCTGTAAATAAGGCCGGTGAATATTTCTATGTCAACACCACCAAACTGTTTGAGAAAGTGGGATTGGATTTCAAGAAGAAGAACTGCATGTTTGACATGGAGCGTGCGGCAGAGTACGATGAGGCTATCGGTGGGGCATGTTACAAGATGCAACTGCGTGTGACAGACCGCAAACAAACGGACGCTGCGGAAGCGGAAGAGTAACAAAGTGTCTAAACCTCATCCCGAAATAGAATCCCATCTTGCTTATTCGGACAAACTAAGCGGATTAGTAGCCGGACACCAGCAAGAGAGTGCGCAACTGCTCAATCATATAGAGGAGTTGCGTGCTGACGTGGGTATGCTCATGGATGAGAACGAAGCGCTGCGTGATGCGATCAAAGCCAAGAATGCCAAAATGGCTGAACTGGAAGCACACATCGCCGAATTGGAGAAGAGACCGAACATCGGTCAGTACGTCGCCGTGCAGAACGTACAGAGGCAAGAAGTGGGCAATCAAGCAGTGGGTTATCCGCAGCACAAAATCACCCGCACAAGAGGAAAAAACAAATACATCAACCTAACCAACCAATTAGATATATGGGAAAACACGACAGCATCTTTATAGCCGGTGATTTCATTGCACGGCAGGACATCGGCATACAGTACATAGGCGGCACGCACACGCATGTGGAGCAGTCTGCCACCAGCAATCAGCCATCAGCATTCAGGGTCACGGAGGATGTTGATTTTGAGGAGATGACGCCTCAGGAGAACAAACCGCAAGCGGAGCATTTCCCTTTTGTAGTAGCGGACAAATTAGCGGAGTTGCAGCTCTATACCCTGCCTGAGTTTGAGAAGAAATACCGCGAGGCGGCGGGCAAAGAAGCACCGGCTTTCGCTAAGTTTCTCAAACAATATCGTTCGCTTGGAATACTGGATTTTGAGGACTTGGACATGAAACAGATCTTTGCCGAACTGAAGGCATTCTTTCCATCCGAGATCAAGTACAAATATCGCAATTTTGCTACCTATTTTTCACTTTGAGTGGTTGCATTGACATTGCATTCATTGCATTGAGAGCCGCCTATTTCGGGCGGTTCTTTGCATTCTGATTGCTCCTATTTCATTCTCATTTCATTAAGGGCTTCTCATCAGCGAGGAGTCCTTTTTTATGTCTAACTTTGCATCGCTTTTCGGTCCAAGACACCTCGCGTTGAGGTGCTCTCAATCCCTCCGAGAAGCGAGCAAATGAAAACAGATTCTTTATTATTGATCCATCCTGCGGAAGTGGTGCTTGAGGATGGAACGGCAGTGAGATTAGTGCAGCCTATAGAGCGCACAGGCAACAGACCGCTGTATGTGTCTGCCGACGGACGGGCGTTCTCGCATATCCGAGTACGCGACAAAAAGACAGGCGAACCCTGCTGGATCTTTCGGAAACAAGTGCCTATCTTTGACACCACGCCCGTTAACCGGTTTAATGGTCACCGCAAACAACGCTACTACAAGATGAGTAATTTCGGAAACATCTATCTCGCGCATGCCGTAGCGCTGGCGTGGATAAGTCCGCAACCGGTAGATGAAAAAGGAAACAACTTTGAGTGCCACCATCTCAACGGCATTGTGGTGGATAACCGAGCCACAAACCTCATTTGGTTGTCCCGCCAAGAGCATCGCCTTTTCAACATGGTGCAACGCGCACTACGCATAGCTGGGCGAGACCTCACGAAAATGTCCCGAGAAGAAATCATCTCCACCACACACAAGTACACATTAACTAACCCTCAAAACATCGACTAATTATGAAAGCAAATAATTTGAAAGAATTGCGCGAACTGCGCATCCAAGAGAAAGCCATTAAGGCACGTATTGACGAAATCAGCGGTAAGGCTACTGAAGAAGCCGTTGCCATCCTTGCGGCAAAAGGTCAGGAAAAAGGAGAGTTTGAGGTGGAAGGTGTTGGTAAGTTCCAGCTTCAACGCACCGAGAGTTTTGATTTCAGTGACTACCGCCGTTACCCACAGGAACAAGCGGTCAAATGGCGCGAGAACGCAAAGGAAAAGACCAAAGAGCAGAACCTCGTCAAAGCGCGTACGGCGGTCATGAACGGCTATGTCAAGACATTCGTAGAACTCTACCCCGACAAAGAGCCGGATGAAATCAAGCTGACGGTGAAAGTCATTGAGTAAAAAGAAAAGAACCAAAAGAAAAATAAAAAATGTTTCAGTCCTATTGTCTGTAGTCCCCTATAATCCCCATGGACTAAACGGACTACAGGCATGGGACGAGACAATTAAAAATCTTTATTATGGACTTTAAAACTTATTGGACATTATTTAGACCGGACGAGCAGTTTGAGAACCGGCGTGAGGCTGCCGAACAGGAATGGGACAAACATCCCGAGAAGCACGAAGCCATCATCTCTTGGCTACGCAAACATGGCGCATACAAGGGGCGCAACCCCTATTTCTTCATTCAGGATTTTCAGGTCAAACAGCCTCGTCAGCAAGTATTGACATATGCCGCTTACTACGACAAATATGGCACGACCGAAGAACGAGATGGATGGAAGATGGCGAACCCAACCGGACAGCAAGTTATTTATGTAAAAAATTAAGAAGTATGGATTATCCTTTATATGATGTACCTTATTTGGTACGTGAACCCAA
Organism: uncultured Bacteroidales bacterium; assembly: GCA_900319035.1. Classification (GTDB taxonomy): domain Bacteria; phylum Bacteroidota; class Bacteroidia; order Bacteroidales; family Paludibacteraceae; genus Colicola. The sequence continues at coordinate 12,884 of ONMU01000051.1, forward strand.
CAATACCTATATGTCCGCCAAACGTCACCAGATCGAACTGAAGAACCAAGCCGTGGTGGATGATTATTTTCTCTCTCGTGCAAACGGCGCTTCCGCTCGCAAAGCACGAAAAGTAACCGCCACCAAGCACGAAATATCAACCTTCCGCGTGAACCACTGCCTCAGATGGTACTACCAAGAAGCCGTTCGACGAAATAGATACGATTTTTTGATAAAATTTCCACCTGCCAAGGAACACATTGTTCACTTTTGACGTATCTTTGCACTGTTTTTCGATAAGGCCTTGA
>ONMU01000057.1 GCA_900319035.1 uncultured Bacteroidales bacterium
CGAACCCGTACCATGGGAGAATGTGTCCGGAACAGAAGTGCCGCTTATGGAGCACCTTCGTATCAGTTTTAACCATGTCATCAACAACCTCGGACCGCATGGGCTGCCGCTTATCGGACGAGCCGATTGGAATGATTGCCTCAACCTCAACTGTTTCTCTTCCGATCCTAACGAGTCTTTCCAGACTACGGAAAACAGAGTCATCGGCTCTCAGGCGGAGAGTCTTATGATTGCAGGACTGTTCGTCTATTGCGGACGCCAATACGCTGAACTATGCCGTACGCTCCATCTCGACGAGGAAGCGCTACGGGCGGATGAACATGTCTCTGCCATGTGTCAATCCGTAGAGCAATACGGTTGGGACGGCCCTGCGTGCCTATGACTTCTATGGCAACAAAGTAGGATCTCACGAGAACGAGGAGGGACAGATTTTCATCGAAAGCCAAGGTTGGTGCGGTATGGCGCGTATCGGTGCGGAGCAAGGCATGCCTGAAAAAGCATTAGACAGCGCAGCAAGACTCCTGGACAGCGAACACGGTATGGTACTCAACTATCCCGCTTACACGACTTATCATATCGAACTCGGAGAGCAGTCCACCTATCCCGCCGGTTACAAAGAGAACGGAGGTATCTTTTGCCATAACAACCCGTGGGTCATTATCGCTCAGACAGAAGCCGGTCGGGGCAATGACGCATGGGAGTTATACCGCAAGATCACGCCGGCGTGGATAGAGGACCAATCACTCCACCGCGTCGAACCCTATGTCTATTGCCAGATGGTCGCAGGCAAAGAGGCTGCACGGAGGGGAAAAACAGCTGGCTCACCGGTACTGCCGCGTGGAACTGGCTCACAGTCTCCCAGCATATACTCGGTATCCGACCGACTTACAACGGGCTGATGGTCAATCCCTGCATCCCCTCCAATCTGAAAGAATACACAGTCACTCGAAAATGGCGGGAAGCGGAATATGTCATCTCGGTCAAGAACCCCAACGGCAAAAACCGTCCTGACCAACCGACTATTCTACCCTATGAACCGGGACACCACGAAGTGGAAATCATTTTATAATCACCAATCACCAATTACCAATGAAAAAAATTCTATTCATTATTGTAAGCCTCGTATTAGGTTTATCCGCCTGTGAGGCACAAGAGAAAAAAACACGTCCGCAGGATAACGAAGCGGTACAGTTCGCCATGTCCATGGGAATCGGATGGAACCTCGGTAACCAGATGGATGCCCATTACAATGGTTGCTCGTACGAGGAAGGATGGGGTAATAAAGCCGCTACCCAGCAGACTTTCAACGGTGTAGCCAAGGCAGGATTCAAGTCCGTTCGTATCCCTGTCACATGGATGGGGCACATCGGTAACGCACCGACTTACACCATCGAGAAAGGATGGATGGACCGGGTAGCCGAGTTGGTCGATATGGCGCATAAAGCCGGACTCGTTGTCATCATCAACATCCACCATGACGGTTTCGGAGCATCGGACACCCCGAGCAAAGGCGCACACTGGATTGACCTGCCCGCGGCAACACAAAACGAAGATGTCAACACCCGTACCAAACAGGAACTCACCATGGTCTGGTTGCAAATCGCCAAACGTTTTGCCAATTACGGAGAATGGCTTGTTTTTGAGACCCTGAACGAGATTCAGGACGGCGGATGGGGTAACGGCAAAAACCGAACAGACGGCGGAGCGCAATACCGCGTCTTAAACGAATGGAACCAAGTATGCGTGGATGCTATCCGTGCAGCAGGAGGCGAAAACAGCCATCGTTATATCGGTGTGCCGGGTTATGTCTGCAACCCCGATCTTACGGTAGAGAACTTAGTTTTACCGACCGACGAAGCTCAGAACCGTCTGATGGTAGCCGTACATAGCTACGACCCGTGGGATTTTGCAGGATCAGCGGAGAAGAACGAATGGGGACACACCGGAGTCGATGTCGTTCCCGGTTCGGACGAAAACGCCTATGTCTCCATGCTTAACCGACTCTATAACATGTATGTCCGCCGGGGTATTCCTGTTTATTTCGGAGAGTTCGGTGCCGTGCGACGCGCTTCGGCTGCCGATGAGGAATTCCGTCTCTATTACTTCCGATATATATGCAAAGCCATGCGGGACAGACGCATCCCCGCACTCTATTGGGACAATGGAAACAGCAAAGGAGGCAATGACGGTTTCGGAGTCATCAACCATGCTACCGGTAAGTATATCGGTAATGGCGAACAAGCTGTAAGAGCTATGGTCGATTCCTGGGAGAACAACGATCCGAACTACACCCTGCAATCTGTTTATGAAACAGCTCCGCAATCCAGTAGAAAATAATCATAACCTTTTTTATTAACTTAACAAATTTATTCACTTATGAAAAGAATTTATTCGGTATTAGTGCTCGCTATTGTAGCACTGATGAGTCTTTCGGCTACAGAAAGAGATTTATGGACCGGTAGTTGGAGTGTCTCATGGGATTATCCCGAAGGAAACGAACACCGCGAGTGGAAACAGCTCGGACAAAGCGATTTCGCTGCTATGGAAGCAGGTACAACACTCTATTTCTATTTCGAAATTGAGACAGAAGCGGCGTACCACAAGTACAATTTTGACAACTATGCATGGACCGCACTACCCGGACACGAAGCCGAGCACGATTCTGATTTCGGTTTTAGCGAAAACACCAAGGTGACTTTTGTGTTAACCCAAGACATCAAGGATGCTATCGCCGAAGGCGGTTTCGCTATCCACGGACATGGATTTGAGGTGGTTAAGGTTACAGCCCTCGAGGAGGACGCTGAACCCGCAGATGGAGTTATCTGGTCGGGCAACTGGTATGTATCCTGGGAATTGCCGGACGGCGACGAACACAAGGAATGGAAAGGTATCACCCCGGACGATTTTGCCGCTTTCAATGTCAATGACACCCTTTGTCTCTCCTTGGAGATCGTGCCGACAGACGAATACCATTCCTACAAACTTGATGACTACGGATGGAACGCACTGCCCGGACAAGCACAAGTCGATATCACTGCGAATACTGAAGTGAGACTAGTTATCACGGATGCGATTAAGAACGCAGTTGCTATCGGCGGTTTTGCCCTGCACGGACACGGAATCAATATCGTACAAGCCCGCTTAGCTGCTATGGTTACGCCAACGGCTATTGAGAATATCTCCATTCGCAGCAACGGTATCCGTTACAACCTCCTCGGACAACCCGTCGGAGAGGACTACAAAGGGATCGTCATTCTCAATGGACATAAAATGATTGTACGTTAATTCAGGTATATGCTTAGCCTTGTAGTTCTCCTCGTGGGAGCTACAGGCTTGGCATTCTCGCAAAACATTGTTACGGGTACTGTAGAAGATGCAGACGGTCCGCTGATCGGAGCATCGGTACTTGTCAAAGGAACCACCGTCGGCACTATTACCGATATGGATGGTCAGTTCTCTATTGAGGCGAAAGTAGGTGATGAACTGGAGTTCTCGTACATGGGCTATAACTCACAGAGCATCCAAGTAACAGGTGAACCTATTCGCATCACTATGTCTGAAAACACCGAAGTCTTATCTGAGGTTGTTGTCACCGCTATGGGTATCAAGCGTGACCGCAAAGCTTTGGGTTATGAAGTAGGTGAAGTCAAAGGTGAAGAACTGGTTAAGGCGAAAGAGGTCAATGTAGCTAACTCGCTCGCCGGTCGTGTAGCCGGTCTGGTTGTTCAGGGAACAGCCGGCGGTGCTTCGGGTTCTACCCGCGTTGTGTTACGTGGTGCTACAGAGATGACCGGTAATAACCAGCCGCTCTACGTCATTGACGGTGTGCCAATGGACAACACTAATTTCGGATCTGCAGGTACGGAAGGCGGTTATGACCTCGGTGATGGTATCTCGGCTATCAACCCTGATGATATCGAGTCGATGTCTGTCCTCAAAGGCCCTGCTGCAGCAGCTCTCTATGGTAGCCGTGCAAGCCACGGTGTTATTCTGATCACCACCAAGAAAGCCAATACCGGCGATTCTAAATGGTCGGTAGAGTACAACGGTACATTGACCTTCGACTCCCAGCTTAGCAAATGGGACAATGTACAACAGGAGTATGGTATGGGATCGAATGGTATGTATAACGTTGATGCGGTCAGCAATACCAACAAGTCTTGGGGACCAAAAGCGGACGAAGGACTGATGTTGCGCTATTTCGACGGTCAGGAGCATCCTTTCAAGATCATCCCGAACAACACCGCTAACTTCTTCCGACTTGGTTTGACTGCTACCAATACAGCTGTCATCTCTATGAACACCGGTAAGACCGGTCTCCGTTTCACTTACACGGATATGCGAAACAGAGATATTCTGCCGAACTCCAACATGAGTCGTAACACCCTCAACCTGCGTGCCAACACCTCCTTGGGTCCGGTGGATTTAGATTTCAATGTCAATTTCACACACGAGGACGTTAAAAACCGTCCTGCCCTTGGTGATGACAAATCCAACGTAGGTAAGAACCTGATGACGCTGGCTACCACTTATGATCAGGCGTGGCTTAAGAACTATCAGGACGTTAATGGTGAGTACCAGAACTGGAACGGTATGGATCCTTATAACGTCAACCCGTATTGGGATATCAACAAGAACAAGAACCGGTCCTACAAGAACCTGCTTCGTATGAACGGAAAGATTGTGTATAACATCATTCCGCAGTTGAAGATTCAGGCAACGATCGGTACGGAGATCAACCGATTTGAGTTCTCGGACTTCAAGTACCCAACCACACCGGGTTATGAGTCCGGACGTCTCCAGAACAGCTATTTCAACAATCGTATGATCAATGCTGAGTTCTTGGGTATCTATACGGATACATGGGGCGATTTCGACTTCACCGCTACTGCCGGTGCTAACGTCTATGACGTACATAATATTACGACCATCAACACCGGAACAGATATGGGTATCCGTGAGGTAGTTGCGATGTCGAGTTTCGAAGAGCAGTCCGTAGAGGAGAATACATACAACAAACGTATTGTCTCTGTCTTCGGTTCGGCTAACTTAGGTTGGAAACATATGTTGTATTTAGATGCTACGGTACGTGGTGACAAATCCTCGACCTTGGCAAGCGGAAAGAATATCTACGTCTATCCTTCCGTCAGCGCTTCGTGGGTCTTCTCTGAGTTGATCAAGACTAACCGCAAAGTGCTGCCGTATGGTAAGATCCGTTTGAGTTGGGCAGAAGTAGGTAGCGATACCGACCCGTATCAGCTTAGCCTGCGTTATACCAAATCGCAGTTCGGTTATCCGGGTTATACCATCGGTTCTATCTTTGGTAACACCGTGCCTAACTCCGACCTCAAACCGACCCGTACACGTTCTTGGGAAACCGGTTTTGAGACCAAATGGGCAAACAACCGCATCAGCCTCGACTTCACCTTCTATCATCAAGTGTCTCGTGACCAGATCATCGCCATGGCTGTATCGCCTACCAGCGGATATGACTATCGTATGATTAACGCCGGTGCTATCCTCAACCAAGGTTTTGAAATCACCTTCGGCGCTCGTCTGGTACAAACCAAGGACTTCTCTTGGGACCTCAATGTTAACTGGTCTAAGAACAAAAACAAAGTGCTCAAACTCACGGAAGGAACGACGGAGTTAGAGTTAGCAAAAGCAACTTGGTGTAATGTCTATGTAGCTGCCCGTGAGGGGGAGAACTACGGTTCTATCTGCGGTCCTGCATTGGCTCGCAATGCTGAGGGACGCGTCATCGTGGACGCTAAGACCGGTCTGCCTACTTATACCAAAGAGAACAAAGTGCTCGGTAATGCCCAATGGGATTGGACCGGCGGTTTAAGCACCACTCTTCGTTGGCGTATGCTGAGCCTCACTGCTTTGTTCGACGTTAAGGTAGGAGCTGACATCTTCTCTATGTCCGAGCGTTCGGCATATGAGACCGGTAAAGCCAAAGAGACTCTCCGCGGTCGTGCTGAGTGGTACGCATCTGAGGAAGCTCGCAGAGCTGCCGGCGTGACATCGGGATGGACAGCTACAGGAGGTTATCTCGTGGATGGTGTCATCGACAATGGTGACGGTACTTATCGCGAGAATAACATCTACGTTAACCCAGAGACCTATTGGTACGAGGTATCGCGTAACTCGCCTGAGATGTTTATCTATGACAACTCCTATATCAAGTGCCGTGAGTTGACTCTCAGCCTTGATTTCCCAAAAGAGTGGCTCGATAAGAAAGGTATTATTAAACACGTAGGTATCAGCTTCGTGGCTCGTAACCCGTTCATCGTATGGAAGAATATCAAAGATATCGATCCTGATGCGCAGTACAACACCTCCGGTCTCGGACTGGAGTATGGTTCGCTCCCAAGCCGTCGTAGCTACGGTCTGAATTTCAATATCAAGTTCTAAACTCGTAAAATATAGTGTAAAATGATTAATGAAAGGAGAATAATTATGAAAAAGATATTTTATGTAGCACTTTGTGCAATCTTCTTCGCATCTTGCTCTGATAAAATTTACGAGGAGATCAATACCGACCCGACGAAGGCGGATCATATTAATCCTGCTTCGCAATTGAGCTATGCAGAGTTGCAGATGTTCGGCGATATGAACTACGTCGATGTACATCGTCTCTACACCTACGCGTTTACGCAGCATCTGATGGGTTGCTGGAATACCACCAACTACGGCGGTCAGCACCGTATGGATGACAACGAGATTTCCCGTCCGTGGAATAATCTTTATGTAGGCGCGATACGTAACTTAACCGATGGTATCGAGAAAACGAAGGATGATCCGGCGATGGTAAATCTCAATGCCGCATTGCGTATCTTCCGCGTTTATGTAGGATCATTGCTCGTGGATTTCTATGGCGATGTACCTTTCACGGAGGCAGGTAAGGGTTATATTGACGGCAACGCCAAAGCGCAGTATGACACCCAAGAGAACTTATATAAGTTCTTCCTATCCGAACTGAAAGCAGCAGCCGGTTTGTTTGACATCCATGCGAGCGCGATCTCCAGCGATCCTATCTTCGGCGGAAATGTGGACAAATGGCGTAATTTCGCTAATTCGCTTCGTCTGCGCTACGCGATGCGTATCTCGGATGTATTGCCGGATTTGGCCAAGGATGAGTTTACTAAGGCGCTCGCAGATGGTGCCATGCAGAGTGCTGCGGACAATGCATGCGTTAAGCACATGAATGTTAGCTATAGCTTCGGACAGGAGTCTTTCCGAGATTTCCGCGGCAATGCCATGGCGAAGTATTTCTATGGCAATGACCCTGCCAATAACCCGTCTTATATCTGCGAGACCTTCTGGAAACAACTCTACGACAACAAAGACCCGCGTACTACGCGTCTCTGCCGTTTCTATATCGATAACTTCATGTCTTCCACCAGTGCTGATGGTCGTATCGACATGACCGATGCGATAATAGCTACACAGGAAGCCAACCCGGGCACAGAGATCATTTCACTCATCGCTCCGGGCGAGTTCTCTTGGGACAACTGGCCTAGCTATACCGATATCCCGGGTAGCCCGCTGGCTCTGAAAATAGCAGAGGTACAGAGTGCACATCCGGACTATAGTCCCGCTGCCAACCCCCGTTGGATGAAACCGAAGTTGGCGAATAACTTCCTTCGCTCTGATAACCCCGGCGTCATCATGACTTATGCAGAGGTTTGTTTCCTCCGTTCCGAAGCAGCAGCAATGGGCTGGACAGGAGATAATGCACAAAACATGTATGAGACGGGTATCCGCGAAGCGATGAACTTCCTTTCGGAAAACTACGGTTGCGAGGCTATTACCGATGCTGAGTATGCTGCGTATATCGCACAGCCGGCTATCGCTTTCGGTGCCGGAATAGACCACCAGAAGATGCAGATCAACACGCAGGCGTGGATTCTACATTTCCACAACCCCGCAGAGGCTTGGGCAAATATACGCCGTTCGGATTATCCGAGACTGACTCCTCCGAACCCGGCAGGCAAAAACCCGCTGATTGACGGAGAAAAGATACCATTGCGTCTATGCTACCCTCTCAAAGAGGAAACCTATAGCCAAGAGGCTTACCAGGAAGCAAAAGGTCGTGTAGTGGGCGGATATGACTGGCATGCTCCTCTATGGTGGGATAAATATCAGTTTTAATGTGTAACCAGTTAATGCGAAACAAGAATATGAAAAAGAAATATTTGTGGCTTATAGCTGTCGTAGCGCTTTTCTTCGCTTCGTGCGAAAAGAAAGAGCCGTTTGACACACAGTCAGCGGATGATGCCCCACTCATCCTCAAACCGTACAACGAGTCCGGCACCGGTTCGTTCACCTATAAATTGGCGAACCCTGATACGCCGCTCTTTGACTCGGTCACTGTTACCCCGTCCAACTATACGACGGTAAAATGGTATCTCGACGGTGCATTGGTCTTCACCGGATTGAAGATTAACATGACCTTCCCTGCGGGTGATTATGAGCTCCTTATCAAGGCGGTGACAACGGCAGGCAAACGTACCGAACGAAAAGGTACGGTTACCGTCAGCCCTTATGACACAGATCCTACTTCGGCTGCTCCGGCTGCCGGAATACATGCAGTACCGGGCAACCCGACGACTCTGGATGGTTCCAACCTCAGCAAGGTGGACAAGGTGATTATCGCCAAGGATATCTTTGCCAAAGAGGTAGTACACACTCTCTCTCCTGAGGCAGGCGCTACCGATTCCCAGTTAGCAATTACCATGCCGGAGACTCCGGACGGACGATATTATGTTCGCTTCCAAGATGCTGAAGGCAAGATCTATGGTGCTGGAGATATCAATGTACACAATGTCTCTGTAGCTTTGGATGGTTATGCTTCCTTCGTACCGGGTACCGAGTGGACTATCACCGGTGTGAAACTGGAGAACGTAGCTTCTGTCCAAGTGGACTCGATCGTGATCACCGAATTGACCAAGACCGCTACCTCCATCACCTTCACCGCTCCGACGGCTGAGGTAGGTGACCATAAGCTCTCTATCAAAAATGCCGACGGCTCTAATGTATATTTCATTACTGCTGAAGGCTTGAAGGATGAAGTGACGACTAACGTCAGCGCGGAGACTACCATCTGGGAAGGCTCATGCGTCATCAACTGGGGTGACTCCAAAGTTGAACTGACTAAGGATATGATGAGCAATGTACCGGTAGGTGCAACGATCTATATCTATTTCAATATACCCGAAGCCGAGTACCATGCGCTTCGTATCACCGATGATTGGTGGGCTCATGACCTCCTGCCGCAAGTCGATGGTATGGAAGGACAACCGAATCCCTACACCTTCGTCTATGACGCAGCAGGACAAGCGGCTGTCGAGCAGACCGGCAAAGCACTCATTACCGGATTTGGTTTGGAAATCACTAAAGTTACCTTCAAATAAATCGTACATCGTAAATTGTCAAATCGTAAATCCCTATGATACCTCTACGAGAAAAAATAGGATATGCTCTGGGTGATGCCGCTTCTGGCGGCATCACCTGGAAAATTATGTCCGTAGCATTTCCGCTCTTCTTTACGAATGTGTTCGGTCTTACGTTCGCCGATGCCGCTGCACTGATGTTATTAGCGCGTATGTTCGATGTCGTCACAGACCCGCTCATGGGCTCTATAGCCGACCGTACACAGTCGCGTTGGGGTACCTATCGTCCTTGGCTGATTTTTGGAGCTATTCCTTTTGGAATCATCTTTGCCCTGCTCCTCTATACACCCGAATTAGGCATGACCGGTAAACGCGTATGGGCGTATGGGTTCTACCTGCTGATGATGGTCTGCTACACGATGGTCAATGTGCCCTACGGCTCATTGCTCAATGTCATGACCGAAGATAGCGACGAGCGAAACCAGTTCTCCGCTTTCCGTATGGTAGGAGCGTATGCCATGGGTTTTGTGACCCTGCTGACTTTTGCTATGGTGCAGAAATGGGCAGGTGGATCGGCGCAACACCAATACGCCGTCGTCGGAGCAGTATTCGGACTGCTGGCTATGGTGATGACTCTCGCATGCGGACTGCTCACCAAAGAGCGGCACGAACCCGTACGCGCAGAGAAATTCTCCTTCAAGCAATACGGAGACCTCTTCCGCAATAAACCATGGGTATATATGACTCTTGTGGCGGTATGTACGAATTTCTTCAACGGCTTCAGATATGCCGTGGTGGGATATATGTTCACATATTGCCTTGACGGCGATGTGACGGTCGGACGATTCATCATCAACTATACCGCTTTCATGGCGTTTGGCGAAGTGACCTGTATGATCTTCGGTGCTGTCAGCCCGTGGTTCACACGTAAAGTAGGTTCTAAACGTATCGCTTTCGTATGGGCTTCGATCATCTGTGTCGTTTGCTCTGTGGCATTCTTCTTCATTCCCATGGACGCGAGCTATATATGGGTGATGGTTGCGGTCTCGATGCTGACATCCGTTGGTGCCGGACTGTACTCACCGCTCTTGTGGTCTATGTACGCCGATGTGGCAGACTATGCTACGGACACATACGGCAGTTCTTCGACAGGACTGATTTTCTCCTCGGGAACGATGGCGCAGAAGTTTGGCGGAGCTATCTCCGCCAGTCTCATCGCCTTCCTTTTGGGCGTAGCGGGATTGGTGTCAGAAACGGATATACTGACCGGCGAGACGGTGGTAACCATCACCGATGAACAGTCCGTACGCACCATGGTCTGGGCGCTCTTCAGCCTCTTCCCAGCGGCGATTGCATGTATCATGGCTTTCCTTGCCTATAAATTCCCATTGAAAAAATGACCAATAACCCATTGCATATGTCACATTTCAGATTTACACAAAGCGCTGCCTTTTTGGCATGCGCTTTTGTGTTGGTTGCCTGCAACCATTTCAACCCCGACAACGGTCCTATCCGCCTCAATCAGGTAGGTTTTGCGCCGGACCAGGAGAAAACAGCAACGGTAGTTATCTCCAATATCAAAGTTCCCATTTCAAATTGCTATATTACAAATATAGCAGGTGATACCGTATGGCGCGGAGAAGCATCCGAGACGATGCTTAACCCCGTTTCCGGCAAACCGTGCCAGATCGTTGATTTCTCCGATTTGACTGCTTGCGGCGAATATACGCTTTATGTGGAGAATGATCAAATGTCAAATCTTCAATTTCAAATCTCCAATTCGCCTTACCGTGAGTTAACACGGCAGGCGCTTCGTGCCTACTACCATCAGCGGGCTTCCATGGCAACCGAAGAACCCTATGCCGAAGGTTTTGCGCGTCCTGCCGGTCATCCCGATGATCATGTGCTGGTCCATGCATCGGCAGCGACGGACGAACGTCCCGCAGGAACCGTCATCTCTTCCCCCGGCGGTTGGTACGATGCAGGTGATTATAACAAATACATCGTCAATTCCGGTTATACGATGGGTGTCTGGCTCATGGCATACGAACTCAACAAAGCCTATTTCGACACCCTCCGTTTGAATATACCCGAATCGTCCATCGCCTATCTTCCTGATATGCTCGCGGAAGCTATGTATAACCTCCGATGGATGCTCACCATGCAGGATACGGACGGAGGTGTGTATCATAAACTGACCGAACCGGATTTTGAGAGCTTCATTGCACCTGACCAATGCCGCAAACCCCGTTATGTAGTAATGAAAACGACCGCTGCTACCCTTGATTTCGCGGCGTCTATGGCGATGGCGGCAAGGGTCTATGCTCCCTTTGACTCCGCCTTCACGCAACAAGCTACAGAGGCTGCCAAACGTGCATACGCATGGGCGTTGGAACATCCCGATGTCTATTACGACCAGGACGCTATGAACGCGCAGTTCAAACCCGAGATCACTACCGGTGCCTACCCCGACACTTGTGTCGCCGATGAGTTCTACTGGGCAAAAACAGAATTATATCTGCTCACCAAAGAACCGGAATATAACGAAAATCCTCACTCGACCTTCGTCTATAAGCCCGCTGCGTGGGGTGATGTGGCGGAACTGGCGGATTTAGAGTGGATGATGCATCCGGACGAAGGTGGACATTTCTCTATCGTGCGAGAAGCGCAGTTGCTGGCGTACTTGAAACAAGATCTGAAGGACGCCGAGACCATCTCCGTCCATCGCTGCCCCTACGGCAACTGCGAGAACGATTTCTTCTGGGGATGCAACTCCGAGGGATGCTGCTGGCGTGGGGTAGAGTGCCTCTATGCCTACCGACTCACCGGAGACGAACAATACCGCATCAATGCCGAGCGGTGCCTCAATTATATCCTCGGGCAGAACGCGACAGGCTATTGTTATGTCACCGGCTTTGGTTCCCGTCCTACCTCTCACCCCCACCACCGGCTCTCGTACACCAACCCACACGGCACCATCCCCGGTTTCCTTGCCGGAGGACCCAACCCTGCCCAGCAGGATCGGATTACAGATGGCGTAAAATACCCCAAGAACGTGCCTGCCGATGAGTCCTACCTCGATTTTCAGCCCTCTTATGCCTCCAATGAGGTCACTATTAACTGGAATGTAACACTCTTTGCTCTAACAGCCGGAATTGATGCGCTGGAATAAACTGATACTGACCTTTCTGCTCCTCTCCCTCTTCACTGCCTGTATGCATAAGAGCGAGGAGGACCGTTTTATTGATGACCTCCTTCAGCGCATGACTATCGAGGAGAAAATCGGACAACTTAACCAACTTGACCCCTCATGGGACACGGCCGCAAAGGAACAACTCATTAGAGAGGGAAGAGTGGGATCCCTTTTCAATGTGGTTGAGCCCCAAGAACTCAACCGACTCCAGCGATTGGCGGTTGAGCAATCGCGCTTGGGTATTCCTCTTGTCTTTGCGCGTGATATCATCCACGGCTTTCGAACAATCTATCCGATTCCTCTAGGACAGGCTGCTTCTTGGGACCCCGGACTGGTCGAAAAGGCGGCACAACAGACCGCCGTTGAGACCGTGCAAACCGGCATCCGATGGACTTTCTCTCCCATGGTTGATGTAGCACATGACCCCCGATGGGGACGCATCGCTGAGGGATACGGAGAAGACCCCCTCCTCACTTCCGTCATGGGAGCCGCTGTCATCAGAGGCTATCAATATGACCAAATAGTAAATGACCAGATGGTAAATGGCCTGGCTGCTTGCGTCAAGCATTTTGCCGGATATTCCGCTTCCGAGGCTGGGAGAGATTATAATACCACTTGGATTCCCGAGACACAACTCCGGGATATCTACCTCCCGCCTTTCAAAGCAGCACTCGATGCCGGAGCTATGTCTGTTATGTGCGCCTTCAACAACCTCAACGGAACACCTCCCTCCGCCAACAAGCATCTGAATATAGACATCCTCCGCCACGAGTGGCACTCGTCCGCTCTACTCGTCAGTGACTGGGGATCCGGTGCAGATCTGGTTCCACACGGCCTCTGTGCCGATAGAGAAGAGGCAGCGCTCCGTTGTATCAACGCGCGTATGGAGATGGATATGCAAGGCAATATTTACCATGACTACCTGTCCAAACTGCTAAATGATAAAATGGTAAATGAACAAATCGTAAATGAATGCGTTCGTTCCGTCCTCCGTTTCAAATACCGCCTCGGGCTCTTTGAGCACCCCTACGCTCCCGAACAAACACCAACCTTCTACTCCTCCGAAGCACTCGCTGTGGCGCAGCAGGCGGCGGAAGAGTCCGCTATCCTGCTCAAGAATAACGGCATACTCCCGCTGGATACCTCTTCTGCATGCCATATATTGATCACCGGCCCCATGGCGCACCAACCCAAAGAGCAACTCGGTACCTGGGTCTTTGACGCGCAGCCCGAGCACTCCGTCACTCCCGTGGATGCGTTCACTGCCCTCTGCGAGAGAAACCACAAACTGAAGATTCGTTTCGAACCGGGCTTGACCTATTCGCGCGATAACGCCTCCGCAGGAATCGCCAAGGCACGAGACGCGGCACGGCAGGCGGATATAATACTCTTCTTCTGCGGAGAAGAAGCAATCCTGTCCGGTGAAGCACGATGCCGCGCGGAACTCAATCTGCCAGGAGCGCAGACCCGAATGATGAATGAACTGGTGGCAACAGGCAAACCCGTCGTCATGATCGTCATGGCGGGCAGACCACTCACCATAGCACGGGAGGTAGAGCAAGCGGCTGCAGTACTATACGCCTTCCATCCGGGGACCATGGCGGGACCCGCCCTCGCCAATATACTTACTGGAAAGGTATCTCCTTCCGGTAAGACACCCGTCACTTTTCCAAAGATGGTGGGACAGATACCTTTCTACTATAATCGCATGAACACCGGTAGGCCCGCTACGGACCAACTCATGCTTATAGATGACATTCCCGTCGGATGCGAGCAATTCAGTATCGGTGCTTCGTCATATTGGCTCGAGACACCCGTTGAACCACTCTTCCACTTCGGATTTGGACTTACTTATACCAACTTCGAATATTCAGCACCGCAAATCACGGTGACTGAAGGAAAGAACGAACCCGCAGGGTTCACCATCTCCTGCGACATTACCAATACCGGCAATCGCGCAGCTTCGGAGGTGGCACAACTCTACGCCCGCCAACTCTACGGCTATATGGCTCGCCCCATTAAAGAACTTAAAGGATTTCAAAAAATAAACATCCCCGCCGGAGAAACACGTACCGTCACTTTCATACTCACCCGGGCGGATCTCGGCTATTGGCATGAAGCTTATGATGACCTGAACAGCCGTGTTTGGTTCGACACAGACACAGCGGAATTCCTCTTTTGGATAGCACCTGACTCTCGTTGTCTAACAACACCTTGCCATTTCTCGCCATGTTATTAAGATAACTATCGACATTCGGGCTATTTTTTATGAGGCGGAGCACTTTAATGGTGCTTCGCCTCTTTTTTTGTGTCCTTTTGTGCGTGCAAGGGTTTTCTTCGTTCATTTCAGGTCGATACTATCAACCGTTCAAAATTATTTCTATGACCAAGTATCAATTTCTGCTCAAAAAAAAACAGGAGGGAGAACTGAGCATTCTCATCAAAGATTACGGATTTCCGTCCTATTATCCCCAATGGATGGAGTATTATGAGTTTTACAAAGCGCATAGCACGATGAGTTATACCGAACTCTCGTGCTATTTTCATGTTACGCGGAGTACTATTTACCGCGCCGTACAGTTCATGAAATCGCCTCACATAGGTACCGTTCCAAAACTGCGGAACGCATAATTCAAAAAAAAGCAGTACCTTTGCCGTCGCTTACGTTAAGGCTCATTACGATTCGCGGCACAGCCGCTCATTAGAAACTCGCCTTACGCTACGCTCTCCCCAAGAATTAAAATTCTCGGGGACCCCGATAAAATGGGTTCTTAGCCACAAGGGCACGATTGTTTCTCGCCCGTACATCCGCACAAAAAAACAGCGGCGATACC
>ONMU01000039.1 GCA_900319035.1 uncultured Bacteroidales bacterium
TGCATAGAAACGGATCTCCTGCTGGCAAGCAAGCGTCATGAGCCAATGATCGCCATCCCAAGTCACTTTCGGATCACGGAAATCTGCGATGTCGCCCATGAGTACGGGGTTGCCTTCGTACTTGGTAAAGGTATAGCCGCCGTCGGTGCTATACGCGATAGACTGATGTTGCCCGATACGCTCGGACTGAGTGAAGATAGCTACGATCGCGTTCTCACCAAAGCCGGCAGTGTTCTCTTTGTCAATGACTGCCGAACCGGAGAAGATCGTTCCGATAGAATCCGGATAAAGCACAATGGGGTGTTCCTCCCAAGTGAGGAGGTTGGTCGAAGTGGCATGTCCCCAGTGCATCGGTCCCCAGGTAGTACCAAAGGGGTTGTGCTGGTAGTAGAGATGCCATACGCCGTTCGCCTCGTCGTAGAACATACCATTCGGGTCATTCATCCAGTTCGCCACAGGCGAATGGTGATACACCGACCGGAAAGGCTCGTCTGTGGGATGTGTGGCAGGTTTCTGAGTACAACTCGCCAACAGCACCATCGCCGACAGCAATCCAAAAAGAATGTGTTTTGTCATAGGATGTATTTTTATTAGTTTGTTAGTCAGTATAGGCGGGTTTCAGCCGCCTATACCGTCGCGGGGATTAGAGTTGCGCACCCAGCGCGTTGTATTTCACACCATTTTTGATGATAACGAGTTGTCCGTTCTCGAAGAACTTAACAGCCTTGCTCTCTGCAGCAGTGTTGGAGATATCAGAAGGGGAATCGCCAACAAGTACAATCTCCGTCACGTTAAACGCAGCTTTGTCATCGCCTCTGTAGAACTGCACGATAAGCTCATTGTCAATAGAAGCCAAGAGGGCACGTCTTTCGTCGGTCAAGGGCAACTCTACATAACCGTCACCGGCAGTCATATCGCCAATACCGCCGATTTGGTCACCTTCAGCCCAAGATTTCTTGAAGTTCAATACAAAATCCGAGCGTCCTGCCTCGTGATACACACGGATAGCGGAATAGTCGCTCCAATCCACTACCGATGCGATAGCCGGCCAGAAGAGCATCTCTCCCCATCCGTCAGCCCAATAGAGACCTCTCCACATGGTAGTCATGCCTTCGCGACCTGCTACTTCGTTCAGTTCCACTTTCGTTACCGTGAAATGATTGCCGACGATCTCCAGACCGTGCGCTTTAATGGCATCTATAGCGCCCGGAGTGAGGTATAGATCGTAAGCACCCTCACCGTTGATCCCCGCATTCTTACGCGAACCGGCAATGTTGACACCATTTGCCTTGAATTCGATACCATCCGAGGCATCATTAAAGAACACTTTCAGCGCATTACCGGGCTGAGCGTCCGCAAAAGTAGTGGCATCCAAATTCAGGGCAGAACCCCACGTAACGTCGTGGCTACCCGTCCAGATTTCCGTTGCATTCGCGTTGAGCAGGAACGCCAAGGCGAATAGCATTAATAATGAAAATTTTCTCATAATGATTAAAATTAAAAGGTTAATAAAAAGATATACATATCTTATTGGTTAATAATAATTATTTTCGGATTTGTTGCCCTGCGGGGCTGTATAACCTGCCTTCGCGGCAGATGACCAACTGACCATTCTCTATGCGTTTGAAGACGTTTTCTTTTCCTAAAACATCAGAAAGACCGGTAGGTTTATTGGGGTTATAGACCTGCTGTTTGATGTCGGATAGTTGGATAGCTCCATTATAACAACGGATCGTCCAAGGTTTATTCTGAAGACCGTAAATGCGGTTGGTATAACAAACCACATCATTGATGTACATCACCAGCACCGAGCGGTCGATAAAGAGATCCACATGATAGACGCGGTCGGCAGGCTGCGCGAAGAAATAACCGTCTATATACGGTATGAAGCCCATGGCATCGGGGCCCTCTTGCTCGAAGTTTACCTTCGCCCGGTTATTTGTTTCGGGGTTGATGATGATCGAGTAATAACGTCCCGACCAACTCTCTTTGGCTACGGAGACACCGAATTTCGTTTGTGCGGAGCTTGCCGTGACGGTGAAGGAGAGGTGCGTTCTGTCGCTGAGAGCAGGGAGTGCAAGCGAAGCTCCTTCGCCGAGCGAAGCGGAGGTAGCAGATACCGGTACATCGTCGTTAAACCAATTATGCACGCTCTCTATCTCTCCCAAGGTAAGCGAACCGTCGGCATGCTGTATCAGCCGGTGCGCCACGAGCGAGCCTGCCCAGTCGGGTTCACCGTTGTCGTTATTGACGGCGGTGTTGTTATTGTCGCGGCGTGTGGGACACCATCCCCACAGATAGCGGTTGGCGCCGTCCGAAGCGGTCTTACCGGCATAGAGTCCGCGGCTGTCCAGATAGCCCTCATGGTTATCAGGCCAAACGGGTGTATCGTTCGCCGTACAAGCCGCCAAGCCTTCGAACGTGCGGGCTTTGAAATACTGCACGCGGCGTATCTCTCGATGCAACTCGCTATAGACGAGATACCACCAGTTGCCCATCTTAAAGACATTCGGGCACTCATAGAAACGATCCCAGAGGGTGTTCATAAATACGCCTCTGTCCGTCCATTGCACGAGATTGGTGGAGGTGAAATGCGCCAATACGTTACGCCCGTTCTTGCCGGTTGCTACCAGCATATGATACTTGCCGTCCTCGCCGAGGAACACCTCCGGGTCACGGAAATCATTGCGGTAGTAATACCCCGCTGCGCCATCGAGCCGGAAATTGGTTTTCGTCCAGGAGACGCCATCGGTAGAAGTAGCGGATAGCACAACCTGACCGCACTCGTTCTGACCGGGTTGGAACTTATTACCGGTATAGAAAAAATAATACATCTGCTGCGCCTCGACCCAAATGACCGACCCTGTACCTATAGCTGCATCTTGCGCCCACCTGTCTCCGGTAGGCAGCACTTCGCCCAGCTCGGTATAATGCACCATATCCTCCGTTTCCAAAGCATAAACAGGGTGATAGGTAGCGTAGTCATTCGGACGGAACTCTTGCAGATAACATACCCGGAAGAGTTGGTTTTGCACATCGTAAAACGGCATCGGGTCCCCACACCAGCCGTTCGCCGGTTGGTAGTAAAAACCTTCGGAAGCCATGCCTGCGAGGCTGCAACAAAGGAACACTATAGGTAATATTCTTTTCATAACGTGTCAGCACAGGCGGTAATCAGCCGCCTGTACCGTATAAGGGGTTAATATTGCTTGAGTTGGATATTGGATACTTTGATTTCGTTGCCGTAGTTGTTGACAGACCAGCAGTTACGGGCGATACCATAGATACGATTGGTGTAGGCGAGACAATCGTTGATATACATCACGAGCACAGAGTTATCGGTATAGATATCGATATGGTAGATATTATCGGCAGGCTTATTGAACTTATAGCTGTCGATAGCACCGATGAAACCCTTGCCTTTGGGTCCCTCTTCCTCAAAATTGATCTTTCGTTTCGCATCATTGTCCTCGGGATTAACCACCAAGGTGTACCATTTCTGGCTATCCGAGCCACGTACGAACGATAAACCGAACTTACCGGCAGTCTCCACGGTGAGGGAGAGGTGGTTATGGTAGCCCAGACGGCTGTAGAGGGTATAGGTATCCTCTTTGATCATCGCCTTAACCGGTTGTATGCTATTGTACTTGGCTTTGATAGCGGGTACTTCGCCGAGCGTGAGTGAGCCGTCGGCATGTTGCACAAGACGGTGTGCCACCAAGGAACCAGCCCATTGGGGATCTCCTTCGGGGTTGGTCTTGGTGTTATCTTTTCCTTCTCGCGTAGGGCACCATCCCCAGATATAGCGGTCGGTACCGTTGGCAGCGGTCTTACCGGCGTAGAAACCACGGCTATCAAGGAATCCCTCATGGTCATCCGGCCAGATATGGGCATCGCCTACGGTACAAGCTTTGAGGTCGGAGAGGGTGTGACCTTTGAAATACTGCACGTGGCGTCCCCATTCTTTGCCTTTACCGTAGGATAGTTCGCTATAGACGAGGTACCAATAATCACCCATTTGGAAGACATCGGGGCACTCGTAGAAACGATCCCACATCATAGGCATGAAGATACCGACATGGGTCCAATCTTTGAGATCCGGCGAGGTGTACTCCACGAGGTTTCCTTTGCCTCCCACACGGGTAGAGATGATCATATGCCAGAGGTTATCGGCAAAGAAGATACAGGGGTCACGGAAGTCCTGTGCGCTATATCCGTTCTCCACGCCTCTGAGACGGAAGAGCGGATCTTTGGTCCAGGTCTTGAAGTCCCGTGAGGTAGCTCTCATCACCACTTGCACATCTTCTCCGGCTTTGGGCATCTCCTTTTCGCCGGTGTAGTAGATGTAATAGAGGTGTTCTGCTTCGTTGTATGCCACACAACCGGTACCGAGGTGCGCATCCTGCTCAGTAGCGGAACCGGTAGGCAGCACTTGACTCAATGGGTTGTAGTTAGCCGCACCGGTGGTTTCGATTCCCCAGAAGGGGTGGAAGGTCGCCTGATTCGGACGATACTCCTGCAGATACAGTACCTTGAAAGTACGTGTATTGGCATCAAAGAAAGGCATCGGATCACCTACAAAACCGGTGTAAGGCGCATAATAGGTGGTAGCCTGTTTCTCATCAGAGGAGGCAAAATAAGTGGTAGTACCGTCCCAGTTTTTCTGCTCGGGTTCGGATTTCTTCTCACACGAAGAGAAGAGGGTACACAGGGCGATCAGCCCTACTCCAACCCACCCGAAACGGAAGGATAAGGAATTATTCATAGTTGCTTTCATAACTCTTATTTCGATAGATAGTTAATAGCATTGTCAGTTATTTTAGCCACGTTAACGTGGTAGTATTCGGTGACGCCTTCGGCAACGGTGTACCAGTCATAGCATCCGGAACCGATACAGATGATACCTCCGTGAGTGCCGTTAGACGGATACTCCCAAGCCACCACGGCATCGTTACCTCCGGCTATATCGACCGCACCTGTCTTGGTGCAGAAGTCCGCTTTGGTTGCATATCCACCCCAATCGGCACCGATATGGTATTGAGCGGTGGAGTTGGTGATACGGTAACCTTTATCGCAGGTATAAACCGAATTGAGGTTCTCGGGATTCATGAGGAGGTTCTGCCAGATCGCATGATCGGTATGACCGGCAATACTGAACTCCCACGGGTTATTGATGGTCTCGGCGTTGTCTTCGTTCTGTCCCCAACAGTTATTGGGCACACAGTCGGCTTCTCCGAGATAAGCAGGCAGATAGGTAGCATAGCGGGTAAGGAGGAAGGATCCACCGTTGTTATAGAAGGCTTTGAGTTTCTCTACAGCAGGCATTGCATCCGCAGCGTTGGTCTCAAACTTACTTTTACCATCGATACCACCATCCTTATGGAAATGCCACCAGATAACCTTACAATCACTTATATCCACATTTCCGGCAGCAAAGTCTGCAAAGGATACATACGCCGATTTCTCCACATTATTCAGCATCCACGTACAAGCGGTCTGCTCCTCCTTGTTGAGTTGCTGCATGGTTGCTGCCAATCCCAGATAGACAACATGCGGCGGCACCATCTCTTTCACCGTTACCTTATACGTATAGGAAGCGGTGCGGCAAGTTACCGTGAAGTCCACCGGTTCGGTAAAATCATAGGCTACGCCGATTGCCGGAGTGACTGTAGCCCCTTCGGTCATGGTGATCGATGGAACGAGTTGCTTGACATCTACTCCTTCCGGCACTTGGACGTTGATGGTATGGTTCGCCTCGTTGATGATACCGATATATTTACCATTCAGCATAAAAGAGAGAATCCGTGCCTCGTCATGTTTGACGGAGACAGAAAACTCGCGATACACACTACCATTAGTGACGCGGATCATCGCCGGAGTAAACAAATTCAGATGTGCTCCTACTGACACAGAAGAGGTAGCTCCTTCGGAAAGGGTGAGCTGCGTAAGTCGCATATTTGATTTATCATATACCTCCGGGAGTTGTACTACCGCAGTCCTGTTGACTTGGTCAATAACAGCCGGATATTTCTCATCCAATGTGAGGGACAAGATATTACAATCACCGTCCAGATTGAACGAGTTGTCTTTTTTGCAACTTGCCAGCATCAATGAGCAAAGCGCAAAGATATATACCATTAATCGTTTCATATTACCATCCTCCTATGTTTTGTGTATAATGTCCGTTGGAAGCAGCTATCTGCTCATACGGGATAGGCAGATACTCGTTTTTATCGGCGGTGAAGTGAGCAACGGTGTAGATATCGCAGTTGTCCGCTTCCTCGGCGTAGTACTTATTGATCGTAGCTTCTGCTTCACCCCAACGCACGAGGTCAAAGAATCGCTCCGATTCCATTGCGAGTTCGAGACGGCGTTCCATCTTCACGCGGTTGAGCGCATCCGAAGCGTCGGTATAAGGTCTGACAAGGATCTTTGCGCCGTATTTGACATCATATCCGGAGATAGCATTGACACTCTGCGCAGCGCGTCTACGAATCTGGTTCACGAGTTCGATAGCCTCACCGTCTCGTCCTAATTGCGCTAATGCTTCCGCACGCATGAGGAGCACATCGGCATAACGGAGCACGATACGGTTCATCGGGGATCCCCACCAAGCACCTTTGATGAGATACTCGCTATCGGGATCCACATTATGCTTGAGCGATACATAGTATCCGTACTTTCCGTTGGAACGGCTCCAAGTCATGGTCTTCGCCATTATATAGTTGGGGTTGAACATATACGGAAATCCGGGGATACCCACTGTGAGCCACAGACGGGGGTCTGCGTTATCCGTAGCGGCATTGAAATCCTTCTGGTTGAAGTTCTCCAAGGGCAGACCGGCATCATCAGTATGGAAAGCATTGACGAGGTTCTGGCTCGGTTTATAGAAATCGCAACCACCATCGGTCACACCCGGGATATTCGGTACAATCAGACCATACGCCCAGTTGCAGTTACCGTTCTTCGTACCGTCATTCATGGAGTACTGCATTGCCCAGATACTCTCCACACCGTTCTCGTACTGGGGTTCGGGACGGAAGTTATTATGGAAATCCGGATCCAAACCATATCCGCCATAAATAGCAGGATCGGTATAGAAGATCACTTTTTGCAGATCGTCCGCGTTGATCTCCGTCACTTTATGGGAAGCAGGGTTGTCCTGACGGTATGCCTTGTAGAGATAGGTCTTTGCCATGAGCGCCGCAGCGGCGGCTTTGGTAGGACGGCCTTTGTCTTCCTGAGTAGCGGGTAGCACCTTATAGGCGTTCTCCAGATCCGTGATAATGACACCCCAACCTTCGTTGTTGGTATAAGCGGTGTTGGAGATGGTGTTATACTCGTCCGGAGACATATTCGGCGTCACTACGAAGGGGATATTCTTATAGAGGCGTTTCAAGAGGAAATGACCGTAAGCACGCAGGAAATACATCTCACCCAGACGCTGCTGTTTGAGTTTATAACTGTCATCCATCTCCAGCAGCACATCGATAGCTGCATTTACACGGCTCAGACAGTTATAGAGACGGCTCCACATATCATTGATATTCCAGTTGGTGGTAAGGATACCTCTGGAGATCTCCAGCTGATGGAAGACATCACCATCCGATTCTCCGTTTCCGCCTTTGTAGGCGTCATCGGAGCGGACATCGAAGTTCCACATGGAGAAAGAGGAGTTGATATCCTCAGCAGAGATGAAGATAGCATAGGCTGAGATGACCATATTATCTATCTGCTTCGGGTCGCGTACTTCCTCCTCGCTCAGGGTTGCCTGCGGGACATTATCGTTCAAGAACGAACAGCCTGCCAAACAGAGCACTACGCTAAAAGCTAAAAGCTTGTTTATAATAGTTTTCATAATTTTCAAATTTTCTAATCTTCAAATTTTCAAATCTTCCATTAGAAGGTCACTTTCGTTCCGAGGGTTACCGACAGCGGAATAGGATATGCGAAATTAGGGTTCTCGGGATCCACACCGGTGAAGGACTTGCTATGGATCGTGAAGACGTTCTGGGCAGAGATGTACCAACGCCAGCTTTGCATCTTCATCTTCTCCGTAGCTGATTTAGGGAGGTTGTAACCTAACTGGACATTACGCAGTTTGAGGAACGAACCATCTTCTACCCAATAGGAAGAGACACGTTTCTCATTGTTGTTATCCGAGAGGGAGAGAGCCGGGATATTACTATCCGTATTGGTCGGACTCCAAGCGTCAAGAAGACGTGTACCCTTGTTGAGGAAACCGATGTTCAGACCAGCCCAGATATCCGTCTCACGCTTGAGATCGGTGATGACATCCACCTTGCCTACGCCTTGGAAGAAAAGGGTGAGGTCAAAACCTTTGTACTCGAAATAGAAATTGGCACCGAACGAAACAGCAGGTACCGGCGAGTAGATCCAATCTTGGTCAGACTCGTTGATCACACCGTCGCCGTTGAGGTCTTTGTAACGAATACGTCCGAGACCTGCGCCTTCCTGATAAGCATGGTTATCGATCTCCTCTTGCGATTTGAAGATACCATCTGCGATATATCCCACCTGCGAACCGATCGCATGTCCGACTACCGACTTCACACCGTTACCACCGAACGTACCTTTGGCAGCGATGGTCTCCGGCAGTTTGGTGACTTTGTTGTCATAATGCGAGATATTGGCAGAGATATCGTATTTGAAGCCCCCTTTGGTCTGGTTGCGATAACCGAGACTGAGCTCCACACCCATGTTTTTCACAGCTCCGGCGTTCACCCATTGGGACGAACCCTCACCCATAGCAGCGATACCGTTCATGAGCACGAGGATGTCCTTCGTCTGTTTGTAATACCAATCAAACGAGCCGTAGAAGGTCTGTTTGAAGAACGAGAAATCGAGACCGACGTTGGTCTGCGTGGTGGTCTCCCATTTGATATCATCGTTACCAATCTGGTCGCGTTTGAAACCGGATTGGAGCGTGTGACCACCGTTGGTACCCTCAATATCGTAAGAGGTACCATAAGACTGACCACCGTTCTCGTTCACACCATAGTTGGCAATATAAATGGTATAACGCGCGATAGGAGATATATCTTGGTTACCGGTCTGACCCCACGAAACACGCAGTTTGAGGTCGTCCATCCATGTCGAAGCACCGCTCATGAACTTCTCCTGACTGATACGCCATCCTGCCGAGACTGAGGGGAAGAAAGCGAAGCGGTTGTTCTTACCAAAACGGCTGGAACCGTCACAACGAGCCGTTACCGAGATCAGATAGCGGTTGTCATAGGTATAGTTCGCTTTGGCAAAGAAAGAGAGAAGCGAATAACTGCCACCGGAACCATATGCTTGTGCCTGACCGGAACCTGCATCCGGCCACATATAATTCGGATCCAGAACAATAAAGCCTTCCTTATAACCGGAGAAGGACTCGTCAATGGATTTGTTCAACTCCGTACCGACGAGGAAGTCAGCACGATGTTTGCCTTTCTCCAAGTTATAGGTAATGATGGCGTTCCACATCCATTTCGTCCAATGCTCTTGTTTGGCTTCCACGGCATTCTTGTCATTCGCCATCGTTCCTTCGGTAATAGGATACGTGAAGATACGCTGACGTTTCTGTGCATAGTCAATACCCGCTGTGGTACGGATATGCAGACCCTTGATAGGGTTGATGTCAATAAATGCGTTACCGAAGATACGCCAATAGACGTAGTGGTTGTCTTTGTTGCGTTTGAGACGAGCAAGCGGGTTCTCACGATCCGGATAACCGCCTACAGGACCGGCGAAATCACCATCCTTGGTATATACCGGCAGAGAGGGATTAAACTGCAACACATTCTCCAAGAAATTACCCGGAGCAGCCGTTTCAGAAGTGCGGCTGAGGGTGAAGTTCTCACCGATAGTCACTTTGTCATTGAAGAGCTTATAGTCGCTGTTCGCACGAGCAGAGAAACGATCGAAATTGGTATATTTGATGATACCGTCATTGCGGTAGTAACCGAGGGAGAAGAAACTGCTACCTTTCTGACCACCGTGGGAAACAGAGACGTTATAGTTCTGAATCCAACCCGGACGAGTAGTCTCTTTATACCAATCGGTATTAGCCGCCGGAGTAGTACCGGCTTCGTCCAAGTACTTATTCATCATGATACCATTGAGAACAGGATAGCCTTGGTTATCGTATTCCCAATCATAGTGGTATCCAAGGGCGTTACTGTTCGGATTCAAGCCGTCATTGACATATGCCTGCCACATGACCTTACCGAACTCCTCAGAGTTGAGCACCTTCATCTTATTCACATACATCTGCGAGGAGACCGAAGCATCCAAGGTGATATTGAGTTTGCCCTCCGCACCTTTCTTCGTAGTGATGATGATGACACCGTTGGCAGCACGCGATCCGTAAATAGAAGCGGATGCTGCATCTTTGAGAACTTGGATAGACTCGATATCATTGGGGTTGAGTTCGTGCATACCGGATTTGGTAGGCACACCATCGATGATATAAAGCGGGTCGTTGTCATTGAGCGTACCCACACCACGGATACGAACGACAGCAGCTCCGGCAGGGTTACCGTCCGCAGCGATGTTCATACCCGGCACTTTACCTTGCAGCGCCTTCATCGGGTTGTTCTCCTGCTGTTTCTCCAAGTCAGAAGCGCTGATTGCTGTCACTGCACCAGTAAGATCCGCTTTGCGCTGGGTCGTATAACCGGTGACTACTACTTCATCGAGGATCTCGCTGTCTTCCGCCAGCTGCACACTTAGGTTTTCACCGGCAGCAATACTCTGCATAGCATAACCCATGTAACTGATCTCCAGCGTAGCTCCTTCGGCTACCTCCAGCGTAAACGCACCGTCAAAATCGGTAACCGTTCCGTTGGTGGTACCTTTTTCCAAGATACTGGCTCCGATGATCGGCTCACCCGTAGCCTTGTCAAGAACGACACCCGATGCAGGGTTCGCCAAGACCGGCAGGGCAAAAAACGCCATCAATAGCCATGTGAAAAATGTTTTTCTCATGATGTTTGTTATTTAAGTTTATTTTAAGTTATCCGGTAAAACAGGCATTGCGCCTTTCTGGGTGCAGACATAAGCAGATACCAACACCGCTTTCTCATGCGCCTCACGAATCGATTTGCCCAAGAGGATCTGCGCTACAAACGTAGCCGTGAACGAATCACCGGCACCTACCGTATCCGCTACCTGTACCTTCGGCGTAGCTACATAACTCTCATCGGTATCCGTAAAGACATACGAGCCGATAGCACCGCAGGTGAGGATGAGCATCTTCAAGTTATATTTGGCAATAAGCTCCCGGCAAACCTCCCTCGTCTTCTCGGGGTCCTCCGCAATGAGTTTGCCCGAGACAGTCGGAACACCCAACAGCATCGTGGCTACTACATCCAGCTCCTCATCGTTGATCTTGAGGATGTTGGCGCGGTTCAGCGATTCAGCGATGATCTCTGCCGTGAACCAATTCTGACGCAAGTTGATGTCAAAGACGCGCAGAGCATCCTTCGGTGCTTCGTCCAAGAAAGCGTGGATCGTCTCACGGCTGGTCTCGGAACGTTGCGCCAATGAGCCGAAACAGATAGCTTCGGCATGACGAGCCACGTATAACATATCTCCCGTCAGAGGGATATTATCCCACGCTACCCCTAAACAGATATCGTACTGCGGGATTCCTTTGGAATCGAGCGTGACCTTAACCGTTCCGGTCGGTTGTTCTACTACGGGAAGGATATGATCCAACCCCACTTTCTCAAAAGTCTCCACGATCTCTTCGCCTAACTCATCATCTCCGATAGCAGAGATAGCCCAGCCGTTCAAACCGAATTGGGACACATGATAAGCAAAATTAGCCGGAGCTCCGCCGAGCTTGCGACCATCAGGCAGGCAGTCAAACAACGCCTCGCCTATACCTACAACGTAATTCATAGTAATATTTGATATTTAAGAATTATTTCTTTATTTTAAGCGTGTAAAATGACAGATAGATAGCGCCGACAGCCATGACGAGGACAGCTCCGATAGTACCTACCGCCTGCGAGGCAAAGCCCATGAAAAGCGGGAAGATAGTACCTCCGAACAGTCCCATGATCATCAGACCGGACACCTCGTTCTGTTTCTGAGGCTCTGCCTTCAGTGCCTCTGCAAAAACGATAGAGAAGATGTTCGAGTTGCCGAATCCCACCAGCGCGATACCCGTATAGAGTATCCACTGCGACTGACCGACGCCCATCAACACCATCGCTGCAACGATCATCAATGCGCTGATAGCAAAGAACACCTTTTCGGACACAAAACGCAGGATGAACGACCCGCTGAAACAACCGATCGTACGGAAAATGAAGTAGAGCGAGGTAGCAAAAGCCGCTTGGTGCAGCGTCCAGCCCAAACGCTCCATGAGCAATTTCGGAGCAGTAGTGTTCGTTCCGACATCGATTCCCACATGGCACATGATACCAAGGAAACAGAGCAACACAAAGGGATGACCCAAGAGTTTGAAACAGTCCGCAAATCCCGATGCCTTGCCATCAAGCGGTTTCTCCTCGATCTTTGTCAGATAGAGGAATATGGTAGCACAGACACCGATGATACCGTAGATGACGAAGACGATTCTCCAATCAAGTCCGAAGGAAGGGATAGCTTCGACTGCTCCCCACGTCATGACGATAGGAGCCATGAAAGAGGCTATCGCTTTGACGAACTGACCAAAAGTCAGGGTAGCAGCCAACTTATCACCGCTGATGAGGTTCGTCACAAGCGGGTTCAAACTGGTCTGCATGATCGCGTTACCGATACCAAGGAGCGAGAAAGCCACCAACATCAGGTAATAACCATTACCGAAAAGCGGCAAGAGGAGCGACAACAAGGTCACAGCCAACGAGACGAGCACTGTGTTCTTCCGACCAATACGGTTCATCAACGCCGACGTAGGCACCGAGAAGATCAAGAACCAGAAGAACACCAGACTCGGAATAAAATAGGTCTGTGACTCGGTCAAGCCGAGGTCGGCTTGCACATGATTCGATGCTGCACCTACAAGATCCACAAAACCCATTGTGAAGAAGGTCAGCATCACCGGCAAGAATGCCAAGAAGGAAGTTTTCTTTTCCATATTACTATCAATTCAAAATTTCAAATCTCCAATCACAAATTGCGAATAGCATAGATATTCGCTTCTCCTCCTTCTACCTCCACATGATTATATGGTTCGGAAGGGAAGACTAAGTTGGTCATCGCCCAATAACCGTTCGCGTCAAAGGCTTCGATAGAACAATGGTCGATAAAGAGGATCACGCGGTATTCATCCTGTTTGACAAAGAGCGGTGTGGTCGTATGAGCCGCAAAATCGGTAGAGAAAGAGCAATCACCCGAAGCCGTTCTATCCATAGAGAACGTACGACGGTGTACATCTAATGTCATGGTCACTTTCTCGCCTTTGTCATTAGAAAGAGTCACTACGCTGGATTTCGTACCGCTAAGCGTTAGCTCTACGATAGCCGCATCAGCAAGGGTGCGGGTCTTCTCGCCCTTCAGCGCCATAAACTCCGGCGAAGGAACTACGCGTACACGATACACGTCTGCGTCATCTTTATATAAGGAGAGCTCACGAGCGATCGTGTTCTGCGAACGAAAAGCTACCGTAGGTAATACTTCTGCATATTGCCAGTTGGACATCCATCCAAGCGATACCACACGACCGTCAGGAGCATTATGCCACGTAAAAGTGCTGTAGTTATCCTTGCCATAATCGAGCCATTTGGTCTCATAAGGAGCATCCGTGCAAGTGAACCTATGACCATCCCATTCTCCTACGAAATACTGCGTAGCACTGCCACCGAACGGACCGCCCGGATTGATGGAAACCAACAGGACATATTTCTCATTTTCACATTTTCCTATTTTCTCATTTTCACATTTAAGGCGGATCAGTTCCGGGCATTCCCACACTCCGCCGTGGGCACCTATACCGGCACCGAAAGAGGACTCATAACTCCACTCTTTGAGGTTAGCCGAGGAGTAGAAACGGATCTCCTGCTGACAAGCAAGGGTCATGATCCATTTACCGGCTTGCTCATCCCATGTCACTTTCGGATCACGGAAATCAGCGATATCGCCCTTCAACACCGGATTGCCGTCATACTTAACGAACGTCATACCACCGTCCAGACTATAGGCAATCGACTGATGCTGACCGCAGATCTCCGACTGCGTGAAGATAGCGACTACTGCATTCTCCCCGAAACCGGCGGTGTTGTAGCGGTCAATAACAACAGAACCGGAGAAGATCGTACCAATAGAATCCGGTGCCAGCACGATAGGGTGCTGCTCCCAATGAATCAGATCCGAAGACGTAGCATGTGCCCAGTGCATCGGTCCCCATGTAGTACCGAAGGGGTTATGCTGATAATAGAGATGCCAAAGATGAGCGGCATCGTCATAGAACATACCGTTGGGATCATTCATCCAAAACGCTGCCGGAGAATGATGATACACAGAACGGAAAGGTTCATCGGTGACATATCGAGCAGGCTTAGTGCCACAAGAGGACAGGATGGCTGCCACAATTCCGATGATGAGAAGACTACAATTTTTCATGATATTATTCGTTGTTTTGAATTTGACGATGCAAAAGTACAACAAATAATACACGTACGCAAAAAATAATGTTGCAAAATATGACACGTATGTTTCACTGCAACAAATCGTGCATATTTTGCAACAATTTTAGTAGTACTATAGTACCTCTAACGCTGGCTTGGAAGATGTCCAAATTGCTCTTTATAACACTTGGTAAAATAGCCCGGGGAGGAGAAGCATAGTTCAAGGGCTACTTGCTGAATAGTCATATCAGTCGTTCGAAGCAATTCATCTGCGCGTATCAACCGACGCTCACGAATATAATCCAATGGTCCTTTACCCGTAATGGTCTTGACGCGACGGAAGATCTGAGTTCGACTCAGTGCCAACTGTCTTCCAAGAAACTCCACATTGAGATTCGGATCCGACAAGTGATCCTCCACAATCTGTTTCAGCCGTTCGCCGAAGGCTACATCCTTATGATTGAGCTGGATAGCCTCCTGCACCTCTTCCAGCTGCGGTAAGATATCGCGTTTGATTTCCTTATTGATCTTACGTTGCGAATAAATCAAGAATCCCAATGCGAGGAAGAAGAACACTCCGACCAATACCAGGGAAGCAATAAGCATAGTTCTACCGTATTGAATCTGCTGCCAACGAGACTCAGATTGGAGCTGCACGATATGCAAGGTCTCTAAATCATGCAAACGTGCTTGGATCTGTACTAACATGGGAGAGGCTATATTGGCATCTATCAGCATCGTTTCTAAAACGGTATCGCGTACAAAAGGTTGTTTTGCCAATATACGGGATGCAGTCTCAATGATCATATCGCCGCGTGAGGAATACGTAGCAGAACATTCGATCGTTCCGTCCACTATCGCTTGCAAGCCCAAACGGATACCGTCCACGCCCATGATACGGACGCTCCCTTCGCCATACCCCTTGCTATCCCTTACCGCCTCTGCAGCACCTATCGCCATCAAGTCGTTATGCGCCACGATGACATCCACATGCGCATGAGTACCTAAATAATCTCGTACTACCCGATACGCATCCTCTTTATACCATGCGCCCATGACCGATTCAATCTTCGGCTGGACGCCGTCCACCTCAGCCAGTCTCTCCAACATACCTTGATGACGAAGCGTAGCCGGTGTGGATCCGGGCAGACCTGCTACCTCTAATACTTGAAGCGCCTTCTTCTGCTCCGCCTGAACAGAAAGGATCCAATCCGCCATCAACCGTCCTACCTGATAGTTATCTCCGCCAATGAACGCAGTCCACTCTTCCCCGCTCACACGCCTATCGGCTACGATCACCGGTATACCTGCGCGATAAGCACGCGTGACAGCAGGTTTCACCTCTTCCGCTACGTTAGGACTGACAATCAACAGATCCACCCTCTCGGCGATGAAACTGTCAATCTGCGCACACTGCCGCTCATTACTTCCATATGCGATACGATGAGAAAGCGTCATCTCGGGATGCAACAGTAACTCCCGCTCCATCTCCGCATTCATCTTCTGCCTCCACGCATCGTCCAGGCACTGACTCACACCAATCCGATACTCCTTCTGATGAGCACTACAACCCGTCAGAATCATCAAAATAGCCCAAAAACGGATAACTATGTTTCTCATGATGCAACAATTTTCTTATCCGGGTGCAAAGGTACGACTTTTTTTGCACATGTGCAAGAAAAAAAATTAAAAATTAAAAATTAAGAATTAAAAATGCAGAAAAATCGCCAAAAAAATGTACGAAGGAACAATGTAAGATGTAAAATTTATGTAAGAAGGAAGAATGTAAGATGTAAAATTTATGTAAGAAGGAAGAATGTAAGATGTAAAATTTATGTAAGAAGGAAGAATGTAAGATGTACAATTTATGTAAGAAGGAAGAAAAAACGCACCCTGTAGGGTGCGCATTTTCTTGAATGGACGATTGTCCGCCTCGTACATCGTACATTTGTACATCGTACATCCTTCTTACATCCTTCTTACATCATACATCTGTACATCGTACATTAGTGCATCGGCTTTTAGCCGTTGTGCTCGGCGTCGTACGCCTCTTTCTCCAGTTTCCAGAGGAAGGCACGCATCGTCTTTTTGCCGTTCGGAGCGTCCTTCTGAGCTGCGAAAGCGGCTTGGTC
>ONMU01000085.1 GCA_900319035.1 uncultured Bacteroidales bacterium
AAGGAGTAGTAAGACGCGCTGCAAGCTCGCTTGTGAGCGCGGGTTAGTAGTCGTTTACGCTCAGGCCGCGTAGGCCAAAATGACTGCGCATTTTCGATTAACTCCTTTTACACCGTACACCCCTATTTCACCCATGTCTGATTGCGTCCGAGGAAGCCGTGTTTGTCCAAGCTCCCGCGGAGGACGAGGTTACCGTTTTTGAGGTATATCTTACCGTAGTAGAACTTCCCGCTCTCGGGGTCAAGCACTTTGCCTCCCACGAGTTGTCCGTCCTCGGCTTTCATGCCGCGGATGATGACCAAGCCTTCTACCGGCGCGTTCTTGTCCTCGCCCTGGCATGCCTCGCATTTTGGATGCAGCTCCTGGTACATCAGCAGCTTGCTGACTTTTCCGTAGTAGAGCCCGTCGGAGCCTTTATATATCGTTACGATGGATCGTTTCTCGCCGGTCTTGTCATCGACGGTCTTCCAATCGCCAACAATCTGGCTGATCTGAGCTTGCGTACTCAGCGTAGCCAGAATGAAAAAGAAGAGAATACTTATTTTTCGCATAATTTCACGTTTTGGGCTGCAAAGTTACGCAAAAAATCCCACATAATCAAGCAAAAACACAAGAAAATGCATTTTTTTTTCATTTTTTTGCAAAAAAATTTGGTCATGTCAAAAAAAAGCAGTACTTTTGCACCCGCTTTCGAGAAGCAACGATCTTTTACTTGATACAAAGGTTTAAAAAGAATGCGGAAATAGCTCAGTTGGTAGAGCACGACCTTGCCAAGGTCGGGGTCGCGAGTTCGAGTCTCGTTTTCCGCTCTTTTTTTTTGCCCAGATGGCGGAATTGGTAGACGCGTGCGTTTCAGGTGCGCATGCCGCGAGGTGTGCAGGTTCGAGTCCTGTTCTGGGCACAAAAAAATCCCGCGCAGGTGGTGAAATTGGTATACACGCTACTTTGAGGGGGTAGTGGTCGCAAGATCGTGTGAGTTCGAGTCTCATCCTGCGCACAAGGGTTGAAAATCAATAAGTTACGCGTGAGACGCGTAAAAATCGACCCAAAATCTGCCCAAATGACTTTCACAGATGTGGAAGTCATTTGTCGTTAATAACATTGTTTAACTTTTTTTCTCCCGCCAATCAGAAAAGGTTGGCGGAAGAAAAAAAATTACTATGTTGGTTCAAAATTTTGGAGCCCTAAGGCAATTTGTTCCCGCAGAGCTCAAACACAATTCTAAAGGTTGGTACATCGAGTACTACAAGCTTAACCCTATCGTTCAAGACTTAGAGCGCGTTCGTATTATGATGAACCGCGAGCGTAAGCGCTGCAAAACTCTTACTGAGTTCAAATTGCAGACCAGCGCTATTATTCTTCAAATCAACAATCAACTTGCTGCCGGTTTTATCAATCTTCAGCAAAACATCCCTGCCTACGGAATCGGTACGCAGGAGAGTTATACGGGTGATAATGTTCGCTTTTACACTCCGTTGGAGCAGGTAATTGACCTGTATGAAAAAGATCGATGTGGTGAGTTGAAAGAGACGACTATGCGAAGCTATAGTTGCTTCTGTAAACAATTCAAGCAATGGGTGCATAATAACTGTCCATCTATTGCCGCTTCAGTTTTCTCGCAGACACAGGCGAACCAGTACATGGAGTTTGTGCTTCTTGGTAACAACTCGAAAGGCAAGAAGTCTGTCCGCAAGAAAATAAGGGAAGATCGCGTGAGTCCACGTACGTACAATAATAATATAAAACTCGCGCGTGCGTTATTCAGTTGGGCGATGGAAAAGAGTTACGCTCGCATCAATCCATTCGAACACCTCAAGCAAAAGAAAGCGCAAGGTAAAGATCGTACCATTATCCCGAAGGAAGTTCGTGACCGCATTGTTGCTTACTTCCAGGAAAAGAACCCTGCATTCATCATCGTCATGCAACTGGTGTATAAATCCTTCCTGCGTCCGGTAGAGATCACTCGCGTCAAAGTTGAGCAGTTGAACTTCGAGAAACATTGTATCGAAATGAAAGGCTCGCAGAAGAAAAACGGCAAAGACCATAACTGTCGTATGGATGATAAATTGGAAGCTTTATTACGTGACCATATTCGTGGAGCCAAACCGGATGATTTCGTCTTTGGCGCAGGTACATGGAAACCAAGCCAGACTCCTGCTGCTTCACACTCATTCACTATCATCTGGGATCGAATGAGAGAAGCGTTGAAGTTGCCGAGAGAATATCAACTCTATTCTCTTCGTGATAGCGGAATTAACAACCTATTGAAAGCTGGTGCAACCGATTTGGACGTCGTTCAGATAGTTGGCCACAGCGACCTTAGTATGACTTTCCGCTATGCTAATCACATTGATGAGAGCCTTATTGAACGTATCAATAAGATAGCTCCAGAGTTCTAAATTTGCATAGTTATACCACGCTTTTTAGGACGATTAGACCAAACGAACATCGTGAGCGTTCGTGTAATATATAGGTCTGACGCCCGAAAAGCGTGGTATAATTGTTTAATACGGTTTCTTACTCCTTTGATTTTTCAAGAAAACACCTATTTTTCGCTATTTCAAAAAACCGAGGAACAACAAGTATTTACAAGGGCTGAGCCCACTTTTTAGTACTCATTTTGTTCCGGTTTTCGCTATTTGTCCGGTCTATGAAATCGTAAAATGCTGTAAATAAGCCAGATAGCGACGAAAGATAGCAAAATCTTTCGTCTTTTCCCTCTGGAGAGCCCCAACCGCCCTGCTATATTGGCTCATTTGAGCGAGTCTTTCAAAGCGGAATATGCAGACGCAAATTTCTAAATTAGGACGGCTCGCAGCCTCAAAGCAAAGGTCTCCATTATTTCAAAAGTGCCGAAGTCTGCACGTG
>ONMU01000059.1 GCA_900319035.1 uncultured Bacteroidales bacterium
AAAGCGGAGATGATTGGTCAGTTACGCGATGACACAGGAGGTATGCGTGGATTGGGCAAAGTGGAGAAGGTGTACCTCAATAATACGAATATCCAATACGCGCTGGTTGGTGAGAAAGCGGAGATTGGCAATGTGCGAGAGACATTTTTCTATAACCAGCTGCATGTGACGCAGGATGTGATATCGTCGCGTGTGAGTGATTTCAGCGTGGGAGAATACACGTTTGAGGTAGGAGGGAAGAAGAAAGGAAAGAAGCAGATATCGGAAGTGCCGAATGGGTATGTAGTGCGTGACGAGATTGAGTATGCGGCGAATCAGATCATACCGTTGTGGGCGTTTGGGTTGATGAGGGATTTTTTCTTTCATTACAGGGCAATTGAATTGCCCGCTCATGGCTGTCCACTTTTTGGCGCTTCCTCGCCAAACTCTCTCTCATCCCTGTCACCCGCGTGATGGGGATGATTGCTTAAGTGCGATTTTTTTTGCATTTTTTTGTCAAAAAATTTGGAAAAAGCAAAATGTTCATCGTATCTTTGTACTCGATTTTGGAATTTCGATGACAAAACGGGGGACAAAAATTTGCATATGTCAAAAATTTTTTGTACCTTTGCACGCAATTTCGAAAATCACCTAAACCACATTATTAACTAAATTATTTTTTTTATGCTTAAAAACCTAAATCTTACGGAGGGACAGGAAGACCTCCGCATTGTTGATCATCTCGACATGCAAAAACTTCCTGAGAGTGTACAACAGATGATCTCGCTGGCAAGTACAAAAGAAGAGCAGGACATCATCCTCATGGCAACCTTGGCTGCTGCGAGCTCGTGCCTGCCGAACCTGTATTTCCATTATGGTCCGACGGGCAAGAAGTACTACGCGAACCTGCAATGTTTCATCCTCGCTGCGGCGGCTTCGGGCAAAGGCATCGCTAACCAAGCCCTTGAGATGGTACATATCATCGATGAGCGCTATCCGATGCTCATAGCCGGAGACAGCACGCTGCCTGCTTTCTACAAAGCGCTCGAAAAGCAGAACGGCTGCGGCTACATGCATGAGTCCGAAGGTTCGGTTATCACGGACATCTGGAAGAATGCTGCGGCTAACTACAACACCGTGCTCCGCAAAGCAGCCGAACATGAACCCATCTCCCGAAACCGCGTCAAAAGTGCTTCTGAGATCCCGTCTCCGCGGCTCTCGATGCTCCTTACCGGCACGTTCGGACAGTACAAAGCCTTGGTGCCCAGTGTCGAGAACGGCTATTTCTCGCGTCTGATGACGGTGGTGATCCGCGGTACGAACCCGTTCAACAAATCCTATGTCTCGTCCAAAAGTGCGCAGTCTTTTATCCCCAAACAAGTCGGTCGTCATCTCTTGCGCGTGTACGAGTCCTTACAGAAAGCGCCCGAGCGTGAATGGAGTCTGACCGATGCGCAGAAAGAGCGCTTAGGAGAACATCTGGAGATGGAGTACCAAACCCTCATCGCTCTCCTTGGCGACAACTTCCACTCCGCCGTCATCCGTATGGCAGTCCAGATCGAGCGCATAGCGATGGTCTTGACGGCTATGAGAGGTATGTCCATTCCGTCCGAATTGTATTCGGACACCTCCTCTTCTTCGTCCATTTTGCCGGATAATATCCGGCTGGAGTGCTCCGACGCCGACTACGAGACCGCGGAGATTATCGGCAACCGTCTCCTTCTCCACATGGCGGCGGCTTACCGCCTCATCAACGGCGATGCCCATGACCTCGTACCCGACATCAAACCTCTCGACCAACGCCGCATACTCCTTGAGGTGCTCCCCAATGAGTACGAGAGCAAAAGACTCTATTCGGAGGCGCAGCTACAAGGAGTATGTGTTCGAACGGCTACGCGCTGGAATGACTATTGGCAACAGCAGGGACTTGTCCAAAAAATCCAGCATGGTTTCTATAAAAAAATTGCGTGACCATTTGTCCTTTTGTCCATTTGTCCATTTTGTCCTTTTGTAAACTATTCATTTATAGCTAATTATCATGAAATGGACAAATGGACAATATGGACACACATTTTGGATTATAGACATTTTGCATTTTTGTCGCATATTTGCGACAACATCTTTCGGGCATTAGGCTTTTGTCGGTCCAATCTCGATGGTATATCGGTCCAATCTCGATGGTATCCTAGACCATTGCCGTTATTATCGACTTACCACCGTGGACATCCTTGCCCCTTAACACTAATAAATAAAAAGGCCGGATGAAAAGAGGCGGAATGGCTATTTTTACACAAAAGTGTCAAAATTTACACACTTTGAGCTTGCAAAATAAAAATTTGTACGATTTGAGAGTCGATTTGTACGATTTGAGAATGAAGTTTCAAAAAAAAGTTGTACTTTTGCAGCCGATTTTGATATACACATGCACATGATGCGTCGCATACATAGAATCGTCCTCCTTTTCGTGCTCCTTCTCGGGTGCGCGGGGATGAGCTATGTGCAGGCAGCAAAAGTGACGTTGACGGTTCAGGCCAGTCCGTCTTCGTATGGCCAAGTGCGAATAGGTACTAATGCATGGTCCAGTTCAACGCAGCTGCAGACCGCGACGGGTGCTAAGCCAACCATCTCCGCGCAAGCAAACAGCGGGTATCGATTCACTAAATGGAACGACAATAACACTAATGCCTCGCGTCAGATCACTATCGGCAATTCCAATGTTACTTATACCGCGTATTTTGAGCCGAACACGGTGACGTTGACGGTGACCTCCAATAATACCAACTATGGTACGGTCACCGGTGGTGGTACTTACAACTATGGAACGTCTGTGACTATCAAAGCCACCCCGAAGACCGGATACCATTTCGTTCAATGGAGTGACGGCAACACTACTGCTTCCCGTTCTATTACGGCAACCGCCAATGCCTCTTATCAAGCGACTTTTGCTGTCAACCAGTATACGATTAAGTTCGTCAATAACGGTACGACTTTGCAGACCTTGACGGTTAACCATGGTGTCAAACCAAGCTATACGGGTTCAACGCCTACCAAAACGGCTACGGCGCAATATACCTATACCTTCAGCGGTTGGAGTCCGACTATTGTGGCTGCGACAGCCGATGCTACCTATACGGCGCAGTTCAGCAGTACCGTCCGTTCCTATACGATTCGTTTCTTGAACGGCTCTTCCGTCTTGCAGAGCAGTAGTGTAAAATACGGCACAACGCCAAGCTATACCGGTACGACGCCTACCAAATCAGCTACGGTGCAATATATCTACACCTTCAGCGGTTGGAGTCCGACCATCTATGCTGTCAACAAGGCACAGGACTATACAGCGCAGTTCAGCAGTACCGTGCGGAGTTATAAGATCACCGGCGCGTCTGCTAATACCGCGATGGGAACGGTCAGCGGCACGGCGACGAAACAATACGGTCAGACGGTAACCCTAACCGCCACACCCGAGAGTTGTGCCGATTTCGTGCAGTGGAATGACGGTAATACAGATAATCCCCGTACGGTGACGGTAACCGGTACCAAAACCTACACCGCTACTTTTGCAGCCAAAACATACAATGGTACCTGTGGCACCAATTTGCAATGGTCGCTCAACAGATGTACCGGAGTGCTATCGATTACCGGATCGGGTGCAATGACAAATTATCCCCAACCAACAGGTTGGGTGTCTGGGGGAAACTGGCATGCTCCTTGGTGGTCGTATCGCAGTATCATTACATCTGTTACCATCGCCAATACTGTTACAAGCATCGGAATAAATGCGTTCGATGAATGTGAGAATATAACTTCGGTATCGATGGGAAGTGGAATAAAAACGATAGGATTGGGAGCTTTCTTTGAATGTTCCTCTCTCACTTCAATAACTATTCCGAATGGTGTTACAACTATTAATGCGCAAACATTTGAGTATTGTTCCTCTTTGACCTCAGTAACTATTCCGAATAGTGTAACCAGTATTGAAAGTTCTGCGTTCAATGGTTGTACCAGCCTAAGCTCAATAACTATTCCGAATAGTATTACAACTATTGGAACTTATGCGTTTAAGGGTTGCTCCAGCCTGACCTCGATAACTATTCCAAGTAGCGTAACGGCAATCGGTGGTGAGGCCTTTTTAGCATCCAGTCAAAAACTAAAAGATATATATGTATCATGGACTTCGGCTGATGCTATACCTGCATGGTCTAATATGACCTATGGAACAAGAGCTAACATAACGCTTCATGTTCCTTGTGGCTATGGTGATATTTATCGTGCTACAAAATACTGGCAGGACTATACAATGCAAGGAAGCGGCACGTCTAATTATACGCTGACGGTCAAAACGAACAATAGTTCATTTGGTACGGTACAAATAGATGGAGAAACTGCCGGTACCAATGTATCTAAGTCGGTTCATTGCGAAGATACGCATACCATTAGAGCCACACGCAATACCAGTACATGTTGCGTTTTCAAACAATGGAGCGACGGCAATAGAGATAATCCGCGTAGGATTGGTATTGATGAGAATACAACCTTTACCGCAGAGTTTGTGGAAGGACTGACAAGCGGTAAGTGTGGCCCTGATGCTTGGTATGTACTCAGTTGTGACAGCGTGATGACAATTAGCGGTACCGGAGCAATAAATGCTAGTGCTTTCAATAATACTACCCTGGGAAAGAGTATAAAGAGTGTAGTAATAGAAGAAGGTATCACCGATATCGGAGGTTCAAACGGTCATGTGTTCTACATGTGCTATAGTCTGAAATCCATCTATATTCCGGCAAGCGTAACGAATATCGGGCAATATCCCTTATTGCGTTGTAATGATTTGGAGATTATCCAAGTAGATCCTGCCAATACGGTCTATGACAGCCGAAGTAACTGCAATGCCATCATTGAGACGGCTACCAACAAGATGATTGCCGGTTGTATGCACACCGTTATGCCGCATACAACGGAGATAATTGATCGGTTTTGCTTTGAGTATCTGCATAAGTTAAAATCCATGCTCATTGCATCCAGCGTGCACGCATTCAGCGGTTATACATTCAAAGAATGTGAAAACCTCAAAGATATTTATGTAGAGTGGACGGAGGATATCCCTGTATGGAACAGCGTGACTTATTGGTCAGAGCATTCAAGTGACAATTTGGATCCCGGCATCACGCTCCATGTGCCCTGTGGCAAAAAAGCGATGTATGAAGCGGAAGAAGGTTGGAATAAGTATAATATCGTGGACGACCACCTAAAAGGCGGAATGTGCGGTGTCTATGGTTCAAACCTCACATGGATGCTCTCTTGCGACAGTGTGTTGACGATCCGGGGTAGCGGAGCGATGGAGAATTTCGTCTATTCCGGCGGAACAAGCACTGCCGAGTGGTTTGATTACCGAGAAACAGTCAAAACAGTCATCTTAACGGATGAGATCACTTCGATAGGCGAGAATGCCTTCGCCGGTTTCATCAATTTGACGGATATCTATGCCCCGTGGACGGAGAATATCCCTGTTCTGCCGGCAAGCAATAACCCGCAATCGTCCGTCACACTGCACATCCCATGTAGCGCCATCAGCGCCTACCAAGCTGCCGGTTGGGGCAACTATACCATCCAAGCCGAATATACCGCTTCCGGTACGTGTGGAGCAGACGGCGACAACCTCACTTGGACGTTGTGCGATGATGGCACGCTCACTATCAGCGGAACGGGAGAGATGGCGGATTATACAAATACAAATCGTCCTAGTTGGAATAGCTCCAACCGTGTACGTACTGTGATCATAGAGGAAGGCGTTACCTCTATTGGCTCTTGGGGGTTCCCCGGATGTACAGAATTGGAGCATGTTGAGATTCCGTCTTCGGTAACTACAATTGGACAGTATGCATTTATTTGGTCTACCAATAAGTTGGAGTCCATCACCATTCCCGAAGGAGTTGTTACTATAGGGAAACGCGCTTTTGAATCATGTTATAAATTGCAAAATATCACACTTCCAAGTACGCTGGAAACGTTAGGAGATTATGTCTTCATTAGTTGTTCGAGCTTACGCGAAATAACAATTCCCAATAGTGTATCAACAATAGGTAATGGCGCGCTCCGGGCTTCTTCTTTGACCGATATCTATGTGTCTTGGGAGAGCGCGGATGCTATTCCGACTTGGCAAAACCTGACCAACAGATCCCCACAATCCGATATTACTCTCCATGTGCCGTGCGGAACGGAAGAATTATACAACGCCGCAGATGGCTGGAACGGCTATACGATTGTAAACGAAATGCTTGCTTCCGGTACATGCGGTGCAGATGGCGACAACCTCACTTGGGCACTCTGTGACAGTACTCTCTATATCAGCGGAACGGGAGCGATGGCACATTTTCCCATGGGCGAGGCGCCTTGGTATCCTTACAGAAAGTTCATCACCTCTGTTACGATTGCCAGCGGCGTGACGAGTATAGGAAACTATTCCTTCAATGGTTGCTCCAATCTAACCACAGTGACGATTCCTCCGTCCCTCACCTCTGTGGGGCAGAATGCGTTTACCAGCTGTTGGGCGATGGAGTCGGTTTATATCTCCGATCTGGAGGCATGGAGCAACATCGATTTTGGTAAATACGACTCTTCCCCGTTCAGCCGAAATGGCTACTCTAATTATGTGGGAGGCGGAGACCTGTATGTGAATGATACCAAAGTGACGACCCTGACCATCCCGGACGGCATTACGGAAATAAAAAATGCTGCCTTCTACGGTTGTGCATGTATCACGGACATTCAGTTTAATCAGGTTACCTCTATAGGCCGTGAAGCGTTCAACGGGTGTCACGGCTTGACCGAGATCACGATTCCCGAAGGCGTGACTGCAATCGGGCAATACGGATTCACGTATTGTTCCCATCTGCAGTCTATATCGATACCGGCATCGGCATCCTCTTTGGGAACCTCGATGCTGGTAGCCAATCAAGCGCTAACGGATATCCATGTGCATTGGACGGAGAATATACCCGTTTGGCCTAACCAATTCACCTCCAAATCGCCGCAATCCGATATTACTCTCCATGTGCCGTGCGGAACGGAAGAATTATACAACGCCGCAGATGGCTGGAAGGATTATACCATCGAAGCAGATATTCCCAATGTCAAATCCGGCACGTATGGACCGGATAATATCGAGTGGACCTTTGATTATTGCGATAGCCTGTTGACGATCACCGGAAACGGCGAGTTGCAATGTGACCAAAATACTTGGGGACCCAATGCCGGAGGTATCAATCCCAATGCTGTCAAATCTGTGTTTATCGGAAAAGGCGTTACGTATCTCGGTATCTACACGCTTTCGTACATGACCAATATCGAGTATATTGAGATAGAAGAAGGTCATCCTACCCATCGGACGGGCTGCAATGCGATCATTCGCATCGGCTCCGAGCTGGAAGGCGATACCCTCATCTTCGGTTGTCCGCATACCGTCATTCCGACTACCTGTTCCACCATCCGCGGCTATGCTTTCTGGGATAACCACCACGTTACAGAGATGACTATTCCTTCCTCGGTGAAGCAAATAGCGAATATGCAAGGCTCCCTGTGGCAGGGCAATAACGGACAAGTATTCTATACCAGCAATTCTGCTTCGGAAGGATTGAAAGACCTCTATGTCGAATGGACCAAACTCGAAGACATTCCTGCCGTGCCCAACAACCGCTTAGGAGACATGACCAAAGTTCGGCTCCATGTGCCTTGCGGTACTACCTCCTTGTACAAGCAAGTGACCGGATGGTCGAATTTCAAAGAATACATAGAAGAATCCGCCACCTTCACCATCACCGTCCAAGCCGCAGACCCCACCATGGGCGATGTAAGTATTACGGTGAACCCGTAAATTTGATATTTGATATTTGAAATTTGAAATTTTTAAAAATAGTAACAATAATTAACACACCAAATTATTATGAAAAAATTATTAGTAGTGCTTTGCGCAAGCCTCGTATGCGCAGTAAATGCTTTTGCTCAAGCAAGTGACAGCGAGAATGTAGACTGTAACGGTAGTGTAACCATCACCGCAACCCCGAAAGCCGGTTTCCACTTCGTACAATGGTCCGACGGTAGTACCGAAGCGTCCCGTACGATCGCGAACATCAAGGAAGCGAAGAGTTTCACCGCTACCTTCGCTGCGGACGAAACAACGGTTGATCCGTCTATCGACCCGGGTGTAACGCTGCCTCAACCTCACGGTACAGTACTGCACCTCACTCCGCACACCGATGACGACTGTTTGGAGTTCGACCACTGGAGCGACATCACCGATTCGACCGATCCGCTGTATGATGCTAACCCGCGTGACTTTGAGTACAATGGTGTTCTGCCGACCTTCACCGCAGTCTTCAAGACCAAAGTATTTAACGTAACCGTTAACGCAGACGATGCTACCCACGGTGACGTAACCGTGACGGTTTTGCCTTAATATAGTTACACGCTGAATAGATTTTTGGAATTTTTGTAAGCGAAGCGCATTTTTGTAAGGCGGACGGACAACTTGTAGTTGTACGTAATGGTTAGCGGGTGGTGGGCTATGGGAGCTCGCTCACGAGAGATCAACAGACGATAAACATTAGACCAAAAGGTCGTACCGCCGCATTTTTGATTTACTAAATAAAAACAGCTTTGAAGCGGAAGTGGCTTCACATATTATTTGTAGCGCTCAGTGTGCCGATACGGGCAGTCGAGGTGCCTTGCGGAACGTGGATTGAACTACGGGCCACCACCTCTGTTGACGATTGGCATTTTGACCATTGGAGCGACGGAGATACCTCTGCCGTGCGGCAAGTCGAAGTGACAGGAGATGCCCATTACGTGGCGTATTTTGCGCCGAA
This sequence comes from uncultured Bacteroidales bacterium, assembly GCA_900319035.1. Classification (GTDB taxonomy): domain Bacteria; phylum Bacteroidota; class Bacteroidia; order Bacteroidales; family Paludibacteraceae; genus Colicola. The sequence goes on from ONMU01000059.1 coordinate 8,841, forward strand.
CTGTGGCGACTATCCTGCCCTACCCGTCGTCTCGCTCTACGACTGGCTCATCCTGCTTGATATGCGAACCATCAACGCCAAAGGCTATTTCTTCGGCGAGGAAGCCGTCACGTGGTATCGAGTCCGCGGAGCACCCGATAAGCTGACCGACGGCGCGTCCGCCGATGACGAACGCATGGGTACAGGCTATTCGCTCACCATCGACCAGTCCTTCAAGGGTACGGGCGACTACTATGCCTCGGTGGATGTGAGCAGTAGTCCGTCAGGTGTATTGTGTACAGACCTCATGCGGTCGCTCATCGTCCATTATTCGTCCACGACTCCTGCCGCTGTACCGCCGCTGTTAGAGCCTACCGTGGTGAAACCAAACGAAGCGCAACGGCTCTTGCGACTGAACCCCAATGCACCGACGACTGTCACCATCTATGACATAGCCGGACATCGCTTGCAGACCCTCTCCGCCGATGGTGTGGAGCGGATGAGCCTGCAAGCAGAGGGTGTTGCCGGGTGCTATCAAGTTGTTGTCCAAAACGGCGACCAACGAACCGTATTACGATATATCGTTATTAAATAGTTTAGAGTTGAAAGTTTAGAGTTCTTAGCCCTAAAGGGCACGATTATTTGACAAGTCAAATCTTGAAAGAAGTAGTTTAGTGAAAAGTGAAAAGTTCATAGTATTAATCTGTACTCTGTATTCTGTACTCTGTACTCCTCTATCGGCACAAACCTCCATGCTCTCGATTGGTGTGCGTGGCGGCGGGCAGACGTTTCTGCCTACTGCTGCGGTCGGAGCAACGGGGGAGGTGAAACCCGGTATAGGAGGAACAGGCGCATTGGACGTGCGCTATACATATTACGGATCAGTCGCTTCGCAGGTTCAATTAGGTGTTGCTGTCGGTGCAGGTTTCGGATACGGCACAACGGGCATCAAAGGCACGAACATGGACAGCTATACGAACATCGACTACTTAGGCAACAAGATGGATTATTCCATCGATGCCACTTACTCTCTCAAAGATCAATTTGCCAAAGTCGATGTGTCCCTACTACTCGCTATGCGTTTTGGCGGAGTGACGCTGAATGTCGGTCCGCGTTTCATGTTGCCTTTCGCCGCAACGAGCACCGTCACCATCAGCGAAGCATCCATCGATGCCTATTATCCGCTCTATAACGTGCATGTGACCGACCAACTCATTACCGGCAAACTGGAAACGCCGTACACCGAAAAACATCCATCGAATATATCGAAATACAATCTGCTTATAGCCGCCGAGATCGGTTATGAATGGCGCTTGAACCAACATGCCTTAGGCGTCCAGCTGTTTGCTGAGGCTGCGGTATGGAGCAAACAATCTCCAATTACAAATTACCAATCACCAATGATTAGCGTTGCTCCCATCAGCAACGCTAATGCCCCCGTTCCGTCCGTGACCGTCGGTTCGGCAGAGCCGTTCGTGTCCGGGCGCAGGTACATAGGCGTAGGCGTGCGCGCGTATTACGCGTTCTATATAGAACATATACGTATCCGGCAGTTCAAACCTCGCGGTGACAGCCGTGATCACAGAAATAGATACCTATGGTGGTAAACCATATCAAACAATATCAAACCATATCAAACCATATCAAACCATATCAAACAATATCAAACCATATCATTATGAAAAAGATCTCATTTTTAGCATGCTTACTCAGCATCAGTATGTTTTGTTTCGCAGACGGTCTGCAATTGAAATCCGGTTCTCTGGATGTACTCACCAAAGCCGGCGAATACGCGTATGTGGAGATCGACTGGTCTCAGGCGCAAGTAGTGGAATTTGGCCGTGGGGACAAAGTGGAGAAGACCTTCGGTTCGATCGATGCGTATAACAAGAAGCAGGGTTCGGACTGGGTGAAAGACTGGCCGGAAGTGAAGCGTCGTGTGGTTAACTCGACCGCATGGGAGAAATACCCGGGACGTAAGTGCTTCAACAAGAAGAACAAAGATGGCGTGCAGATCACCGTCAATCCGCAGATCTGGCAGGCATACAATGCCAGCCGTGACGAAGATGAGAAAGAGGACATGAAGGACCATTGCGTATGGGTCAATCCGTCGAAAGCGAAATATAAATTTGTGCTGACGGTGACGCAGGTCGATATGGGTAACGGCGCTGCATCTGCTTTCGGTATGGGTAAATCGACCGGCGGTGCGATCATCTGCGGTACGATCAAGCTGATCGAGATCAAGACCGGCAAGACCCTCGCTACGATCGCCGTGGATCATTGCAAAGGTCTCGGCAATTACTCCCAGCGCGTACGTCTGAATGACGTCGTGGTGGGTGAGATCTTCGGTGCTATTCCGTCCTTGATGTAAATGGGTGACGCAGGATGTGATATCGTCGCGTGTGAGTGATTTTTTCTTTCTTTCATTACAGGGCAATTGAATTGCCCGCTCATGGCTGTCCACTTTTTGGCGCTTCCTCGCCAAACTCGTCATCCCTGTCACCCGCGTGGCAGGGATTTTTCTTCCAAATGTGGGTAAAAACACATAGATTTGGACAAAAAACACAAAAAATATTTGGTCAATTCAAGAAATTGTTGTACCTTTGCACCGTGAAAAGTGCACAGAATACAAAATTGTGCACCGTAGAAAGTGCAAATCAAATAAACAAAGTTATGATAGACGCATCTTTATTGCAGTACATGAAGGAGCAATTGGACTTGACATCGGTAGATTTCAAGCGGTATCTTTACGACCAAATGGATTGGAACAAACGCCTACAATGCCTATTAGGCGGAAGAGGTGTTGGTAAGAGTACGATGGTGAAGCAACATATCATTGAGACTCCGGAAGAGCACAGTCTGTATGTCTCTGCCGATCATAGCTATTTCACAGTTCACACGCTGATTGAGTTGGCCGATGAGTTCGTGAAGGAAGGTGGTGATCATCTGTACATCGATGAGATCCACAAATACGACGGATGGAGTCGCGAGATAAAGCAGATATACGACACGCATCCGGCATTGAAAGTGTTTATCACGGGGTCGTCGATACTGGATTTGCTGGATGGTGAGGCTGATTTGAGTCGA
>ONMU01000028.1 GCA_900319035.1 uncultured Bacteroidales bacterium
AGCTTGAGCTTGGGGCAACTGCCGATGATTCCGCCTCGTTTCGGCATCAAGCTCAAACAGGACAAGGGAGTGGAAAAACAGTTCCACATCATCGAGGGACTGATGCAGAAAGCAGACGAAATCATCAACTGCGGCGATGCCGGACAAGAGGGTGAACTCATCCAGAGATGGGTCATGCAAAAGGCCGGAGCGAAGTGCCCCGTCAAGCGACTGTGGGTGAACAGCCTGACGGAGGAAGCTATCAAGGAAGGCTTCCAGACTCTCAAGGACCAGAGTGTCTACCAGGGACTCTATGAGGCAGGACTGATGCGAGCCATCGGCGACTGGCTGCTTGGCATGAATGCAACACGACTCTATACGCAGAAGTTTGCTGCTGGCAAACGGCAAGTGCTCAGCGTGGGGCGGGTTCAAACCCCTACCCTCGCCCTTGTCGTGGCACGCCAGAGAGAGATAGACAACTTCGTCCCTCGCCAGTCGTGGGTTCTCTCCACTCTTTATCGCGACACGAAGTTCAATGCCATCGAGCGTGACGAGGAAGCAGAAGCAGAAGCTGCCGGTCTGCAACTCATTGACAAAGCTCCGCGCAAAGGCGCCGAGAACCTGATGATTGCGTTCTTGCATCCGAAATCTACAAAGGGTGTTTTGACCGAGCTTTGCCAACAGCCCAAATAATTAGATATTCATTATTCATTAATCATTATTCATTGATAAAATGGATCAAGCTAAATTAGATAAATTGGTTGCAAACCGCGAGAAGGCGATGGCCGGAGGCGGTGAAGCAGCGGTTGAGAAGCATCACGCAAAGGGCAGTTATACCTGCCGTGAGCGTATTAATATGCTTCTCGATGAGGGTTCGTTTGAGGAAGTGAACATGTTCCTCACGCATCGTTGCCATGATTTTGGCATGGAGAAGAAAGTGTTCTTGGGCGATGGCGTAGCTGTTGGTTCTGGTACGATCGATGGTCGTCTGGTCTTCGTCTTTGCGCAGGACGCTACCGTCATCGGTGGTTCGCTGAGCGAGACGATGGCACTTAAGATCTGCAACGTCATGGATCAGGCTATGAAACTCGGAGCGCCGATCATCGGTCTCAATGACTCGGGTGGAGCACGTATCCAAGAAGGTGCTTGCGCACTTGCTGGCTACGCAGAGATCTTCGAGCGTAACATCCTTGCTTCGGGTGTAGTTCCGCAGATCAGCGTCATCTTCGGTCCGTGTGCCGGTGGAGCAGTATATAGCCCGGCGTTGACCGACTTCATCATGATGACCGAGCAGAACTCGTATATGTTCATTACCGGTCCGAAGGTAGTGAAGTCCGTTACTGGTGAAGACGTAACCGTAGAGCAACTCGGCGGCGCACATATCCACGCTACCAAATCCGGTGTGACCCATTTTGTGGCTGCTACCGAGGAAGAGGCACTTGCTGAAGTACGTCGTCTCGTTTCCTTTATCCCGCAGAACAACATGGAGGAGGCTCCGCTCGTGGAGTGTACCGATGACATCACCCGCGTAGATGACAACCTGAACGACATCGTTCCGGCTGACCCGAACAAACCGTACGACATGCACGAGATCATCAACACCATCGTGGATAACGGCGATTTCATGGAGGTACACAAAGACTACGCGAAGAACGTCATCTGCGGTTTTGCTCGTTTCAATGGTCGCTCGACCGGTATCATTGCTAACCAGCCGTCTTGGCTTGCCGGTGTGCTGGACTGCGACGCAAGCCGTAAAGCAGCACGTTTCGTTCGTTTCTGCGACGCCTTCAACATCCAGATCTTGACCCTCGTGGACGTTCCGGGCTTCCTCTGCGGAACCGGACAAGAGTACGCAGGTATCATCGATCATGGAGCAAAACTGATGTTCGCATATGGCGAAGCAACCGTTCCAAAAGTTACTATTACCGTTCGCAAATCGTACGGCGGTTCGCACATCGTGATGAGTTGTAAGCAACTCCGCGGCGATATGTGCTACGCTTGGCCGAACGCAGAGATCGCAGTAATGGGAGCGAGTGGAGCAGTGGGTGTACTTCAAGCCAAGGCAATCAAGGCTATCGAAGATCCCGCAGAGAAGAAAGCCTTCATCGCAGAGAAAGAGGCAGAGTACAAAGAACTCTTTGCTTCTCCGTATCAGGCAGCTAACCGCGGTTACATCGATGATGTCATTGAGCCGCGCTACACCCGTAGCCGCATCATTCGTGCCTTTGAGATGTTGCAGACCAAGCGTCTGACTAACCCGCTCAAGAAACACTCGAACATTCCGCTGTAAAAGATATTAATTATTCATTATTAATTGTTAATTAATATGACATTACTCGCAGTAACCGCAGACACATGGATTGTAACCGGACTCGGTTTCGGAATCGTTCTCGGACTTCTCTTCTGCCTCGTATTCATCATGATGGGATTCGGATGGATCATGCAGAAAGCGACAGCTCCGAAGGAACCGAAAGCACCGAAAGAGACCAAACCCGCACAGGCTCCAACGCCTGCTGCGGGCGCTCCTTCGGAACCCGAAAAAGCCGCTATCGCCATGGCTCTTGCGCAGGCAGGTGATGAAGACATCGCTGCTATCGCGTACGCCCTCTATCTCGCGTGCGACGCTAAACATGACATTCCGACAGCTATGATCTCGCTCAAACAACACGAGACAGCTTGGAATACAAAATCAACTGGAATGAACAATCAAGGTTTTTAATATGAAAGAATTTGCATTTAAAATCAACGGCGTAGAGTACAAGTGCGCTGTAGAACCCATTGAGGCCGGAAAAACGAACGTAACCGTTAACGGCAAAGTATATACCGTAGAGACCGAGGCACCTGCTGCTCCGGCTCCCAAACCCGTAGCTAAACCGGCTCCGGCTCCTGCTCCGAAGCCCGCAGCTGCTCCGGCAGCTCCTAAAGCAGAGGCTCCGAAACCTGCTGCAGCTCCTGCTGCCGGTGTTCAGGTAAAAAGCCCGCTGCCCGGTTCTGTAGTGAAGGTGCTCGTTAGCGAAGGACAGGCAGTAAAGAAAGGTGACACCCTTCTGACCCTTGAGTCCATGAAGATGGAGAACGCTATCATGGCAGAGGCTGACGGAACGGTTAAGCAGATTGCCGTTACCCCGGGTCAAAACGTTATGCAGGATGATCTGCTCATCGTTTTAGGATAAAAGAATAAGGACAATGGAATAAGGACTTGTTACTATCGGCTGATTCATTTTTGTCTTTTGTCCTTTAGCGAAGCGGTCCTTACTCCTTAATCCATAAAATTATGAACATCATAGAATTTTTTCAAGGCATGGGATTCATGCAGATGACGTGGCAACAAGGCGTGATGCTCTTGGTGTCCTTCTTCCTGCTATACCTTGCTATTCATAAGAAATACGAGCCGCTCTTGCTGCTTCCTATTGCTTTTGGTATGTTGCTCACCAACCTGCCGGGAGCCGGAATGTATCATAGCGAGTTGTGGTCGGCGTTTCTCGATCCCAACAGTCCGGCATATCACTCTTACGGAGCTATTCTCAAAGAAGGTGGTTTGCTGGATGTGCTCTATATCGGCGTCAAAGCAGGTGTGTATCCTTGTCTTATCTTCATCGGTGTGGGAGCTATGACGGATTTCGGACCACTGATTGCTAACCCGAAGTCGCTTCTTCTTGGAGCAGCTGCGCAGATCGGTATCTTCGTGACTTTCCTGTGTGCTAACGCGATGGGCTTTAGTCCTGCTGAAGCCGGTTCTATCGGTATCATCGGTGGAGCAGATGGCCCGACGTCTATCTTCCTGACCTCTAAGCTTGCCCCGCATCTCTTAGGCCCGATCGCTATCGCTGCGTATAGCTACATGGCGTTGGTTCCGGTTATTCAGCCGCCTATCATGCGTGCGCTCACTACCAAAGCAGAACGCGCGATCAAGATGGGTCAGCTTCGTCCGGTTTCCAAGACAGAGAAGATCATTTTCCCGATCATCATCACCGCTATCGTAGCGCTCATCCTGCCGGACGCAGCTCCGCTGATCGGCTGTCTGATGCTCGGTAACCTGATGAAAGAGTGTGGAGTAGTGGATCGTCTGACCAAGACCGCACAGAACGAGCTGATGAACATCGTAGTCATCTTCCTCGGTCTCTCGGTGGGTGCAACCGCAACGGCCGGCAGTTTCCTCAACCTCAAGACTTTAGGTATCCTCTCGATGGGTATCGTAGCCTTCGGTTTGGGTTCCGCCGGTGGAGTGCTCTTGGCTAAGTTCATGAACCTCTTCCTCAAAGAGAAGATCAACCCGCTGATCGGTTCTGCCGGTGTGTCCGCTGTTCCGATGGCTGCACGTGTATCGCAGACCGTGGGACAAGAGGAGAACCCCTCGAACTTCCTGCTCATGCACGCTATGGGTCCGAACGTAGCCGGTGTCATCGGTTCTGCCGTTGCCGCAGGTGTACTCCTGACGATGTTAGGCTGATAGCTGAATACTGAATACTGAATACTGAATTCTGAAAGCTGAATTTATGTCTAACCGTCAAATTGGAACAACAGTACTGGTAATAGCCATGATCATCGTGGCTATTTCCGTATTGTTTACCAATAACTTAGCTCGGACGCTGCAAGATGAGGAGAAGAAGAACATGTCCATCTGGGCAGATGCCACACGGCAACTCATCCTCGCGGACAATGATGCGGATATCGATTTTGTCTCTTCGATCATTGAGAAGAACACCACTATCCCTGTCTATATCTGCGACGAGAACGGCAAAGTCCTTGCAAGCCGTAATGTGGAAGGAGCTTCAGATCCTCAAATCCTCAAATCCTCTAATCAAGCCCACCACGGTCCGATCGAACTGAAGATCGATGAATCGACGACCCAGTATATCTATTGGGATGACAGTAGTCTGCTGACCAAACTGCGTTACGTGCCGTACGCACAGTTTGCGTTGATCCTCATCTTCATCACCATCTCTGTCTTTGTGATGACTACCGCCCAACGCAGCGAACAAAACCGCCTGTGGGTCGGTCTCTCCAAGGAAACGGCGCATCAACTCGGCACACCTATCTCGTCGCTCAACGCGTGGCAACAACTGCTCGCTGACCAATACCCGAACGATGAGTACGTGCCGCAGATGAAGCGAGACATCGACCGTTTGCAGATGATTGCCGATCGTTTTCAGAAGATAGGTAGCGAACCCGCTCTCCAAGCCGAGAATATCATTCCTGTGCTGCAAAACGCTGTTGCGTACATGCGTGCGCGTATCTCTAATAGGGTCACGATAGACGACAGCTGTCTATCCGGCGTAGAGCGTGTGGTGATGTTAAACGCGCCGCTTCTGCAATGGGTCGTGGAAAACCTGCTGAAGAACGCCGTGGATGCGATCTCCGGAAATGGCTCTATCGTCTTCCAACTCCATGAGAATGAGCACGATGTGATGATCGACATTGCGGATACGGGAAAGGGTATTGATGCAAAAACCCAGCGTCGAATCTTCGAGCCGGGTTTCACTTCCAAAGAGAGAGGCTGGGGGTTAGGACTTCCACTTGCCAAACGTATCGTCGAGCAATACCATGGAGGCAAACTCCTCCTTAAGAGCAGCCAAACGGGCGTCGGAACGACCTTCCGAATCGTTCTTAAAAAGCCCGAAAACGGTTGAGCCACTACCGCTCATACTGGCATAAAAAGCGCCTGCGTCCAGCAGACGCTTTTTGATTGCCGCTATCTGAGGATGCAACGGGAAGACCGTCGCCTCAAAATCATTGACGAAAGGATCGGCTTCACCTAACAGAGTACAGACCGGCTTCGCCTGACAGAGTACAGACTTGATTTGACCGGCTACTTCCGGATGTCTGGTGATACCCGAATACGCCTCTTTTGTGCTTACGCCCTCTTCCGGTTTGATCATAACGATCCGTATTCCCTCCAGATCCAACTCAACAGGCGTCAGCTGCTCTCCGATGCCCTCGGCATAACACGGGGTATTATACACAAAGAACGGACAATCGGCTCCCAAAGGCTTCACCTCTGCCGCTAATTGCTCTTTCGTCAGCCTTAACCGGAACAGCTCATTAAGAGCAACTGCCATATGCGCTGCATCGCTGCTGCCGCCTCCCAAACCTGCTCCGAAAGGGATATTCTTCTTAAACCGCACAGCTACATCCCCGATCTGCGGGTACTTAGCCCTCATCTGCCGGTAACATTTCACGATCAGATTATCCTCCGCCGGACAATCAACCGCAATGCCTTCCTGAGAAAACATCAATCCATCATTATTAGTCTGTATTCTGTCAGCAAAGCGATCTGTATTCTGTATTCTCTCCACTTCCAACTCATCGTGCAGCCCGTAAATAGGCACAAATACGGTCTCTAAATCATGGTAACCGTCCGGGCGTTTACGAATGACCCGAAGACCTAAATTTATCTTGCAATTAGGATAGAGTATCATGTCTAATGATTTAATTTGCTGCAAAATTACAAAAATATTTTGATATGTGCAAATTTTTTAGTATCTTTGCTGAGATTTTAAATATATAAGGTGTACGAGCATGATCATTGACGCATTCGGCTGAATGTTCCGCAATGTGCGTTGGTGTAATAAGAAGTTGAAGGGGTAGAATGATCTCCCGAAGATTCAACGAACAAACGCAGGACAAAATCCTGCGTTTGCTGTTTCAATGTGATCCAATTCATCATAGTTAAAAATTTATTTAATGGTTTAATGGCGAAAATCGCTGAATAATGTCTTTGTCTTAAATCGAGTGCAAAGGTACTACATTTTTGTGAATTATGCAAGAGAAAAATTCGTTTTTTGTGAGCAATAAATGTGAATATATTTTCAAGCGAAAATGCAAACAAATGTGACGTTTTCAAATAACAGCAAAAGCCTCTGGTTCACACTTTATGCAACTTGCTCATCCAATAGAGTAGAGTAGTCGTTATTCCTGCCTCCTATAGGCAACCGAAAAATCAAACATCCGCCATTTTAGGGTATATTGGCAGCGTCATATGCGTGTATTTTTAAAGCCTAATAGGTTGAATTTCAATACTTATACACATTACTTAAAGTATTACTGCAAAGATATTGAGCACTTAGGCAAATATGCCAGATATGACACCATATTTGCACCTTAAAAACTATATAAAGTGCATAATTTGTGGTATTTATGGAATTTATCTATACTAAGATTACTATACGTATTTCAAGTATATATACAGATTATAGACAAGGGTAGTGTATTGCCGATCCGAGTAACCTGTAAATTGTTCCACGGAAAGGGCGTTTACATTTGTGAATATATGCATAAATACTATATATTCACAAATAACATAAAATAAATCACAAAAATGTGTGTATATATTTGTGTATTTCGATATTTTTTTGTAACTTTGCACCCGATTTGAGAAAGGTACGTTTTTAGGCTACTTTTCTGAGAATCGAATATTTTTAAATTAGTTGGCTATGAGTGAAAAAGAACGCATTGAGAGTGTTATTAAATCCTTGGGATTGACAGCAAGGCAGTTTGCTGCGGAAATTCGTGTGCAGCCCGGAACGATCAGTAATATGATGGCAGGACGTAATAATCCGAGCCTCGATGTGATGAAACGTATTATGGAACGCTATCCGACGCTTAATCCGGAATGGTTGATAGCAGGACGAGGTGAGATGTGGCGTACTGTTCCCGGACAACAAGCCGGTTTGTTTGATCAGTTACCGCCGGATCCGAAAGACAAGAACACACGTGCTGCCAAACAAGAAGAGCCGCAGACTCCTGCAGCTCCTCCTAAACAGATCAGCCGTATTGTGGTCTATTATACCGATAATACCTTTGAAGAGTTCACCTCTAATCCACTAATCCACTAACCCATCTAGAATCTAGTTGATCTAGTTGATCTAGTTGATCTAGTCCATCTAGTCGTCAATGAAAAAGCACTCTTACTGGAGTGCTTTTTCAATTACCTCGCTGATATCATGCACGAAGTGCAGTTTCAGTCCTTTCAGGTAGATTTCGTTGATCTCTGCTACATCTTTTCGGTTGTCCTCGCAAAGGATGATGTCCGTTATTCCGGCACGTTTGGCAGCAAGCAGTTTCTCTTTTACACCACCAATCGGCAGCACTTTGCCACGAAGCGTCATCTCACCGGTCATAGCTATCCGCGGTTTGACCAGACGTTTGGTAAACGCACTCACGAGCGCGGTTGTCATCGTGATTCCGGCAGAAGGACCGTCCTTAGGAATAGCTCCTTCCGGCACATGGATATGAACGGCTGTTTTCTCAAACACTTCCGGCTTGATACCGAGTTCTTTTGCGTGCGCTTTGACGTAGCCGAGCGCTAAGGTGGCAGACTCCTTCATCACATCGCCGAGGTTTCCGGTCAAAGTAAGCGACGGCGCTTTGCTCTGACTCAGACTCGTCTCGATGAACAAGATCTCGCCGCCGACTTGCGTCCAAGCCAGACCGGTAACGACACCCACGTATTTGTTGGTTTCCCAAGAATCGCGGCTGAACCGTTTCTGCCCCAGATAACTACGCAGATCGTCCAGCGTCACGGTCACGTTGTATTCCTCGCCGAGTGCCAGTTTGGTATCTACCTTACGGCAGATGGTCGCAATCTGTCTCTCCAAACTCCGCACACCCGATTCACGCGTGTAATCATCTATTATATGCGCAAGGATCTCTTTCTTGAACTTCAGCTGGCTTGCTTTCAGACCATGGTTCGCCAGCTCTTTCGGGATCAAGTGCCGTTTGGCAATCTCCTCTTTCTCCTCTTGCAGGTAACCGGTCATCTCGATCAGCTCCATTCGGTCGAGTAGAGGACGCGGAACGGTCTCCAGACTGTTGGCTGTAGCGATGAACAGCACTTTGCTCAGGTCATAATCGACGTCGAGGTAGTTGTCATGGAACGTGCTGTTCTGCTCCGGATCGAGTACCTCGAGCAAAGCGGCTGTCGGGTCTCCCTTATAATCCGCTCCGATCTTATCCACCTCATCAAGCACGAAAACAGGATTCGACGTGCCGCATTTTTTGATGTTATCGATGATTCGTCCGGGCAGCGCACCTATATATGTTCTGCGGTGTCCGCGGATCTCCGCCTCGTCATGCAAACCGCCCAACGAGATACGTGCGTACTTCCTTCCAAGGGCTTCTGCTACGCTCTTCCCAAGACTCGTCTTACCAACACCCGGAGGACCAAACAGACAGAGAATAGGGGACTTCACAGGATGCGAATCTTTCTCTTTTTTACTGCGAAGCGCTAATTGACGTTGTACAGCCAAGTATTCGACAATACGCTCCTTCACTTTCTCCAAACCGTAGTGGTCTCGGTCGAGCACCTCTTTGGCGTGCTGCATGTCGTAGTTATCCTCGGAATAGATGCCCCAAGGCAGTTCCAAAAACGTGTTCAGATAATCCAGTTGGGTAGAGTAGTCCGGCGAGAAAACATGCATATGCTCAAGGCGTTTGAGTTCTTTCTCAAACCGCTCAGCTATGCTTTCCGACCATTGTTTGGTCTTGGCGCGTTCACGCAACTCTTGGATCGTTTTCTCGTTGTCATCGTTCGTACCAAGGTCTTTTTTGATGGTCTCCATCTCTTGCTGGAGGAAATACTCACGTTGCCGCTGGTCGATCTTCTCAGCTGTACGACGACGAATATCCGCTTTGATGGTCAGCTCCTCCAAGTCTTTCTGCAAAATCGTCAGCAGAGCTTCGGCTCTCTCCATCATCGAGTGAATCTCCAAAAGACCTTGTTTTTGCTCGGTCGGCATGTGGTAGATAGAGCAGACATAATTGATCATCATCGAGTTGTCTTTGATGTTCTGAATAGATGTCTGCAGGCCCGCAGGAGCATTGTCCCGCTCACTTAAAATCTTCACGATTGTCTCGCGAATATTATCTCCGGTAGCCTTAAACTCAGCCTTCTCACCTCTAAGCGGCATACGTTCATCCATCTCGATGGCATGAGCCTTGAGTTGACCTTCTACTTCGTGAAAATCAATGGCTTGCACACGATGAAACGTCTCAAAAATAGCCATCATCGTGTCTTTGCCCATTTCCGGAACAGGGATGATCTGCAGCACACGAGCCATCACACCAAGCGAGTACAGGTCGTTTACTTTGGGGTCTGCCACTTTGCCATCTTTCTGTGTCAGCAAGATCAAACGACGGTTGTCCTTGTTGGCTGCTTTGATCAGTTTCAAGCTGTTTTTCTTGGAAACCGCAATAGGCAACAGCACACCGGGAAACAACACGGTGTTCTTAATCGGCAGCACGTCATAGATGGTGGCGTCGCTCACTTTTGTTTCTTTTGCGTGCTCGCTCTGTGCCTCATCGATCTTGGCTTCCTCAATCTGGGCTTGAACGATTTGCACGTCTTCAATATATTTATTATCTTCCATAATCTTATAATATGGTCTTTCTCTAAATATGCTATTTTACATAATCACGATTAGGTTTACATTCTGTATAGTTCTTACGATGAAAGGATGTACAATTATTGTACCAAAGAATGAATATGCCAAAATGTCAGTTGGAACGTTTGGAACGTTCGCGGATGATAGCTTGGATGAAGTTATCAAGTTTGGCGTATTGTTTGCGTAAGAGTTTGATTGAACCGGGACGCGTTTTTTTTTCAAGCGGCGCTTCGGGATCCGGATTTTTGAACTGTGCGTAGAACCGTTTGCGGAAATCTTCCAATTGTTGGCGCAAATCCTTGATGTGTGCCCGTTGTTCGGGTGTCATAGCAGCCAGCTCTTCGTTAGTAAATTTCTCTGAATTGATGATCTCCGAAGAGATGCGTTTGGAGTCCGCAAATGACTGGATATTAGCCAATTCGGCTCCTTGCGGAGGATTAGCATCATAATCACGAGGATGCACGATCTTATAAGATTCATGCACGCCTTCTTTGAGGACTTTTCCGTTTGGAGCTCTGTACTTCTTTTGACGTAAGATCACTCCGCTACCTTTTTGAAATTCTCCACGCATGTTTTTTACGGGAGCAATAAACTCAACTTGGGACATAAAATGGCACGATTTTTGCAGTATATATAATAGATTCTATGTATTTCTGCCAGTTTGGCAGTTCTATGGTTTATCCAACGCCTGACTGTAGGCAAATATCCCCCTAATCACCCTGTAATCACTCTGAAATCACCCCGAAATCACCCCCTTTTGGATGCTATTTTGGTCGATAAAACCACGTATTTGCTACGTGGTTTTTCTGTGTATTCGTTGATTACTTCTTTACGCCTTCGAAACAGTCCACGATCTTCACTTTGCCGTAGATTATGCTTCGGAGAACTGGTCCTTCCCCACTCCACAGATGGGACAAACCCAGTCTTCCGGGAGTTCGTTAAACGCTTTGCCTTCTACGCTGGGGTCGTATTCGTACCCGCAAACGTCACAGATGTACTTTGCCATAGATGTTGTATTTAATGTGATTGTTTTTGTATTTTCGGTGCAAAGGTACAAAAAATATTTTATATATGCAAATAAATATAGAAAAATCGTGGATTTTTCGTATTGCACAATTTGTGTTTATGGCAACTGTTCAAAATCACGTATTTTCTCCACTCTCTTTTTGTCGATTTTATACGGGTTAAACCGCCAGCCTAAAGCCAATTGGATATTAAAATGCGGAGAGTAGCTATTTGCCGTCCATACTTTTTTCGTACTATTTGATACAATATACTCAAGGCAAATGCCAATTGTAAAATGATCACTGATAATTCCCCCGAGTTCCTGCCAAATACCAAAGGTTGCCTGATTGCACTCCTTGCGGATACTATAGCTTTGTGAGTCTTGATCATCTTTCCATGTAGCTTTGGTCAAAACACCTAATTCAATACCCATACGCGAATAAAAATATCTGCTAGAGACAGAGTATGCAGGTCGGAAGCAGAGATATTGCAAATCAAGGTTAACAGGTGCGTTAACTACATTTGAAGAGATTGTTCCTCCGCGAAAAGCATATTGTAATCCAAAATATATAGCGCTTCGATTATCAGCCATATTCGTTTGTTTTGGAGCATACTCCACAAAGGCTTCCACATTTGGCAAAAAGCGCAAACCAATAGCGGATTTATATCTTGTATTATCTTTTACTGTTGAAGATTTAATATACATATTCAATCCTTCCTTGACATTGAGACCATACAACAACCATGGTCCTTCTGCAGGAGTAACAATCTTATTATTTTGTCCATACCACAACCATGATTCTTCTGCAGGATTTTGAGGAGCAGCTCCGCTGTTATCAATCACCGGCATAGGAGGATTATAATTGTTTTTTCTCGAACTGAACGTTTGTACGCTACCATTTTCGAAAACAATCGTTGCAATCTTATCAGCACTCATTACAAAAATAGGTCCATCCGGATTGTCACTTCTTTTGTACCTCACTTCGGTTTCTGAAACCTCATAGACTTTAGCGTCAATTCGCTCAGACTCATGGGTAACGATAATGTCTTGTGCGTACAGAGGCACTAATGCAACTGCAGAAAGCAGCATAAGAATGAATTTTTTCATTGTAATTTGATTTTTTGGTTAATATAATGTGGTTAATTATAAGCATAAAAGCGGGATATTCCCTCAGCGTGAGCTAAATACAGCAAAACTTTTGTTTTGCGTCGCAAAATTACACAAAATATTTGATATGCGCAAATTTTTTTCAAATATTTATTAAAAAATCTGCACTTTTGATGCAGATTTATTGTATTCCAGTGTTGTAGAGAGTGTTCCTCCTCGCTATTCATCATACCGGTTTCATTTGCGGGAAAGGGTCCAATCGGAAAGGGAATAGGTGCTTTCGACCTGAGATTCTATGCTGTCCGGCAGATGAAAGAAGAAATCCAAGCCCGTTTGTTCTTCGACCTCATCGACGGTATGCATATATGTCATCAACGGTCGGTTGCCTGCTTTGTTCGGCATAATAAAGCCGATCGATGCCCAGCCTTTGCCTGTCCGGCGAAGAAAGACCTTATAGAAAGCGGAAGGGACTGCAATCGAATGATTCTTCCCGATCGTTTGATAGTTGGCTTCTACTATAGGTCCGCAAGCGATATAGATGCTCCCGTAAGTCTGTGCCCAGTCACGTGCCAGCTCCTCCAGATCTTTCCAATCCCCGGCGTTCAGATTATGAAGTTGCGGGCAGATGTTGGTCATGTAGAAACTCTCACGCATCGCCTGTTCTGACCATTTCATATCTGCAGCAGGAGCCATGTGTCCGCGATCATAGCCGGACTTGGAATAATCGCCTGTCGTCACAGGATCTCCCTTTACTAACGGATCCGGTTTGAAATGATTCGAACGCTCCTGCTCACCAATTGTTTCCGAGTTGGTTAACTCATAGGCAACCCAGTTGGGCACAAGCCATAGGGGATTATAACTGACGGTGTAGCCCAAGTGCTCAATCACTTGTTCCGGCTGTTGATTATTTAAGCGCGGGATTTCGTAAGGTGCCTGAGTGTCTATTTCCGTTTCTGACGTATTAGAGGTATTGGAGGTGTTGTTCGTGTTATTGGCAACGACGAATGTGGCAATCATGATGATTGCCATTAAGAGGATGGTATAAATATTCGTTTTCTTTCTCATAGCTTACTATATTTTTGATTTGAGTTTGGAGGATAAGATACGTAACAGTTCGGTATTCATTTCTGCGGCGGTTGATGGCTTTTAAGTTTAATTTATCTTAAAGGCTTGCGACATAATTTCTTGGTCTTCACGCGGAATGTGGTAATGTTTTGCCCATGTGCGCCATGAGGAAACGTGCTGTTTGACGAGTGTGATGATTTGCGCAGATTTAGTGGCGCTTAATCCAAAATATGGGGCTACATCTGCAGCCAAATCAAAGTCTAATGCATTAGAATGTTCGTCGATATTGAGGCTTAGTCCGGATCCAAAATATGAGGGATTTAGATCATAAGCAGGTGACAGTTTCCAACCTTTTTCAGACAGGAGAAATCCATGATTTCGGAGATGGTCGTCACAGTTATTGATTGCAATATTGAAAACGATTCGTTTCCATAGTTCTTCTAAATCCTCCTGAACCTGACAACTATTGCGACTAATCCATTCGGCAAGTTCGAGATATGAACATCCATCGGTATTACCATCCGTATAGCCAAGCATGGTCATTGCAGAAGTGAAATGAATGCGTTTACCATCCTGAGTACGGTCAAAACGCTTCGTCAAGAAAGTAGCATGTTGGTTGAAACGGACGATGTCAAAATCAGAAACATTGATGCCACAAGCCCGCGCTAACTGCATAGCAACGGCTTCCCAAGCGCCGATGTCCTGTCGGTCGCTGCGACTGGGAAATTTGGCTATCCAAAGTGAGCCATTAGGATCCAACACGTTCGCTTTTGGTCGCGCGCCTCCCAAAGAAGAGCCCGGTGTCAGGAGTATTTGCAACCATTTGCGCATGTTTGGATCGTTGTCATTCTCCAGATGCCAACTGGCCTGTTCCAATTCGCGTAGAGAAGTGAAAGGCGGCGTGGTATATTGTTTGTCATCATCCAGAAAAGCTCCTTCTATATTCGTTTTCAGGCGAATAGCGCCCATGCGTGTGGTGTCATTTACACCCAAAAGGAAGTCGCTCTCCATGAGCGTCAGGCGAGGTTGTTGCTCGTCTTTGGATCGGATAGACTCGCGGCGTTCGAGCAACACTCTACCCCATCGATCCGGAGCCGAATCGGTAAAAATGCCAAAATTCGTTTTCGTATCAGCAAGGAATTGTCGTCCCGTAAAAAGTTGTAAATCAGGATCTAACAAACGACAATATGGCGTTTTCAACCATTCCTTGTCAAATTCGAAAGAGAAGATCTCTTTTCCACGAGATGGTTGTGCAAACAGACACCCCATAAGCATTGGGGAATCTACACGAAAATCATCGAAATAGACGTAAATGGTTTGCATAGTTATTTCGCTTTAGATGCACGTTTTGAGATTGTTAGCCCTGCGTCTTGAAGTTTGCGACCGAGAATGTCATCTTGAGCAACGGAACGCAAATCCTCCTCTAATCCAAGCACAATCAGCACGCGCAGATAATAACCGATAGCAACACCCTCATCTCCGTTTTCAATTTTGATAAGCGTATTGCGCGCAATACCTGCGCGTTCGGCTACTTGCTCGGAGGACAAATTACGTCTGAGGCGTGCTAAACGATAGTTCTCGCCCAACTCGCGAAGCAATCTCTCATGCTTAGGTAATAGTGCTCTTTTCATATAGTTCAATTATAGTTAATGTTCGTAATTTTGCGCAAAGATACTACTTTTTGCGCATATATGCAAACATTTCCGTAAAAAAAGTAAGAAAAAGTTATTTTTGAAACGAGATTCGTCCAAAATTACCCCAAATGGATCAAAAATTAGTATCTTGATCGTTCACAGATTACACAGATAAAGCAGATTTTTATTATTCACAAAAGACACAAAGAAATAACGCAACAGTAGTAATTTATGACAATAATTCCAAAATCCGTTTGGCGTCGGAGCGTGTGAATCCTTCTGCATGAATTGTCTGGCTGCCTTTGCTCTCAATGACGATGTCACCAAAGAGCAGGTGCATAGAGATATTCACAGAACCGATGCGCTCACGCATGATAACCGATTGATCATAGCCGATGATTTTGCCTTTGTAATAGGTCACTTTGTCATCATCGATGGTCAGTTTGTCCGGGAAAATGGCATTCCCATTGCCGGAAATCCGGCTTGCTACAAATGTATGAGTCATAGTGGTATTTGTATTTTGGCTGCAAAGATACAATAAATTTTTGATATATGCAAGTAAATATGGAAAAATCAATGATTTTTCGTTAAAGGGTTAAAATGGTCGAACGAGTTCGACGTTAAATAGTTAAAATGGTCACTACGTGACGTTGTATGTATGCGTATGTAGAGAAAATGAGAGATTATTTGCATTTTTCTGCATAAAAACTTGCATATTTGGATTATTTGTAGTATCTTTGCAGGCTGAAAGTACAAATAATTTGTACATACAGCTTGTTTATGGATGTTATTAATACAATTTTATCAAGTTCACGAACCGTGTTCACATCCCAATGGTTATCATTGGTCTGTGATAACAGAGATCGTCAATCGCTTAGACGGTCATTAATGTACTATGCCCAAAAAGGAATGCTGCTCAACCCTCGCAGAGGTATTTATACAAAGTCCCAATATAATGAGCAGGAAATGGCCTGCGCTTTGTTGAAGCCCTCCTATATTTCTATGGAATATGTGCTTGCGCGCGCAGGAGTAACCTTTCAGTACAGCGATGAAATAACTTGTGTCAGTTACCAAGGACGCACGATTGAAATTGATGGTAAGTCTTATGTATTCCGTCAGATCAATCCGATTATTTGGACAAATATGCAAGGCATTGAGCAGCGAGATAATATCGCCATTGCTACTCAGGAACGGGCATTTCTCGACATGATGTACCTTAGTTCTGGGCAATGTTATTTTGACAATTTGCATCCGTTGAACAAAAAGAAGGTGCAACAACTATTACCCTTGTACAATTCACCGACATTAACCAAGCGTGTGGAGGCGCTACTCAATGGATTACGTGCACGCTCAGCAATGCGCAGAAAAGGTTCGCAGTTATAGTTCGCGTGTGCTCATGCAGGGTCTTGGCGAAGTGCTGATTGATAATCAATCTAAGAACTTTGCGCGCCAACATCTTATCCCAGAAACAGCATCGGCTTTAGAGTTATTTGCCGCATGTCCATTGATTGCCGTATATAGATAAAATGAGAGATTATTTGCATTTTTCTGCATAAAAACTTGCATATTCGGATTATTTGTAGTATCTTTGCAGGCGAAATGAAATCATATTGAAATCAATTATCGTCAAATAGGAGGAATAATTATGGCACAAACAGCAATGACCGTCCGTGTGGACAATAACATTAAGAGGCAATTTGATGCCCTTTGCGAGCAATTCGGTATGAGTGTTAATGCGGCAGTAAATGTGTTTATCAATGCCGTTGTTCGTACCCGCTCTATACCGTTTGAGATTAGCGCAAAAATGGATCCGACAAGTCAGGCTTTATTGGATATGCTATATACAACTGATCGCAGTAATAGACCTGATTTAACGATGGAAGAAATTGATGAAGAAATCCGGAAAGCACGTCAGGAACGTCGTGAACGCATTGAACGTGAAAAACAAGAACAACTTGAAACTGCATAATTATGATTTACGTTGTTATTGACACTAATGTTCTTGTGTCAGCTCTTTTTACGCGCAAACCAGATTCTGCCACGACTAAAGTGGTCGAGTTCATTGTTACTGGGAAAATTACACCTCTATACAATAGTGAAATAATGGCAGAATACCAAGAAGTTCTTTCGCGCGAGCACTTCCACATTACAGAAAATGAGCGAAATACATTATTCAACCATATCCGCAAAAAAGGTATTGCAATTGAGCGTGTGTCAGTTGATACATTGTTCATTGATGACAGTGACCGTGTATTCTATGAAGTGGCACTTTCAAAAGAAGATTCATTCCTTGTTACCGGTAACTTGAAGCATTTTCCGATTGATCCGCGAGTGGTAACTCCGGCACAAATGCTGCAAATTCTTGGAGAAGAGTAAATTTTCTCTACTATATATCGTCAAAGATCATTTGCCCGTGGTGGGTATACAAAAATTAGGGCGAGGCACTGCCCCACCCTAAATGTATTTGAGAACTTGTTCGGGAGAGATGCCATAGAGAGCGGAATAGGTCTCTAATTCTTCTTGCGAATAGTGTGAGCCGATGAGTTGAATGACACACAAGGCTTTGTGTTTGAGTTCTGTTGCGGGATCTACTTTGAACTCTGCGTGCATATCGGAAGTTAAATTATCGGTCATAGTATTGAATCGTATAATGATACATTCCATGAAATACAATTTAAGCCGCCGCCGTTTCTTAAAACGCCGTTAATATCTACTAATTCAATATGTTCACGTGGAATACCTAAAGCAGAACCGATTTGTGCGCAAGCCTGTTCATCCTCTGGGACATTAAGCCGTGGAAGAAATAGTTTGCCGTCTATCAACAGGTAGTTGATGTATGCCCAATTCCATTTGTGAGGTCTTGGTGTGTCGTAGTGCAGCTCCACTACTTCAAAATGAGGCTGTAAAGCGTCAAGTAGTCTTTTGCGAAGTCCTTTATCAAAGTCGTAATAATTGGTAAGTAACACTTTGCCGTTTCCTATATAACGTACCATGCCGTCCGCATGACCATATGGCTCATGGCGATCCCATGGAATAATAACCGTTTCGGTTCGAAATGCTCTGTCCAAACGCGGAATAAGTTGCATCGGTAGCAAAGAAGGGTTCTCTTGGAACACCTTCTCGGTTATGATTACTTTGTTACCGCACATAATCACATTTCCACCATCGAGAATAAGCCCGGAATTGATATACGGAAGGCGACTTGGCGCAATAACATGTTTCCAGTTTGTTATGTACTGAGATTGTCCGCAAAGATAGTCCGGTTCATAACGATATGCTACAAAATGATCCGGTGTACATTGAATTGGCATAAAGTCCCGCATCCATATATCCTTGGTATTTGAAAGAAGGGCATAATCCACGTGCTGCCGAGCGAGAGCAGCTGATAACTCTGACCAACATTTATATGCGGTCAGGTATTGAGAAAAGCAAACAATATTAGTCATAATAAGCCCTCCTGAATTATTTTGTATTATGATCAAAGTGATACAAAATCGGGTACATCCGCGAAGATAATTCGCGTGCGTCTTTTGAAGTGGAATAGATGTGTAACGCCTCTATTCTTATGGCATCATAAGGATGCGTGTCACCGCCCATTTTCCCTTCCTTAATAAAAAACTGCGCACGATTGTGATTACCTTCCATGAACTGCTGAAAAGAAACTCCACTTTTATTAAAATCGAAGCCGCATCTACACTTATATAGGAATGATATATATGATTCCATACTGCCGCAAGCGAGATAACCATATCTATCAGCTTCTAATTCTGAAAACAACGTGTAAACTTTCATACTATGGGCGAGTTTATTTGAAGCTCCGTCTTTTCCATACTTCAAATCATAATAAAACCTAACGACGACATCTTTGTTGATAACATGTCCCAGTTCATGCCCGATCAAGAAAGACAATTCATCTTCATTAAGTTGGTTGAAAGCAGTTGCAGAGAGGCGGACAATAGATGGATATATATTATTCCCCGAAACTATGGCATCACCTCGTATACCAATGCGATTTTTTATCTGAAACCATACATCTTCTTGCACGTTCAGTTTCTCCTTAACCGATTGACAAAATTTGTAGAGTTCCGGAGCGGTGTTAACCTGTATAGGAAAATTATAGCCGCATTCTTCGAAGAAGTCAAACCTATATGCGCCAATTTCGCACTCTAAATCATTAGCACTTTGAGGATGCACATCATCCCATAACTTTTTGTGCAAATTCTTGCGTTGAATAATTACTGGATTTAAATTCATATATCTTTGCTATTTTAGTTAATAACTTGCGTCGGCAAAGGTATATGTTTTTTCGCGCAATTCCAAAAAAAATCTGTTAAAAGTTGTTAAAAGTTTGGCAGAAGATATGAACAATAAAAAAGAGACCTATAAGGTCTCTATAGAATACTATTGTTGATTAACTATTTTCGGAATATAGCCTAATTTTTGTCGGGCAAACTCAATCGCTTGTTCTTTGGACATATTCCTATTTAATATATAATCAGTTATCATCCTTTCTTTGGCTAGATATTTATGCTCTATAAACGAATCGTCACACAAGACTGCACGTAGTTTAAAATTTCTGAACTCTCCTGCATTTTTGCCAAGATTGATTCTTTCTGAGAACAACACAACGCCCGGGATTTTGTTCTCAACTATCTGAACGGTTGTTTTTTCAATTTCAGTGTAGTCAAGATGAGATGCTTCTTGAATAGCGACTAATACATTGTGAGGGCCAACTATTAACTGGTCATTGATGATAGCACTTCTGATGAGATACGTGTAGTATTTGTTTGCCTCCTCACTTAGAACAAAATCTATACCGGCTCTGTTTCCTCCCTTAATAGAATCGGTTTCTTTTACTCCATATCTATGAATATAGAAATGGCGCGCGTTATTTTGCTGTAAATTATTTTGATGAACTGATTTATCTTCAAATTCTCCTGCGTGATAGTAATAAACCTCTATTTCGGTTGGTTGTATTACTATTCCATTTAATACTAATTTAGAATTTGTAAGGAACTCAGCCATTTTGTTTTGATGGCATTTAACGAATGTTTCTAATGATTTAATTTGAATTTCCATAGTTTTTATATTTTCGGGTGCAAAATTTCAACATTTTTTTGATATATGCAAATAAATATGTAAAAATCGTGGATTTTTCGTTAAAGGGTTAAGATGGTCACTGCGTGACGTTAAAATGTTAAGATTCTATAGCCGAGAATTAGTATAAGAAGCCTATCATCCAAAGAGGTAGTTTGTGTCCATAAGGAAACTCCATATCATCAGCAAGGATGTATGAGTTAGGTAAATCGGCTATTTGTTCGTAATCCTTATCTACTCCACCCACTTCAAAGGTATATTTACCATCCACCTTGAAGTCTCCGTGATTCTTACCATACTCCACTAAATGACTGAATGATAGTTGATTGGAAGCAAAACACTCTCGTATAGTGCCGATATTTGGAACTTGTACCGCTAAAGTATAAAGCATATTGCTATTATCCATAAGAACCTTGTCCGGTTTCTGCATTTTTTTTGCATTTACATAATCGGAATAAACCAAGCGAATGATCTTAGCCTTATCCAAGTAATTTAGGTACTCCAAAATCGTAGCTCGCTGCAACTCACTTTGAACGGACAGACGTTTGATGTCAATATCGTACGGAACAGAATTGGCAAAGATATTAACAAGCGCCTTTATTTTCCGCGTGTTTTCCACTGACACTTTACATATCCGAGGCAGTTCATCATCTATAATATAACTGATGGTGTTCTCTATTGCCGAATAATAATCCACAGTGTTCTTAAGTTGCATAAAATACGGATAATAGCCATATTGCAAGTACTCTGCAAAATACTGAAGTGGTCGGCATTGATTATTCACTTCTTCTGCTAAGGTCCAAGGATTGGCAAGAATCTGTTCCAAGGTATATTTTGGAAGGTCAATATTCTTATAAAAAAGCAAAAATTCCCGGAAACTAAGCCCCTGTATGTCATGATTGATGCATCGTCTGCTTAAATCAGCATCTCCTTGCTGCAAGCTCAGCAACGAACTACCGCTAATTACGATTCGCATATCTGAATACAAGTCGGTCATCTCCTTTATTTCGCGACTCCAATTAGGATACTTGTGGATTTCGTCTAAGAACAAGTGTTTTCCACCGGTTTTATAGAACTGATCCGCCAAATCCAATAAAGTATGTGAAACAAAGTATGCCCCATCACATGAGCAATAGAGCACCGACCTATCCGAAACAGAGTAATGAAGTCGAATATATTGGCGCATAATCGTACTCTTCCCCACTCCCTTTGGACCTCGTAAAGCTAACAATGGGACATTCCAGTTGATCTCGGAACCGCACTGACGAATGATCGTCATGGGCGTTTGTTTATAATAACGAACGTGCTTGTCAATTAGATTCTTCATATTGTAATTTGTTTGATTCAATGAACAAAAATATCGTATTTGTGTTTTTTGCAATGAACACAATACTTTTATTTGTGTTTTAAATATTGAACACAATTGCGGCTGCAAAGGTACAACTTTTTTCTGATATATGCAAATAAATATGAAAAAATTGTTGTTTTTTCGTTAAATGTGGCGGGGACAAAGAGAATTACCAAACAGCTTGTATCAGGGCAACAGTCATGAGACCGCAGGCGATGAGTTTGAGGATCGTGCCAAAGAGGATGCCGACGAAACTACCCCAGCCTGCTTTGAGGGCGTCATTGAGTTGTTTACCGCTGATCAGTTCGCCGATAACTGCTCCGACTAGCGGACCAAAGATAACACCCATTGCGCCGAAGAACAATCCGACGAAAACACCTATTGTACTTCCCCATACTCCCCATTTCGTACCACCATAGTGTTTGGTTCCCCAAGCCGGTACTACATAATCGAGCACAGAGATGATCACCACCACAATGCCCCAAATGAGGAGGAACTGCCATGAGAAATGGATCTTTTCCGTTGCTTGTGCTATCCACAAACCGATATACGCAATCGGTGTTCCCGGCAAACCGGGTACTATACAGCCAATCAGACCGATCAGCATCATAAAGAAAGCTAAAACCAAGAGTACTATATCCATCTTTCGTCCTTTTTGTGTGCAAAAGTACTACAAAAAACTGAGATATGCAAATTTTATTTGGATATTTGACAAAAAAGCAGTATTTTTGTAGCCGATTTAAAGAAAATATAGAACATGAATGCTATTTTTATTGTACTACCCATACTGACGCTGCTGATGTTCGATTTGGGACTGACGCTCAAACCGGCTGATTTTAAACTCATTGCGCAACGTCCCAAACCCGTTCTTATCGGTCTTTTCGGACAGATAGTGCTATTACCGCTGATTGCATGGGGGATTATCCAGTGTCTTTCTGCTTTCGAGCTTCAACTTTCAACTTTATTCATCATCGGAATAATGCTCGTGGCATGTAGCCCCGGAGGCAGTTCAAGCAATGTGTTCTCCATGTTGGCGAAAGGCGATGTAGCTCTGTCGGTCACGCTGACAGCTTTCAGTAGTCTGATCACGCTTTTCACCTTGCCGCTGATCATGGCTTGGGTAGTTGGAAGTGTTCAGAATTCAGATTTCAGCGTTCAGAATCCAGATTTCAGTATTCAGTTGCCCATAGGCAAGTTGCTGATGCAGAACATCGTGCTGATGGTTATTCCGATTGCGGTGGGTTTTATTGTAAATATGTTCCGCGAGAAAGCGGCAGAGAAGATACACCATGTGCTCAAACGGATTGCGATGCCTGCTTTAGTACTCTTAGTAACCGTCTTTTTCTTCCAGCACAAGCAGACTATCGTCAATGAGTTTGCATCGTTGGGTTTGACGATGACCGTACTGATCTTAGCCTGCACAAGTTGCGGAGCTCTTCTGTCTTGGATTGCCCGTTTGAGTACCAAAGAGCGTCGCACATTAGTAATCGAGATAGGTATGCAGAATGCCGCTCAAGCCATTACGATAGCTTGTAGTCCATTGATTTTCAATAATGAAGTGATAGCAATACCCGCTATTATCTACGCGCTGATGATGAATCTCATCCTCTTGGCATATGTGGGTATCACGAAGATTTCCGGTAAGTAATCAAGCGTTTTATTGATGGCTTTCTAAGAGGATTTTCATCACCTCGGATGGTTGACCTTCCGGTGTGAAGGCGCCCATGTCATAACTACCCCATCCTAACGGAATATACTCCGCCGGTCTCCAACCTCCAAACACTTCGGGTTCCCAATAGAAGATACCTGCACAGGAGTCGATAGCTTGTGCGCGCTGCACAAAATCCGCCATGACGGTTGCAGAAGTAGTGTCGTTAGCGAACATACCGATCTCGGCAATCATCACAGGGCAATGCCATTGGCTGATAAGCCGGCGAATGTTCGTCTCCGCTAACTCATTCATTTCCTGCCAAGTCTTACCACCATTCCAAGCACTCATCATCGGATAGTGGCTCAGACCGATCATGTCCCATTTGCCGCCATGAGCAGCCATCTGCGTCCAGAACCAATCGCGTTGCTCGTACGCATTATCGACATGTACGATGACCGTGATATCCGGAAAAGCTTCCTTGGCAGCCTCATAGCCCATCGCCGTAAATCCGGCATAATGTTCCCATTCGCCTTCTTCTTTATTCACCTTTCCCATCGGCCACAACATGCCATTGGGCGTCTCATTGCCTATTTGTACCCATTCTGGTTTGATACCGGCTTCCTTGAGCGTATAGAGCACATCCAGCGTGTGTTCACGCACCGCCTCTAACATCGTCGGATAGTCGTATTTTTGCCAAGCGGCAGGGATACTCTGGTGACTTGGATCGGCAAAGAAATCCGAGTAATGAATATCGATCATGATACGCTGCCCCTGCTCAGCGGCACGTTTGGCAAGCGATAACATATCGGGTTTATTGCTCCAACCTGTTGTATGATTGACCCACACGCGCAGACGCACGGCGTTCATACCCATCGCACGCATGGTAGCAATACAATCGTCATGGAAAACGGAGTCGTGCTCCATCTCACTGAGCCAACTGATGTCAGCTCCTTTTGCCCAAGAGCCGCGCGGAGCGTCCGTGCGGTGATAACAGCTGCACAACAGGCAGCAAGCGAGGAAAAGAAATAGCTTGTTTTTCATATTCAGAGGATATTCATTATATCTGTTAATCGCGGAACGATGAAGGTGGCAGTCTCGGATGTCTCGCCCTCATGCAACCAGATTTGGTCAATGCCTGCGGCTTTTGCACCGGCTATGTCGGAACTGTAACTGTCACCGATCATGATCGCTTCGTCAGCCTTCACACCGTTGCGCTCCAAGGCAATGCGGAAGATTTCCGGTTGCGGTTTATTGATGCCTATCTCATCGCTGACGAGCGTGTGAGTGAGGTAGTCCGACAAACCGGAATGTTCGAACTTATAGTACTGCACTTCTTTGAATCCGTTGCTGACAATCGTCAGCGGATATTTGGAAGCAAGATACCGAACGACCCTGTCGGCATCGGGCATGAGACGGAAATAGGTATTCGTCAGGCGGAGAAACTCATCCCCTATCCGATGCGCCAACTCATCTTTTCGCAACCCGCACAACTCCGGCTCGTCTTGGATCATCAGCGGACGGTAGAAACGCTCGAAATGCAGGTAACTCTTAGTGATTTCTCCACGCCCATACTTGCCCCATAACTCCAAGTTATACGGCTTGTACGCTGCTAAATAGTCGTCAAAAGAGGCATATAAATGATTAAGATGATACGTGGTGTAAATATCACGCAAAGCCAAATGCTCGGCGTTCGTCCAATCACCTATCGTATCATCCCAATCGAGAAATATAGCTTTATATCGCTTCATCCGTCTTATGCTTTAGCTGCAAGAGGCGAAGGCGTAGCATAAACGCGTGCGGCAAGCTCCTGATCAAGCATATAGAGACCATAACCGTTACCGTCCAACATCTTCAGTTTGTTGATAATCTCCACAGCGTTCTCTTCCTCCTCTACCTGCTCGTCAATGAACCACTGGAGGCGGCTCTGTGCAGCGTAGTCTTTCTCTTCTACAGCAATGTGCATCAGATTGTTAATGAGCGAAGTAACATGTTGCTCATGCTCGTAAGTCTGCTCAAAAGCAGCTAAAGGCGAAGCCCACTCGGTCTCCACTGCATCGATCGCCTTGAGCAGCACACGTCCGCCACGGCTGATGAGGTAGTTATAGAAAATGATCCTGCTCCTCTTTGAACTGGATAGCAAACCAGTTCGCCATGCCGGCATAACCTTTGTCTTGGCAATAAGCAGACATACTCAGATACAGATAAGCCGACCACATTTCGGCATTGATTTGGGCGTTAATAGCGTCCTCTAAACGTTTAGAAATCATAGTTTTATATATTTTAGAATGTTAGTCATTTTTCTTTTCTGAGTGCAAAGGTACTACTATTTTTCGACATATGCAAGAATTTCAGTAATTTTTTTATGCATTTTTTTGCATATGTCATAAAAAAGCAGTAATTTTGCAGCGCAAAATTTTTTTGAAGACGATGACAGCACGCGAAGCACTGAAGACATATTTCGGTTACGATGATTTCCGTCCGTTGCAGGCGGAGATCATTGAGTATGTGCTGTCCGGCAAAGACACCCTCGCTCTGATGCCCACCGGTGGCGGTAAGAGTATCTGTTTTCAGGTGCCCACCCTCGTCAAAGGGCATGAGAATCCGGAGAAGCGTCTCTGTCTCGTTATTACGCCACTTATCGCACTTATGCGTGACCAAGTCGCCAATCTTCAAGCGCGTGGTATTCATGCCGCGGCTGTCTATACCGGCATGAACTGGGACAAGCAGCGTGTGGCGTTGGATAACTGTCTCTATGGACCTTACCATTTTCTCTATTGCTCTCCGGAAAGGCTTGAGAGTGAGGAGTTTAAAAAGCGTCTCGCTGACTTGCCCATCGGTTTGATTGCTGTTGATGAGGCACATTGTATATCGCAATGGGGGTACGATTTCCGGCCTTCCTATCTCCATATAGCCGCAATCCGTGAGCAACTGCCGGGAGTTCCCGTCTTAGCGCTAACCGCTACGGCTACGCCGGAGACCATCGATGATATACAAGCCAAACTGGGCTTTGCGTCCAAGAACGTGCTCCGCAAGTCATTCCACCGCGAGAACCTCATTTATGTCGTTCGCCGAACGGAGAAAAAAGAGGAACAAGTAGCACATATTCTCTCCCGTGTCCCGGGCTCCGCGATTGTTTATGTCCGCAACCGTAAGCGTGCCCAAGAACTCGCCCAGTGGTTAAAGAAGCCTAACCCAGACCCTTCCCTGAAAGGAAGGGAAGATATCACCTCTGTAGATTATTATCATGCGGGGTTGACAACCAAGGACAGGAATGAGCGTCAACAGGCGTGGACGGAAGGCAAGACACGTATCATCGTGGCAACGAATGCCTTTGGTATGGGTATTGACAAACCCGATGTCCGCTTGGTCATTCATTATGATCTACCATCGCATTTAGAGAGTTATTATCAGGAGGCAGGTCGTGCCGGACGAGATGGACAAACAGCATATGCCGTGCTTCTGTATAACGAAGCGGAAGATCAAGCGAAACTGAAGAAACGCGCTGTAGATACGTACCCGCCGAAAGAGTTTGTGGAATCGGTCTATCACAAGACCATGGATTTTCTACAAATAGGAGCCGGAAGCGGTTTAGGGCATCGTTTCATGCTGCATATAGACCAGCTTTGCCAAGTGATGCATCTGCCGGTCATACAGACTTATTCCGCCCTGCATATTCTCACACACGCCGGATATATTGATTTTGAAGAGGAGCACGAGACGCAGCCGCGTGTGCAGATCAAAGTGCCTCGTCATCAGTTAGGCGAATATAACCTCTCACGCGAACAAGCCGAGTTATTGGATCTGCTGATGCGTTCCTATACCGGTATCTACACCGACCTGCAATACGTCCGCGAGGCGGATGACAAAAAGACGCATGAGATCCTGGTCTCATTGGCTCAACGCGGCATCATTACGTACATCCCTCGTTCTGTGGGATGCAGCCTTACTATGACGATGGAGCGTCAGACGGATATCTACCTATCACCAGCTATCTTTGAGGAGCGTCAGGAACGATTCATCTCCAAACTGCGCGCCATGCTCGAATATGCTGACCAGACGCAGTTCTGCCGTGAGCAAGTTCTGCTATCCTATTTTGGAGAAAAAAACGCAGTGCCTTGCGGGCACTGCGATGTTTGTCGTGAATTGGAGCGAATTATTCAGCAGCCAATGTAATACGACGGAAGTCACTGATAACCACTCCTTTTGCTTTGAGGACATCTTTTACGAGCTCTTTCGACTCGCTCATGATATAAGCCTGCTCAACGAGAGTATTCTCTTTGAGGAACTTACCAAGACGACCTTGAGCGATCATCTCAATCTTCTTTGCCTGATTAGCGAGGTTAGCCTCTGCCTCTTTAGCAACCGTAGCTTTGATCTCGCGAGCCTGCTGTGCCTGCTCAGCGGTAATCCAGCCTTTAGCTTGGTTAGACTCGATGTGATCGTCGCTGTCTACGTGAGCCGGGTTGATACCTGCTTTGCGGATAGCATTCTCGATAGCTTTATTGATCTCGTCCTGTTTGGTCTTTTCAATAGCTACTTCGAGCTCATGCTTCTTAACCTCCTCAGCTACGTGATCAGCGTCAAGAGCAATCGGGCTCATAGCTGCTACCTGCATAGAGATGCCGTGAACGGTCTCTTGGTCAGCGCCAGCCTCTGCTGCAACGAGCGAGCTGAGCTTGTTACCAAGGTGGTTGTATGCATCTACTACCGGAGCCTCCAAGCAAGCATAGTCTGCCAACTCCATCTTCTCACCGGTAACGCCGGAACGCTCGGTGATGATCTCTGCAACGGTGAAATTGCCGATCTTAAGAGCAGCCAGATCCTCTTTGCTCTGTACTTTGTTGTCCAAAGCAGCATCGAGAATCAGTTTAACCATGCCAACGAAGTCCTCGTTCTTTGCCACGAAGTCGGTCTCGCACTTCACGCCAACGATAGCGCCGAAGTTACCTTTTACTTTAGCGAGAACGCAACCCTCCGATGCTTCACGGTCGCTACGTTTAGCTGCGATAGCCTGTCCACGCTTGCGGAGCAAGTCCTTCGCAACCTCGAAATCGCCGTTTGCCTCTTCGAGAGCCTTTTTTACGTCCATCATACCTGCGCCGGTAATATCGCGCAGTTTTTTGATATCTGCTAATGTTACAGCCATAAAAATCTCTGATTTTTGTTAATGGGTTAATGAGTTTATTGGTTAATGGGTAGTTAAACTGGTCAACCTGTTTAAAGGGTTAATCACGAATAAACTTATCCACCCATCAACCGATAAACAAACTTTCAATTTATTCTGCAGCCTCTTTCGGAGCAGCAGCCTGAGCTACTTTCTCAGCCTCTGCTTTCGGGGCAGCTTTGCGGATACGCTGACGACGCTCTTTCGGTGCCGGAGCCTCGGTGTTAGCCTGCTCCTCTGCAGCGCTCTCGTCTGCTTTCTCTACTTTGCGCTCCTCAAGACCCTCTTTGATAGCCTCGCATACTGCGCCAAGGATTACATCGATAGCTTTTGTTGCATCATCGTTAGCAGGGATGACGAAATCAATGTTGTTGGGGTTCGAGTTCGTATCAACGATAGCGAATACAGGAATTCCCAGACGGTTAGCCTCTGCAACGGCAATCTTCTCTTTGATGACGTCCACTACGAATACTGCGCTCGGCAGACGAGTCATATCAGCGATAGAACCAAGGTTCTTCTCCAGTTTCTCGCGTTGACGGGTAACTTGCAGTTTCTCACGTTTGGAAACGTTCTCGAGTGTACCATCGGTCATCATCTTGTCGATCTGACCCATTTTCTTCACAGCCTTACGGATGGTCGGGAAGTTGGTGAGCATACCACCAGCCCAACGCTCAGTGATGTACGGCATTTGTACCTCCTGTGCACGAGCAGCTACGACTTCCTGAGCCTGCTTTTTCGTACCAACGAAGAGTACCTTACGTCCGCTGCGGGCAAGATTCTTGAGAGCCTCTGCTGCCTCGTCAATCTTAACGACAGTCTTGTTGAGGTCGATGATGTGAATACCGTTGCGCTCCATGTAGATGTAAGGAGCCATTGCCGGATTCCATTTACGTTTGAGGTGACCAAAGTGTGCGCCAGCCTCGAGAAGTTGATCAAAATTTGTTCTCATTTTGTTTTTAATGAATAATGATTAATAAATAATTATTATTTCTCCTTTCATTTTGGAATACTCGTTCACGCGCATAACACATTATTAAATATACGCGCACGCACATGCGTTTGAGTCTCCAAAACAATCGTGTGGTAATCCCTAAGGAGTCCACACGATTTGGAGTTGTTCTTCCGATTAACGTTTGGAGAATTGGAAGTGCTTACGAGCCTTCGGCTGACCCGGTTTCTTACGCTCAACCTCACGAGCGTCACGAGTCATGAAGCCTTCTGCCTTCAACGCAGCCTTGTCTTCCGGATTGATTTTCACCAGCGCACGAGCGATAGCCAAACGCAGAGCCTCTGCCTGACCTTTGAAGCCACCACCATCAAGGTTTGCCTTGATATCGTATTTCTCAGCTACGCCGAGTTTGTTCAGCGGCTGGAGAACGATGTAGCGCAGAATAGAAGACGGGAAATATGTCTCGATGTCGCGACCGTTGATCACGATCTTGCCGGCACCATCATTTACGTAAACGCGGGCAACTGCCTCTTTACGACGTCCTAATGCATTAACTGTTTCCATTTTCTTCTATTATTTCAAGGTGTTAATATCAATTACTTTCGGTTGCTGTGCCTGCATGTTGTGCTCTGCACCAGCGAAAATGTACAGATTGGTGATCTGACGAGCGCCGAGACGATTCTTGGGCAGCATTCCCTTTACTACGCGACGAACGAGTTTGTCAGCTCCTTTTGCCATAAGGTCAGCCGGAGTGAACTCACGCTGACCACCCGGGAAACCGGTGTAGCGTACATAAACGCGATCGTTCCATTTGTTACCCGTCAGCTGTACTTTGTCAGCGT
>ONMU01000061.1:0-2506 GCA_900319035.1 uncultured Bacteroidales bacterium
GGGGGATGGTAAGAGCGGGCGATGATATCGCCCGGAGAATATGAACGCTCAACGAAGGGAGGGAAAGAGAGCGCCGCCCGATCCGCCAATCTTGGCGGATGCATAGGGCGGGCGGCGAACGGGGAAGGGTGGAGGAGGGAAGAGAGCGGGCGATGACATCGCCCTGCAAAAGAAGAAGAAAAATCCGGCATTAAATGCCGGGGCAATGAACAAAGTATTAACGAACATTAAAACCAAATTTTAACAATGGCAAAAAGACCATGCGTGCCTTCCTCTGAAAACTCGAGAAAGAGGCGTATGACGCGGAACACCAAGGATAAAAGCCGATGCACTAATGTACGATGTACAAATGTACGATGTACGAAGGAAGAAAAATCGCTCAAATCGGGCGATTTTTCTCTTTTTTCTTGCGTATATGAAAAAAAAGCAGTATCTTTGCAGCGCAAAGATGAGGTTACAAAATGAAACGTTTCTGGAGTATATTTTTGGGGATATTGCTTGCGATGCCGGTGGTGGCGCAGGAGGAGTTGTGCGTGAACGGGACGTTGTTGTTTCGGGAGGATTTCGGAGGGAATGACCCGAGTGATCCTGCTGTAGGCAGGACTGCTGTCTCGGGTATGAGTAGCGGTTATACGCAGATTTATAAGTTGCAGACCAGCGATCCGGGAGCCGGAATGGGTACGGGTTGCTATCTGGTCGCCAAACGAGGTTATCGCAATTCTACTATTCAAACCTACTCCGTCTGGCATATAATGGATGACCATACGTATTTTGGCGATACCACACGCGGATACCTGCTGGAGATTGACGGTAGGGGAAGCGGTGATGACGTCTTCTATAGTACCGTGATCAATGACCTCTGCGCCGGTTCAAGGTTGACTTTCTCTGCCTATGTGGCGAACTTGACTACTGCCGGACAATATAACGCGTGGCGTAACAGAAATTACGTGCATCCCAAGTTGTCTTTTGTCCTTACTCATCCGGAGACCGGCGCAGAATTGGCACGATACAACACGGACACTATTGCGCACGATTGGAATAACTATGCCAAACCATGGAGAGAGACAGCCGACTGGCAATTGATCGGTATGAATTTTACTGTGCCGGAAGGCATCAATTCTGTGCAATTGAGTATCCGCAATAACGCGAGCGGCTCTTCTACCGGCAACGATTTTGCGCTGGATGACATCGAGATTCACCTCTGCGCTCCGCCGGTGACGATAGAAGGAGAGACGGAAGTGTGCGAAAACGGGGCAACAACCCTAACCGCCAACTTTACCAACGATGGTACGTTTGCGGAACCTTTAGCCTATAAATGGTGGCACTCTTTAGATAGCGTTACATGGTCGGAAATGTCCGGTTTCAACGGAGAAATCCTTGCTTTCAATGCCGTTCAGAAAGCCGACTCGGGTTGGTATAAAGTTGCCGTTTCCAGAGACGGGAATATTGAGAACATCAACTGCCGTGCGATGAGTGAACCCTTCCGACTGAGAGTGAACGAATGTGAGCCGCCGGAACCGCCCATAGAAGAACTTTGTATGGACGGCATACTCCGACCCGTCCGATCCGAGGGTAGGTACCAACCCCGTGCCGGGCATGAGTTATACGCAGGTAACGACCGATGTGCTCGGAAGTATGGGAGGCGGTAAATACTTGGTCACCAAGCAGGGCTATTGTAACGGGAATGGTACTTCTCAATGGCACTTGCAAGATGACCACACCTATTTCGGCGACCTGACACGCGGGTATCTATTGGAGATAGACGGTCTTGGTGACAACGCAGCTTTTTACTCAACGACCATAGACGGGCTTTGTGAGGGGTCGCACCTGACTTTCTCTGCTTATGTAGCGAATGTCATGACCTGGGGTATGTATATCGGACGCCCGGGTACATACGCATATCCGCGGCTGAAATTCGTGCTCGCTGATCCGACAACTGATGCGGAGTTAGCGATGTACGACACCGGAGACATACCTTTTGATTCCTCTTTTATCGGAGATAATATGTGCTGGCAACAGTCTGTTGAATGGCGGTTGGTGGGTATGAATTTTACCGTTCCTGCCGGACAGAATAGTATCAAACTGACCATTTACAATAATGCCACCGGTTCAAACGGAAACGATTTTGCTATTGATGACATTGAAATCCGTTTGTGCGCTCCGCCGGTGACGATAGAAGGAGAGCCGGAAGTGTGCGAAAACACAGCGACCACCCTCACCGCCAACTTTACCAACGATGGTACGTTTGCCGAACCTTTAGCCTATAAATGGTGGCACTCTACGGACAGCGTCACATGGTCGGAAATGTTCGGTTTCAACGGAGGAATTCTCACTTTCAGCACCATCCAGAAAACCGATTCAGGTTGGTATAAAGTAGCCGTCTCCGGAGACGGTACTATAGAGAGCGTCAACTGCCGTGCGATGAGTGAACCCTTCCGACTGAGAGTGAACGAATGTGAGCCGCCGGAACCGCCCATAGAAGAACTTTGTATGGACGGCATACTCC
>ONMU01000061.1:2518-20014 GCA_900319035.1 uncultured Bacteroidales bacterium
CGGCATACTCCTTTTCCGAGAGGACTTCGGCGGCAATGACCCGTCCGATCCGAGGGTAGGTACCAACCCCGTGCCGGGCATGAGTTATACGCAGGTAACCAATGACGTTTTCCGTAGTATGGGTTCCGGCAAATATATTGTCACCAAATCCGGTTACTGTAACGGCGATACCACCGGATGGTCTTTGCCCGGTGCGGACCAATCCACCTATCGCTCCCAATGGTACATTCAGGATGACCATACCTATCCGAACGATTACTCTCGTGGGTATTTTATGGAGATAGACGGTAGCGGAGGTAATCAGCAGTTCTACCAAACGGAGATAAGCGGTCTTTGCGAAGGTATCGAATTGACTTTCAGCGCCTATGTGGCAAATGTGTTCACATGGTTTCAATACGATTGGTACACCCGAAACAGGGGGCCGGTTATTGCTCCATGTCTGAAGTTCGTGCTGACGAATCCACAGACAGGTGAGACCTTGGTGGAAAAGAACACGCAGCAGATTCCGTTTGCGGAGGACTTAGCCGTTAAGACCGATTGGCAGTATTCATCACCATGGTATCTGGTGGGTATGAATTTCATTGTGCCGACCGGTATACCCGCTATCCGGCTTACTATTTACAACAATGTGACCAATGGTAACGGTAATGATTTTGCGCTGGACGACATCGAGATTCGTCTTTGCATGACACCGGACACGATACGGACGGACACGACGGTGTGCGACACGCTTCAGCAGATCGCATGGCGAGGCAAAGAGTACGCAATCGTAGACACCCTACGGGATACGGTATATAGTCACTGCGGGTTCGACAGTATATACTATGAGTTACACGTAGCTACGAAGCATTGCGAACCGCCTGTACCGCCTTGCCCGGAGTTGATCACTATTACTGCTGACACCACGGTCTGCGACACGCTGATGCCGTATAGCTGGCGAGATACGCTGTATACAGAACCTGCCACGTATGAGATCTTGTATAAGAACCAACGTGGCTGTGACAGTCTGCTCCGTGTACTGACTTTAGGTACACAAGTGTGTTGTCCCAATGTGGTGACTATCATTGCTGACACCACGGTCTGCGACACCTTGATGCCTTTTACGTGGACGATAGGCGGTCAGACTTTTGTGTTTGAACAAGCAGAGACGCAAGAACGGGAAATGCCACACCCGAAATGGACGGAGTGTACCGGTACGAACTATGTGCTGCGTCTGGATACGTTCCATTGCGAGAAATTGTGGCAGATCATCGTCAATAAATACAACTGGCAGTTGTTGTTGGACAATGTGACTTTGGCTCGTTTCTTCCCTCAAAGTTCAGCGCGTACGTATCAATGGTACAAAAACGAAGTCCCGATACCCGGTGCTAACGGTGATGACTACAGCGAGCAGAACGAGCTCTGCGGACGATTCCAACTGCGGGTAGAGATGGATAACGGTCAGACGATCTGGTCGAATATCTTGGAGATCGGAAAACCGCAGGTGGAAGAGCCGATTCGCGTGCGGATCTACGATAGTCATGGTGTACCGGTACAGGAAAACCAAGTGTCACACGGAGTGTATCTCTACCGCTATGAGCAGGGAGATCGGAAATGGACGGAGAAGAGACTGATACCATGAGAAAATTCCTCCTTTACATAGTATTGTTGCCGATGATGGTTCATGCCGAACACCTGTTTGAAATGGGTGTTCATGGTGGTGTGGCAGGCTGGTCTTCGAAAACGGTCTATGTGAACAAACAAGTGGGTTTTCAGGGCGGTGCGCAGGTCTATTATACCTATCTCTCGCCGTACGTGATAGGTTTTCGAACGGGTCTGACGTTGGACTGCCACCAAGCTGGCTTTGCCAAGACGAATTACGAAGACCAATATACGACTATCGATGTCGATAACCAACGAATGGAGATTGACTATACCATCGGTCGTCTCACCGAACGCTATACGTCTTGGTCGGTTGGAGTACCGTTGCAGATAGCGTTTTCGTATGACCGTTTCTTGTTTTATGTAGGCGCCAAAGCGGTCTTCCCGATGTCCACTTCGTGGAAACAGAAAGCCGCTCATACCGCTCTCTCGGTCTATTATCCGGATTATGACAACCGCGTGGAGGAGTCGTTCCCTTTGGCGGCTTCGCGGGATTTTACGATGACCAACAGCGGCAAAACAGACCTGCCGAAAGTACAATGGTGGTTAGCTACGGAGCTGAGTTATCGGATTCCTTTGCATACATGGTCGCGTAATCATCGTTCGTACCTCATCGTAGGCGCCTATTTCGACTACTGTTTTACCCAATACTCGCCGGTTCATAGCTCTGCCGAGAGCATGATCATGCTGAGTGACACACGTGACGGTTTTCCGTTGCAAAGGCTCCTCACACCGGTCATGGAAGCTACTCGTCAAGGGCGGCAGTTAGTGAGCCAATGTGCGCTTTTTGATGTCGGTATCAAACTCTCTTATGCCCTCTCTCCCTATGACCGCGAGACCCGCCAAAAGAGCTTCCCTTGCCGCTGTCTTCCCTTCAGCAGATAGCCAAACGCACCCTCTTGGGTGCTTTTTTTTATAAAAAATTCTTTTTTATTTGCATATGTGAAATTTTTGTCGTATCTTTGTGCACTTTTTTGTGAATCGTAAATCGTAAATCGTTAAATCGTACATAAACTAATGAATATTATTAAGACTCCGATTGAGGGATTGTTGGTGATTGAGCCGCAGGTATTCAAGGATGCACGCGGGTATTTCGTGGAGACGTACAACGAGCAGCGTTACCGCGAGGCAGGTATTGATGCGCAGTTCGTGCAGGACAACCAGAGTTGTTCGTCTTACGGTGTGGTACGCGGTTTGCATTTCCAGCGTCCTCCTTATACGCAGGCTAAGTTAGTGTGCTGCACGGTAGGTAGGGTGTTGGATGTAGCGGTGGATCTGCGTAAGGACAGCCCCACTTTCGGACAATGGTACAGCGTGGAGCTGAGCGAGGAGAACAAACGGCAGTTCTTTATTCCCCGTGGTTTTGCACACGGCTTCTCGGTGTTGAGCAATCAGGCGATCTTTACCTATAAATGCGATAACCTCTATCACCCCGAGGCAGATGGCGGACTGCTGCTGAGCGACCCGGATTTGGCGATCGATTGGCAAGTCCCGGCAGAGTTGCGCATCATTAGCCCCAAAGACACCAAACATCCCAAAATGGCAGATTTCGATTCGCCATTTTAAATGTCGTAATTACGTAATATCGTTATATCGTAAATAACTTTATGAATATCTTAATAACCGGAAGTAGCGGACAGTTAGGCAATGAGATGCGTGTGTTGAGTAAAGAGCACGCGAAACATCGGTATTTCTTCACGGACGTAGTTCCGGCGGAAGAGACGTTCGCATTGGATATATGCGACAAGGAAGCCGTATCGGCTTTTGTGGAGAAGAATGCTATTGATCTGATTGTCAATTGTGCTGCCTATACGAACGTAGATAAGGCGGAGGAAGACGAGGCAACGGCGATGAAGATCAATGCTGACGCCTTGGGCGTGTTGGGCACGCAGGGCGTGAAGGTCATTCATGTGAGCACCGATTATGTGTTCTCCGGCGATGAGCATGTGCCTTGCCGAGAGACGGATCCGGTGGCTCCGCGTACAGCGTACGGACGTACTAAATACGCCGGTGAGAAGACCCTGTTGGCGGTTTGTCCCGAGGCGGTGATCCTGCGTACGGCGTGGTTGTACTCGACGTATGGCAATAACTTCGTGAAGACGATGATCCGTCTGGGCAAAGAGAAAAAAGAGTTAGGCGTGGTCTTTGACCAGATCGGTACTCCGACTTATGCAGCCGACCTCGCACAAGCGATCTTTGCCGTGATTGAGTCGCCTGTTTGGCACGCAGGTATCTATCATTTTACGAACGAAGGTGTATGCTCGTGGTACGATTTTACCCTCGCAATCCACGAGGCAGCAGGTATCAACGGATGTCAAGTTCGCCCGATTTTATCGGAAGAATATCAATACAAGACCCCGCGTCCGCACTACAGCGTACTCGATAAGTCGAAGTTCAAGAAGACTTTCAACGTTACCATACCTCACTGGCGTGAGAGTTTGGAACGTTGCGTTAAATTGTTAAATAGTTAAAATGGTTCACTATGTGAACGTTAAAGAGTTAAAATGGTTCACTACGTGAACGTTAAATGGTAAATGAAAGAGACATTGGATTTTTTGGCAGAGTTGGCGGTGAATAACAACAAAGATTGGTTTGACGCTAACAGAGCTCGGTACCAAGCGTGCCGAGATCGATTTGTGGCGTTTTCAACGGAATATATCGCCCGTCTGAAGGAGTTCGATCCGACGCTCAAAGGTCTTCAGCCGAAGGACTGCATCTGGCGCATCAACCGTGACATCCGTTTCTCGGCAGACAAGCGTCCGTATAAAGAGTGGTTTGGAGTCTTTCCGGCTACCGGCGTACCCGGGCAACCGAAGACGTGGGGCAAGAAATCCATGCGCGGCGGTTATTACGTACATATTCAGCCCGGACAGTGTATGTTTACTGCCGGTATCTGGGATCCGGGCAAAGAGTTGTTAAAGGCTTTGCGCACGGAGATAGAAGCCAACTACGAAGAGGTGGAGCAGATTATGGGTTCCAAATCATGGAAGAAATACTTTGCGCAGGATTTTGACAGTTATTGGGGCACGGGTCTGAAGAAAGTGCCCGCGGGTTTTGATCCGAATTTTATACATGCCGAATGGCTCAAGCATAAGATGTACACGGTGTCGGTGCCGCTGAGCGATGAAACGGTGACTTCTCCCGATTTCATCGAACAAATCGTCGACATCGCCAAAGCTGCCAAACCGATGAATGACTTCCTCAATTACACCTTCGAGGAATACGGGGAATTCCCGTCGCATTGCTAAAGGCCCACGGTCTGATAGTTCAATGGATAGAACGGGGCTCTCCTAAAGCTCAAATGCGGGTTCGATTCCCGCTCGGACTACAAAAACACACGTATAACAAACTACTATCATGAGACACAAATGGGTTTTCTTATTGGCACTCTTGTTTCAGATGCCAGTGGTCGCGCAAAACGACACGATTATCCGTCATTACAATGACACGGTCATCCGTACCGTTACGGATACTGTGGTGAGTACAGTGGAGGTGCCGGACAGCGTTGCTAAGCAACGTGAGGTGGTTATTGCTGCCGATTCGACCGACCGCCGAGGACATTATATCCAAGCGCATGTGGGTTTGGGTTATGGAAGCCTTGGGTATAAGTTGGAAGGATCGGATAACCGCGTGAACGGTTCGTTCAGCGCCTTGCTCCAACTGCAGTACGCTTATTTCTTTCACCCGAACTGGGGCGTAGGAGCCGGTCTTTGGTTTACTAATTATGTATCGTACGCGCATATAGGCGGTCGGTATCATTGGCAAGATCAGACCGATACGGACTATGAGCAGCATTATGACCACACCTCGGCGGTGGACACTTGGCGTGAGCGTGAGGCGATATATAACATCGGTATTCCTATCTCGATGCAGTTCCAGATGCGCAAGGAGCATTGGAAAGCCGGTATCTTCGCTGCCGTTGGTATCGCACCCTCTTTCTCTGTCTCCAAACGGTATAAGGTGCAGGAAGGTGTGATTGACCATTCGGGTTTTTATCCGGCATGGAACCTGACGCTGACCGATATGCATGAGTTCGGACGCAAGGACTATAAGGATGCCCCGCAGTCGAAAGGCAAGATGAGCGTTCGACCGCAGGCTACGTTCTTTGTGGATCTGGGCGCTTTGTTCCCCGTGACGAAACAGATAGATGTGTTGGTAGGCGGGTATTTCAATATATCGATGAATAATGCCAACAGTTCGACCAAAGAAGACCTCGGTTGGAAGGATGATACATACACCTTCATGAACGAATACAAGGGTGCCTATGCCACCACTTTGGCAAACGCTTCTCATCCTTGGGAAGCAGGTTTGAAGATCGGTATTCACTGGCATTATATCAAGCCGGAGAAGCATGAGACGGAGGATTACTTCGAGCCGTTCATGCGCGTCGATACCAACCGCACCTATGTGACCCGTCAGGACACGATCCTCATCGCTCGTGCGGACACGACCGTCGAGGCACAGCCTGAGGAGCTCAAGCCCGTACCGGCTCATATCCGCAAGGTGGCGGAAGAGGTGGAGCGATTCAATAAGATCTACTTCGCTTTTGACAGCTATCAGTTGACCAATAAGGCGATGTTCTACCTCAACTCCATTGTGGAGGCGCTGAACCGTGTGCCGGATGCTAAGATCATGATTGACGGTCACGCTTCGTCGGAAGGTCAGGACGAGTACAACGATATACTCTCTGCTAACCGCGCACGAACGGTCGCTAATTACTTAGCAAGCTGCGGTGTGGACAAGAACCGCATCGTGACGGCAGGTCATGGTTCGCGTATCCCGAACGAAGATCTCGAACGCGAAGAGATGCGTCGTGACCGCCGTGTGGAGATCAAAGTGGTATATAACGAAAATGTGGTAATCGAACAATAAGGAGGGACTACTATGAAAAACGAAGTTAATCGTGCCCTTGTGGCTAAGAAGAACGTTAAATATATCGTTTTAGGCTTATTGATGAGCATGACGCTGAGCGTGAATGCACGTATGTACACAGCAGGCGAACAGGTGTATCTCAACTCCGACCAGAGTGCCTCCGAAGAGGGAGATCAGAAATTCAATTGGAAGAACGATAATGCCAAGTTGTTCCTTTATTTCTTCCAGAGTACCAACGCCTCTAACAACGAATGGATGACGCTGAACCCCACGGAGCCGGGCAGCAATGTGTTTGTAGGCACGATGAGCGGCAGTAACCCGTGGTACGACCGTGTGATCGTGGTTCGTAAGGATCCGAGCGGTACGGCAGGTAACTGGAATAATAAATGGAATCAGAGTTGCGACATCAACATACCGGACAACGGTGATTGTAGCTGTAACTTTATCAATATCTACTGCGGAGCAACGGCTAACTGGAAAGGATTTGCGCCGAAAGCCGGTACGCTTCCTTCGGCTTCCTCGATCGTGAGCGGCGGTGTGACGATGGAGCAGATCAGTATATGCCCGAACGACCTGAACGGTCCGTTCTCGCTGCGGGTCAAACTGAATGACACCAAGACGCAGTACGTCTATAGCGACGTGAAAGGGCACGGGTGGTATATGTCGTACGATGGTATCACGTGGACGGAAGTGCTGTCCGGTACTACGGGCATAGCGATGGACGGTATCGACGATCAGATTGATCAGAACAAAAACCAGTTACCGGTTACGTTGCCCAACGGCGAGATCTATTATTATCTGCACTCCAGTATCCCCTCCGGAAGGAGACTGATTCAGATCAAGACCAATTCCACCAGTTGTGATTTGGATTGCGAGATCACCTCGTTTGAGACAGCGGTCTCGAATGTGAACGCCGATGATAACACCTATACGCTGGACGGTATGGTGGCTTTCGGCAAGGCAAGCGGTGATCTGGTGATCTCTTGCGACGGTGTCTCGACGACGATCACCGACCCGAAGAGTCCGCAGGCTTTCTCGCTGTACGGTGTGCCGGCTGCTACTGAGGACGGAAAGAAAACTACGGCAACGGCTTATTTCACAGGCGATCAGTCTAACTGCTCCAAGCAAATCACCATTGATGTACCGAATGCCCGCGAGGCGGTGGAAGTGGTGAATGTGGATTCGTTGACGGGAAAGACCTTTGTGCTCACACCGAAAGACTATGACCCGGCGAACACTTATGTCTGGCTCGCCAACGGCGATACGATCGAAGGCGCACCGCAGGTACTCGTCATCGATCCGTATAGCAAGGACTCTACCACCACCTATACCTACAAGGAGTATTATCCTGCCAGCGGTTCGATGGAGGATATCATCAAGAACGGCGACTATGAGGACGCTACCGGTTATGGTACCTACAAGCACAAGAGTACCATCAGCGATAATAATTTCTGGGGCATATACAACAACAGCGCTTCGCAGATGAATTTCTACGATACCTGTTCGTTGGCAGAGAGCGAGAAGAGCAACGGTTTTGCGGTAGTCCGCAGCGCCTATCATTTCTACCCGACGTACGCCAAGGTGGAAGCTAAATCCGGTACGAACTTCGCCCTCTTTGATGCAGCAACGGGTGAGGAAGGAGCCAATAAGAAAGCGTGGTACGCAACGACGGCTACCAGCAGCAAGTTGAAACTGCAGAAAGGTACGACCTATGTGCTCTCTTTCTGGGCAGCGAACATCAATAACTACGGCGAGATGGACAATGCTGCACGGTTCAAATTCCGTATCGAGTATAACTCAAAAGTGTGGGAGTCGAGAGAACTGAACTTGGCAGACCCCGAGTTCCGCAATAATATCTGGCATCAATGTTCGCAAACGTTCTTCGCCGACGAGGATTGTAATAACGTGACGATCTCCGTGGTGAACCTCAATAACAACGTTCTCAATGTAGGTAATGACTTTGCTTTGGATGACATCCAGTTTCATCCCATCAGCACGGTGTCGAAAGTGGTGAAGTCGCAGCAACAGTTCGTTGTCACCGCCCATGAGCCGAAAGTAGATGCCTTCACGGCAACGGTAGTGCCTCTGGCTTGCGATGCCGAGCCGAACTACACCGTGAAGATGCATGTGGAGTACCAGAACCCCAAAGGACAGCTGATCATCAAGGACGTGACGACGAACACAGAGTACCCCTATGCGGTCTCTGCTCCTTTTGACACGCCGACCACCTTGGACAAGGATATCGTCATCACCGGTCTGATTCCGGCTACTCATACGTGGGACGCCTATTTCGAGGATTGGACGACGGCTCAGATCAGCGGTGTGACGACTGATGCGCCGGTGGTACCGACGATAGACACACTCCATATCTCGTTCAGCGA
Organism: uncultured Bacteroidales bacterium; assembly: GCA_900319035.1. Classification (GTDB taxonomy): domain Bacteria; phylum Bacteroidota; class Bacteroidia; order Bacteroidales; family Paludibacteraceae; genus Colicola. The sequence goes on from ONMU01000061.1 coordinate 11,413, forward strand.
CCCGGGTTGTACCGATCTGACAACGACGCTGACCTTCGATCTGGACTACACCTACCAGCGAGGTACAATGACTTATTGGGTAGATGCACTGCCTAAACAGACAGCTACCTATACTATCGACGATCCTACCAAACAGACCCTGACCGGTCTGACGGTGGCGAACATCCCTGCGGACGGCAAGAACAACCATGTGCTGCATGTGTCGTTTGACGGCACGAATAGTTGCGTCAAGGACTATGCCCTGCCGACCGTTCCTTTCTCACCGGTGATCAGTTCGGTGACGGTGAGCGTTCCGACTACAGTGCAATGCAAAGACAATGATTATCCCGTTTCGGTATCGTTAGTGACTCCGTACGATGCGACAGGACGTAATATCGTGCTCTCCGGCTCGAAAGACACGACTATTGTTGCTACAGGAACCAGTACGACCGTCGCTTTCAAACTGACGGATATCGGTGCTGCCGTATCGCACACGGTGATAGCTGCCTATGAGGCTACTCCGACCTGTACGACCTCCAGCACTCCGTTCACTCCGCCGACACGTGTGAGCTGCGAGAAATTGGATACCACTATCTGTGAGGGTCAGACCGTGACTTGGAAAGGCACCGTTTATTCAGGAACGGTAGGACAGACGGATACAATCGTGGTAGGTCTTGACAGCCTTATCCTCACCGTTTATGCCGTTCCGGCTATCACGATCAAACCGATGGATATGTTCTGCGACAACGAGGCGAACATCCTCATTCCGTTTAAGACTACAGCAGGTAATCCGGATGTGTTTGACGTGGTGATCAACGATGTGCATTATGCAGGTACAGCCGTGGGTTCGGACATCTCCTTCCCGCGCGGTGCCGAACTGGTAGCAGGTGATTATACCGCTACCGTGACGGTAGGCGAGTCGGGTTCGGACTGCTCGTCGCAAGCTACGGTGAACTTCACCTTGGCAGCCGGAGATCTGATGTACAGCAAATGGACGGACGTGCTCTTTATCAGCAATGCCGATAACCGTTTTGTCTCCTATCAGTGGTACAAAAACGGTTCGCTGATGTACGGCGAGACTCAGCAGAGACTGTATTACAGCAAAGGACTGAAGGGTACCTATCAGTGCGTCATGCAGACCAAGGACGGCAAGACCATCTACACCTGTCCGCAGGACTTCGAGGACGTGCAGCCGAGCCGTAGTGCAGGACCCGAGCCGAATAAGGTGCAGACCGAGATGTACGATGCGATGGGTCGTGCAATTAAGGGGCAACCGAGTAAAGGTATCTACGTCGTGATCGAAGAGATAGACGGTGAACGTACTGCCAAAAAAATCATCGTGAATGAGTAAGAAAAAAGCAGCATATTACGTCGTGTGGTCCGGTAAGACCCCCGGTATCTATGATACTTGGGAGGACTGCGAAGCACAGGTCAAGGGTGTTCAGGGAGCGAAATACAAAGGTTTCGCTTCCCGTCCCGAAGCCGAGCAGGCTTTCGCCTCTTCGCCGGAGAACTACATCATCCGCAAACCCCAAAGTGAGCAAGACAAATCTCCAATGTCCAATGTCCAATGTCCAATCTCCAATCCTATTCTCCCTGCTTTGGCAGTGGATGCGGCCTGTAGCGGCAACCCGGGTGTGATGGAGTTTCGGGGCGTGATAGCCGATACCGGTACCGAGGTCTTCCACCGCGGACCGTTCAACGGCGGAACGAATAATATCGGTGAGTTCTTGGCGATTGTGCTCGGTTTGGCGTACCTCAAGCAGAACAACCTGCCGTGGGCACTCTATACCGACAGCCGTACGGCGCTTTCATGGCTCAAGAAAGGTCACGCGGATACCAAGATCGAATGGAATGCCCAAAACCAAGACCTCTTTTTCATGCTCCGCAAAGCGGAGATGTGGCTTCACGATAACACTTGGACAACCCCTATCTATAAATGGGACACAAAATCGTGGGGAGAGATTCCTGCGGACTTTGGGCGCAAATAATGCCATTTTTGACAAAAAAACATTACAAAATTAAGATTTTTGTACGATTTATTTGCATACATGCGAAAAAAGTAGTAATTTTGTAGCGCTTTTCAAAGAAAAGAGTTTTGGAAACACAGACAAACGATATCAAACAAAAATAACAATTAAAACAATTTATTACTATGACAAAAGTAGCAATTAACGGTTTCGGCCGTATTGGTCGTCTGGCATTCCGTCAGATGTTCGAAGCTGAGGGTTATGAGGTAGTTGCAATCAACGACCTGACCAGCCCGAAGATGTTGGCTCACCTTCTGAAATACGACACCGCTCAGGGTGGTTTCGCAGGTAAGTTCGGTGAGGGCAAGCACACTGTAGCATACAAAGATGCAGTTCTCGCAGAGGACGGTAAGACCGTCGTTACTCCGGGTTCGATCACTGTTGACGGCAAGGAGATCACTATCTACGCTAAGCCGAACGCAGCTGAGCTGCCTTGGGGTGAGCTGGGCATCGACCAAAAGCTGAGGCTCATATCCAAGCCGGCGCTAAGAAAGTAGTTATCTCTGCCCCTGCAGGTAACGATCTTCCGACCATCGTTTACAACGTTAACCACAAGACCCTGACCCCGGCAGATAAAGTTATCTCCGCAGCTTCTTGTACGACCAACTGCCTCGCTCCGATGGCAGCAGCTCTGCACAAATACGCTCCGATCCAGAGCGGTATCATGTCCACTATCCACGCTTACACCGGTGACCAGATGATTCTGGACGGTCCGCAACGTAAGGGTGACCTCCGTCGTAGCCGTGCGGGAGCTCAGAACATCGTTCCGAACAGCACCGGTGCTGCTAAGGCTATCGGTCTCGTTATCCCTGAGCTGAACGGCAAGCTGATCGGTAGCGCACAGCGCGTTCCGACTCCGACCGGTTCTACTACGATCCTCGTAGCAGTAGTTAAGGGTAAAGACATCACCAAAGAGGGTATCAACGCAGCTATGAAGGCTGCTCAGACCGAGTCCTTCGGTTACACCGAGGATGAGATCGTATCGAGCGATGTAATCGGTATGAAGTTCGGTTCGCTCTTCGATGCAACCCAGACCATGGTAGCTAAGATCGACGAGGATACCTATCAGGTACAGGTTGTTAGCTGGTACGACAACGAGAACAGCTATACCAGCCAGATGGTTCGTACTATCAAGTACCTCGCTGAGCTGCACTAATCAGCGAAGTACGTCGTGCCCCTGTGGCTAAGACGTACTCAGCTGAGCTGCACTAATCACTCAAACTATCCGCCAATCTTGGCGGATACAAAAAAAATGACGTACGTACTTGCGTATGTCATTTTTTTTGTGTATCTTTGCACCGCAAAACGGTCACGTAGTATGAAAGAGTTAAAATGTCCCAAATGCGGCAACACGTTCAGCGTTGATGAAGCGGATTACGCCTTGCTGCTTAATCAGGTGAAAAACAGTGAGTTTGAGCAAGAGTTAGCTCGTCGGATCCATGAGTTAGAGCGTGCGCAGCAGGCTCGTCAGGAGGCGGAGTTGGCTTCTATCAAAGCGCAGTTATCCGAGCAAAAGAGCCGTTCGGAGCTTCAGTTGCAGACGATGCAGGCACAGTTACAGCAAGCCGACCAGCAGAAACAGATTGCGGTCATGCAGTTACGTCAACAGGCTACCGAGGCATATGCCAAGAAAGAGCAAGAGTTAGCTGTCCTGCGCAATCAGATGGCGGAGCAAGTCAAGGCGCTGCAAGACCAAGTGGCGTATTACAAGGATATGAAACTGCGTCTGTCCACGAAGATGGTCGGAGAGACCCTCGAGCAGCATTGTGCGACCGAGTTCGCACGCATCCGTCCGCTGTTCCCCTATGCGTATTTCGAGAAGGACAACGAGGTGGTGGAAGGAACGAAAGGCGATTTTGTCTTCCGTGACAGTTCGGACGACGGGGTGGAGTATATCTCCATCATGTTCGAGATGAAGAACGAGAACGACGAGACCGCCACCAAGCATAAGAACGAAGATTTCCTGACCAAGTTAGACGCCGACCGCCGCAAGAAAGGATGCGAGTATGCGGTCTTAGTCTCGCTCTTGGAGCCGGATAGCGATCTGTACAACGGTGGTATCGTCGATATGAGTCACCGCTATGAGAAGATGTACGTCATCCGTCCGCAGTTCTTTGTACCGCTCATCACGCTCTTATGCCAGACGAGCCGGAAGAGTCTGGATGCCAAGCGCGAGTTGGCGTTGGTCAAAGCGCAGCAGGTGGACGTAACGAATTTCGAGGAGAAACTGATGGCGTTCAAGGACGGTTTCGGACGCAATGTGCGGCTTGCCAATGAGCGGTTCCAAGATGCGATAGACGAGATAGACAAGACCATCACTCACCTCACCAAAGTGCGTGAGAACCTGATCAAATCGGGTGATAACCTCAATGCGGCGGATAAGAAACTGCAGGACGTGACCATCAAACGTCTCACGTACGGCAACCCGACCATGAAAGCTAAGTTCGAAGAGGCTCAAGCAAAGAGCAATCCTACCTGATAGACGATAAACGAGATCAACCAAGCAAGGAAAAGGGAGTTGAAGACCGTGAACCACGCCCATTTTCTACCAGCCTCACGGTGCAGCGTAGCGATCGTTGCGATGCAGGGGAAATAGAGCAGTACGAACAGCATAAAACTGAAGGCGGTCAGCGGTGTGAAACCGGCGGAAGACAGATCGCCACCATAGAGGATAGCAAGGGTCGAGACAATCGCTTCTTTGGCAGGCAGACCCGTGAGCAGGCAGACCGACATCTTCCAATCAAAGCCCAGCGGTGCCATGATCGGCGAGACGAACTGACCGATAGCAGCGAGGTACGAGTGCTCCAAGTCGTCCAAGTCCTGCGTCGGGAAATACTCCAATGCCCAGATGATGATGGATGCCCAGAGGATGACCGTGCAGATCTTCTGCAGATAGTCCGCCACGCGTTCCCAGATATGCGCGAGGGTGTTATGGAACCTCGGCATATGGAACTCCGGTAACTCGTTTACGGTGTCGTCATTATCTTGCCGGAACCATTTGGTGCGTTTCATGATGATAGCAAACAGCACGGACAGGCAGATACCTATCGCGTAGAGCGAGATCATCACCAAGGCTTTGTGGCGCTCGAAGAACGTGTCCACAAACAGCATATATACCGGCAGTCGAGCCGAGCAGGACATAAAAGGCACCATCAGCATCGTCAGCACACGGTCTTTGGGATTCTGTATCTCTTTCGCCGCCATGATAGCCGGTACGTTACAGCCAAAACCCATCAACATCGGCACGAAGCTACGACCGTGCAGACCTACGTGGTGCATGATCCTATCCATGATATATGCCTCACGCGCCATGTAACCGGAGTCCTCCATGAGGCTGATGAAGAAGAAAAGGATGATGATATTCGGCAGGAACGCCAAGACGGCTCCTACGCCTTCTAACACACCGTCAATGAGCAGACTGCTCCACCAGCTCGGTTCCACTAATTCGCTAATCCAATCAGATGAAATCTCGACCGTTTCCTCTATCCAATCCTGCGGATAGGAGCCGAGCGTGAAAGTACACCAGAACACAAAATAGAGCAGCGCCATCATGATCGGGAAACCTAACCACGGATTCGTCAGCACTTTATCGATACGCTCCAACCTCGTCTGATGCTGGTCGTTCTTAGCGTGCTTCAGGGTCTCCGTCAGGATACCATGTACGTACGCGCGGTAGCTCTCTTCGTCCGCCTGATCACGTAAGTGATGAATAGGGTGTGCGTGCGAGACGCGACGCGAGGCAACATCCTGCAAAATGGACAGACAGTTGGACAGTCCGTTGTTCCATTTCACCGACACACGGCAGGTAGGCACACCGATGAGTTGCTCTAATTTGGGGATATTGAGCGAGTGATCGGTCTCCAACAGCAGGTCGTACCGGCAGATAGCCAGAACGATCTTCTCCTGCTCGTCGATGATGTGCGTAGCGAGCACCAAGGACTCTTCCAGCCTCGTGGCATCAACCACCTGTAAGACAGCATCGTACACGTGACCGTGCAACGCATCGTGCTCATGCACCTCCTCAAACTGCAAGGAGTCTCCTGCCAGACTCTGAAGTGCCTGACAAAGCGAGCTCTTGCCGCTTTTGGGTAATCCTATGACTGCTATCTTCTGCATAAAAATCCTTTGTCGCCAAAATCGGCGACAAAGGTACTGCTTTTTTAGGACGTGTGCAATCCCTAAAAATGGGGATTTATTGCAGCACTCTGTTAAATTCTTTGGGAACGGGACTCTCGAAACGCACTTTTTTCTCCGTTACGGGATGAATAAACTCCAACACTTTGGCATGCAGACACAAGCGGTCAATAGGGCTGCTCTCGTTGCCGTGACCATACTTGCGGTCTCCGACCACCGGACAGCCTTTCGAAGCAAGGTGTACGCGGATCTGGTTCGTGCGTCCGGTCTCCAGATGAAGCTCCACTAATTGATAGTTGATAGTGGAGAGTTGAGAGTTGAGAGAAGTTCCATAGTTGGAAGTTTTGAGTACCTTGTAATTGGTAATAGCTATATCGCCGCCGTCATCCACGGGTGAGGAATAGACTACCGCATTGCGTTTGTCCTCGGTCAGCCAAGTGGTGATCTTACCTTCGCGGGGCTCTAAGATCCCTTCCGCCAAAGCGATATACGTACGCTCGGTGACGAGCTCACGCCAATACTGACGCATATAGTGTTGCAACTCCTCAGAGCGTGCAAAGACAAGCAGACCCGATGTCTCACGATCCAGACGATGCACTACGTATATGTTCGCGCGCGCGTTCTGTTTCTTAACGTACGCGCGCAGGATAGACATGACGGTGGTCTCCTTGCTGCCCGGCGTGGTAGCGACGGTCAGGAGTCCCGGCTGTTTGTTGACCACAATGAGGTCGTCATCCTCATAGACGATCTTCAATTTCGGGTGCGTCAACTGGCTGTTACCTCGTCCGGAAGAGACGGTAACAGTATCCCCGGCTTTGAGCGCGAAGTCATGACGTGTCTGTACTACATTACCTACTTTGACGCGCCGTTGACCAAGGAGTTGCTTCACCGACGATTTTGCCATACCTCCCATCTTAGCGATGAGAAATTCCATCAGAGCCACCTGCCCTGACACTTTTAAGATCGTGTCTGCTTTTCTTTTTATCATGTTTAACGTTTTAACAATTTAACGTCGCGTAGCGACCATTTTAACTATTTAACGAAAATCTTAGCCCAGTTAAGATTTTCCTTCTTGGTTGCTTTGATCCACGCCGAGCAAGCCATACCGTTGATGACGAAGAAGAACGTGAACAGCACAATAGAGAACGGGTTGCGGATGAGGATGAACAGTCCGATACCTGCTACGCTGTACAGCAACCAATAGACCCAGCTGTCCGTCTTGCGGTAGATAAGCCAGTAGTTGGCAAGGAACGACGAGGAGATCAGCACACCGTTCAGCAGTTTGGGAACGAGGTTATCCATGATCGGCTCGTGGTAAATAGCTATCGATGCCATGATCCAATCGCCTATGGTGATGATCAGGAAAATACCGATAGACAGGAACAGACGCGGGGTATCGAGGAACTTAGGTTCAAAACTCGCTCCGCCGTCGTCTTTCTTACGGCTCCATTTATAGATCGACATCATCTGGAACGGGATGAAGATCATAAAGAAGAGAAACGCACTGTCGTAACCTCCTTGCAGTACAAACTGAATACCGAGCAGTATGGACATCAAAATACCTGCGAAGAAGCCCGTGTAGTTATGCGGGTCACGAACAGTGAGAATATATGCGACGCCGATGATGGAAGCCGGAATACCGACTACCCAAGCTGGATCGTGCCATTTGAGAAGTTGAACGGTGCCTAAGCACGATTCAACAATCCACAGGAGACCTAACAAGGCTCCGAAAAGGATGATTGAGATAATAAAATTGCGGCCTAAGGCCTTCCAGAGTTGTGTGTTTTCCATAATCTTCAAATCTTTAAATCTTCCAATCTTTAAATAAACAAATAAGAGCGGACATGCTTGTCCGCTCTTATTATCCTTCGCATGATTACTTGCGAGTACGATTTCCGTAGCGAGACATAAACTTGTCCACGCGACCTGCGGTGTCCACGAGTTTGGACTTACCGGTGTAGAACGGGTGACTCGTGTTCGAGATCTCAAGCTTGATCAGCGGATACTGAACGCCGTCGATTTCGATGGTGTCCTTCGTTGCAGCTGTAGAGCGGCTGAAGAACTGAGTACCGTCAGACATATCTTTGAAAACTACTACACGGTAGTTCTCGGGATGAATTCCTTTTTTCATAATTTAAATGAATTTAAATTTGTTTGACATTGTTTGAGCTTCGCTGGTTTGACATTGTTTGAGGTTGTTTGAGCTTCGCTGGTTTGACATTGTTAACCATTTCAAACTATTTCAAACCACTTCAAACCATTTCAAACTTTTCTTTTACTCAGCTACTACGTTCAGCTTGATATCAGCTTTTACCTCACGATGGAGACGAGCTTGTGCCGTGTACTCACCTACTTGCTTAATCGGCTCAGCGATGGTGATCACTTTCTTGTCGATCAGGATCTCCTGTGCTTTGAGAGCGTCAGAGATGTTCTGGGTGGTAACGGTACCGAAGATCTTA